>JAFTBP010000004.1 GCA_017455145.1 Candidatus Saccharimonadota bacterium | reverse complement strand
GGCGGGGCCTGGCATATCAACGTGTGCGTAGTGACGCTTTTCGGATTCGTATTCCTGGTGGGAAGTAGCGATGGTAATACCACGAGCCTTTTCCTCAGGAGCGTTATCGATTTGATCATAAGCAACTGGCTTGTTAACTTCGGAAGGAAGTTTCTTTGCCAAAACTGCAGTAATAGCAGCAGTAAGAGTAGTTTTACCATGGTCAACGTGACCCATAGTACCTACGTTAATGTGAGGTTTGGAACGGTCAAAATCTGCCATTCTTTATTATCTCCTTTATTATTAATTTGTTTGAAGCACTAATAAAAACCAGCTCCAAACACTTACAATTATTGTATACGATTTTTTACAAGATGTAAAGAGGTAATTTTTAAATTCTACCTAGAAAAAGCCCCCGAAATTCGGGGGCGCCTCCTTAATCTTTCAGGTCTAAAGCATTTAGGCCTGCCCAGTTGATACCGGAGTCGGTTAGGAGGTATAAAATCTCATCCAGAGTGCCACGCGTGAGAGAGTCATAATTATTAATTTTGACCATCTCTGGATTTTCGGCCTTGTCTTCGTAGACAAGAGCGGTATAGAGAATATCATTCTCTACGTTCGGATCTAAATCGTCTGGCAACCACCGAGCAGAGATACCTAAAAAGATTTTGTTCTCTGTAAAGGCGATTACGGTAGCAGGATTATTTGACGGCATAATATAGCTAAAGCCGTTATACCCGCCTTTTTTGGTAAATTGACCGGCTAGAGGGCTACTATAGTCATTAAATAGCCTGCTATAGTCAAAGCTATCGCCGTGATCAAAGCTTTCAAGCTTGTCTCGGCAGAGCAGATTACAAAGCTGAGTACGCCAGATAATCTGGTCTAGGTCCTTTTTAGATAAGTCAATAGAGCGGTCTGTAAAGCTAACGTTTTTTGGGTCCTCTTCCCACCAGCTTTCTTCGCCAAACCAAGAGCTATAATAGCTAGCCTCATAGGTAGACATCTGTTCTACTTCCTCTGGAGCCTCATAATCTTTGGTATAGAGACTAACCAAAAGATACGGAACTGTAGTGTTAATATAGGGACCAACACTGCTAAAACCTATCTCTATAGGATGCTTAGTCGCAAAATCCTTGTCAAAGAGAAGTAGGTCTAGATTAGCATAGTAGTCCTCGTATTGACCCATAGATATACCATAAGAAAAGATGGCAATCATACCGTAGTCGTTTAGCTTGCTAGTCGTCTTTCCATCCTGTTTAATAGTCGGAACAGAGATAACATAGCGACAACGTTCTAAGTTGTCGTCACTCTCGTTTCCTTCTATAATGACGGTGCCGGGCTTACTTTTTAGTTGCTCGGGTGTCAAAACATATGACACAGATGAATTCTCTTTGAAATCATGCTCAAAATCAAAGATATAATCTTCGTTTGGCGCAGTAAACTTTTCTTCTAGGCTGCGGTTATAATCAGAAAGATCCTCTGAAACATGCATTTCCTTGGCCAGCGCCGTTTGGCTAGACGAAGCTAGCATTAAAACAGCAAGCCCGAAACTCGCGCACTTTTTTGAAATTGCTTTAAAATTAAACATCAATACACCTCCTAATTTTTAAAAAACTCTCACCCTAATACCAGATTATAGCACTTTATATGGAAAAAGTCAAGAGGGCTAGCCAGTGTAAGAGTAGCTGTATCTTGACTTTTTAGCGGTTTTGTGCTATAATGGAAAAATAGGCTTTGGTTTTGCACATTAAGTTAAGGGGGTGGTATTATGCCAACAGTAAACAGAGGTCCATCAATAGTTAACGAAGACGTTCAAAAGAGAGTGACCGTCTTAGAACGGCACGTAAGAACTTTCTTAAGAGATGTCAACGGCAAGGTAGCTTACGCTAGGAGAGTGCAACGCAAGATTGTAGTACTAGAAGACGAAGATGGTGAGCTATACGAGACGTATTCAGACCTAATCTACAAAAGATTCCATGTAAAAGATGAGCTCACCGCGTATATTAGGTATTACTCAGTAAACGGAGAAACAGTACCCTATGTAGTAGGGTATGAAGTAGAAGAAGAACCAAAGACTAAAAAGAAGGCTAAGAAAGCCAAAAAGAAAGCCCGCTAATTGCGGGCTTTTTCTTATGAAATTTTTACTAAATGAGTATGGTCTGTAAACATCCAGATGCCTTTTTGACAGAGACAAACTCCGTCTTTGCCACATTCCACAATTTGGACTTCCTTTATGAAAGTCTCTCCTGCGGTCTTAAACCAGATCCAGATATGGCTATCCTTGCCATACTGGTAGATTCTGGCTTTAGATTCGCCAGAAATGTTAACTGGTACGGCCAGCTCAGTATTGTCGCATTTATGAATGATAATACCGCCTTTAGTTGCGGTAATCATATCCGTACGATCTCCGGGCAATTTTAGGTCGCCTGCGCCATAGAGTAACGGTTGATTCTTAGTATCAACTTCTACAACGATGCTGGCAGACTGCCTCACATCTTCATCTAAGAGGAATACAAGGCCATTGTCAGTCTCTACAATACTTATAGTTTCATTAGTTCTAGACATATACACCACCCCTTTCTAAGTCTAGAGTATTAAGGTACAAAATAAGATAAGGTATATTACAACCTTATCTTATTATACCATACTGGCTCTAAAAAGTCAATGCTTATTTAGAGGCGCGAGCTTCAATGATTTCTTGAGCTACGTTAGGCGGAACTTCCTCGTAAGCGTAGAGCTCCATAGAGGAGGCGGCACGACCTTGGCTCATAGAACGGAGGTCACCAGTGTAACCAAAGAGGTTAGCAAGTGGACAGAAAGCCTTGATGAGCTTAGCGCCACCGTTTAAGTCTTCCATTTCATCAATGCGACCACGACGAGCGTTGATATCGCCGATAACGTCACCCATAAACTCTTCTGGGGTAGTGATTTCCATCTTCATCACAGGTTCAAGAAGAACTGGGTTAGCTTTCTTGATACCTTCGCGGGTAGCGAGTGCACCGGCGAGAGAGAAGGCGAGCTCGGAAGAGTCAACATCGTGGTAAGAACCATCATAGAGGGTAGCCTTAACGTCAACTACTGGGTAGCCTGCAATGACACCGCCAGCGAGGGTCTCTTCAACACCTTTCTGAACAGGTTTACGATATTCCTGAGGAACAACACCACCTTTAATCTGGTCAATAAATTCAAAGCCTTTACCTGGTTCGTTTGGCTCAAATTTAATCCAAACGTCACCATACTGACCACGACCACCAGATTGTTTGATGTGTTTACCCTGGGCCTCGGCAGTACCGCGAATAGTCTCACGGTAGGCAACCTGTGGGGCGCCAGTGTTAGCTTCTACACCGTGCTCTTTGTTAAGACGGTCAATAATAATCTCAAGATGGAGCTCACCCATACCGGAAATGATGGTCTGGCCGGTTTCTTCGTCGGTGTGGACGCGGAAAGTAGGGTCTTCTTCGGCGAGTTTAGAGAGGCCAAGCGCCATTTTTTCTTGGTCGGATTTAGTCTTTGGCTCAACAGCAATAGAGACAGGTGGGTCTGGGAATTCAATAGATTCTAGATGAATTGGGTGGGCTGGATCACAAAGAGTGGTACCAGTAGTAGTATCCTTCAAACCAACCACAGCGGCGATATCGCCAGCAGTAACCTCAGAAATTTCTTCGCGTTTATCAGCAAACATACGAACGATACGGCCAACGCGCTCTTTATTGCCGGTAGTAGCGTTTAAGATATAGGAGCCGGAAGTAAGTTTGCCAGCGTAAACGCGGATAAAGATAAGTTTACCTACGAATGGGTCGGTCGCAATCTTAAAGGCAAGAGCGGTAAGAGGCTCGTTATTGTCGGCCTTTCTGACGATTTCGTCGCCGGTTTTTGGATCGGTACCGACGGTTTGGCCCTGATCACGGTCTAGAGGGGATGGGAGGTAATCGGTCATAAGGTCTAGGACCTTCTCAACGATAACACCACGGCCATCGCCACCGGTAACTAGGAAGAAGTCGCCGTCTAGGACGCGCTTTCTTAGGGCGGCCTTTAGCTCTTCTTGGGAGATAGCTTCTTCACCTTCGTTGAAGAATTTTTCCATTAGTTTTTCGTCGGCGGCGACAGCTTCTTCTACTAGCATAGAACGAGCGTTCTTAGCTTTTTCTAGCATATCTGCTGGGATTTCTCCAACAGTAAGCTCGTGGTCAGCGTAATCTTTGTAGGTGTAAGCCTTCATATCAACAAGGTCAACAACGCCACAGATATCTTTTTCAAAACCAATCGGGAGATGAATAGCGACGGCATTCTTAGAGAGACGCTTGTGGATGCTGTCTAGAGACTTGTAGAAATCGCCACCGATTTGGTTAATTTTGTTGACAAAGCAGATACGAGGAATGCCGTATTTAGTAGCCTGGCGCCAAACAGTCTCGGACTGAGCCTCAACACCCATCTTGCCATCAAAAACTACGACAGCGCCGTCAAGCACGCGGAGAGAACGCTCTACCTCGGCAGTAAAGTCAATGTGGCCCGGGGTATCAATAATGTTAATCTGATGACCTTTCCAGTAAGCAGTAACAGCAGCGGAGGTAATTGTAATACCACGTTCCTTTTCCTGCTCCATCCAGTCGGTAGTAGCACCACCAGTATCACCTTTAACTAGGTCAATTTTGTGTTTGAGGCCGGTACGATAAAGAATAGCCTCTGAGGTTGTAGTTTTACCTGCGTCAATGTGCGCGATAATACCAATATTGCGCAACTTGGACAGGTCTGTAAGCTTCTCAGCCATTTTACTCCTTATTTAAAAATTTATTGCAATAAAAATAATAGATTTGGGGTAATTATAGCACATTTCCCTACGGGTTGTAAAGAAAATACCCCGAGCAGGATGCTCGGGGTTGATTATTTGGGTTACGTTATTTTGGTTGTATTTTGTTCTAACAATTTGTTGTTAACAGTTACTTGCCTAAAGCCGTTTGGCCAAAATCCCTTAATAATGAATTAGTTAAGGTGGCAGACCTGTCAGCCTAGGTATAAAATAACATAGTCTTGGCAAGCTTTTAAACCCCCTTTCTTTAAAAGCTATATGAAGTTTTCCCACAAATGCTAGGTCGTAAAAAGGCACGGACCTTTCAGACCTATTTTTTGATTATAGCATACTGCTAGATTTTTGTCAATGCTTATGCTAGCTTTTTGCGGAGGATTTGCTGAGCAGAGGCTGGGTTAGCCTTGCCCTGGGACTTTTTCATTACTTGGCCAACAAGGAAACCAATCACCTTTTCTGAGCCAGCCTTAAAATCGGCCACGGCCTGAGCGCAAGCCGGATCAGCAATGACTTCATCTACGATTTTTTCTAGAGCTCCGGCGTCATTTTCTTGGATGACGTTGAGCTCCTTGGCAATAGCGCGGGCGTCTTTTTTACCCATTTGAGGATCAAAGAACTTTAAGAAGACTTCTTTTACGGCGGTAGAAGAGAGCTCGCCCTTTTCTTTCATCTCTACAAGGTCAGAAAGTTGCGTAGCAGAAGGAAGATGGGATAGCATCTCAACGGATTTTTCTTCGGCTAAGAGAACGCTTGCAAATAGGTTAGCAACAGGTTTGATAGATTTAACGTCTAGCTCCCCTAGTTTTTTCATTAAATCTGGATAGTCTAGGAGTACCTCCAAAGTGTCGGCCGGTAGGATTTCGCCGAATTTCTTCCTATAATCATTCGGTAGAAGTGGAACCTTTTTAATCTCTGCGTTAATAAACTCCTCGGTTAGGTGAACTGGCGGGAGATCTGGTTCTGGCATATAGCGATAATCCTTGGCTTCTTCCTTGCTGCGTTGACCAGTGGTCTTACCGGTAGCGTCGTTCCAGCCTAGAGTCTCTTGGATGACCTTTTCCCCGTTCTCTAGGAGTTTCTTTTGGCGAGAAATTTCATATTCAATAGCGCGCTCAACGGAGCGGAAGGAGTTTAGATTCTTGACCTCGGTACGAGTGCCGAGTTTATCGCTACCCTCTGGAGCAATAGAGGTATTAACATCAAAACGCATATTACCGTTATAGAGGTCGCCGTTAGTAACGCCAGCATAGCACATAGTGCGCCAAAGCTCTTTACAATAATCGTGAGCGTCCTTAGCGCTGTGGATGTCCGGCATACTGACGATCTCAATCAGTGGGGTATCCACGCGGTTCAAATCAACTAAAGAATAGGTGTCAAAGTGGGTGAGTTTACCGGCGTCACCCTCTAGGTGCGCGTGCTCAATGCGGACCTTAGTGCCACTAGGTAGCTCTATGTAACCCTCGCCAATAATCGGGTGATAGAACTGGGTAATCTGATAGCCCTTAGGGGAATCTGGATAAAAATAGTGTTTACGATCAAAGCGAGAAACGGTGTTAATTTTGGCGTTCATAGCGAACCCTGCGCGAATAGCGTAGCGGATAGCCTCGCCGTTGAGGCGTGGGAGCATACCTGGAAGTGCGTAATCTACGGGCGAGACACAAGAATTTGGCTCTTTGCCACGAGCGTCGTTATCAACCTCGGAAAATAGCTTAGTTTTAGTACAGAGCTGGACGTGACATTCTATGCCGATTGTTGGGATGTATTTCATCTAAATAGCCTCCAAATCTTTTAGAGCTTGTTTGAAACTGGCAAGGGCGCGCTTGGCCTGGAGATATTCTGGCTTAAACCCGTGTTCGTGAGCGATTTGATTTCTAATCTTGTGAGCATGCCAGACGGAATTAATCTGGGAAAAATAACCTTCGGATTTTTTGAGGCGTTCGCCCATGTTCTTGCCTGGGGCACTCATTTCTAGGAGGGCCTTATCTAGGAGCTTGTCTGCTTCTATGATAGCAGTAGAAAAAGTGGCTGGATTGTTTTTGTCAAAGGAATTCTCAATATGGAGCCAGGCAGTCTGGTATTCTTCTTTTTCAAAAGAATAGCGTTTTTTAGAGGTGAGAGAAATAGCAATAAACACCATCACGCCGACTAAGGCAATTGCGATTAATAAAAAGATAATAGATGAGTTCATTACTCCACCTCCTCATTTATTTTTGCTTCCCCCGCGATTCTTCCTGCAAATTCTAGAAGAGCTTTGTCGCTACGGCGCGGACCAACAATCTGAAGCCCCACAGGGAGACCGCTCTCTGTTTCTCCGGCCGGGATAGCAAGACCAGGTACGCCAGCCAGGTTCAAAGGCACGCTCATAACGTCCTCTAGGTACATAGAAACAGGGTCGTCCACCTTCTCCCCAAGCTTAAAGGCAGGGCTAGGGGAAACAGGAGTGAGGATAAAGTCGCATTTCTCAAAAGCCTTCTTGTACTCGTCGATAATTAGGGTGCGGGCTTTCTGGGCCTTGAGATAATAGGCGTCATAAAAACCGCTTGACAAAACAAAGTTACCAATCATGATACGGCGTTTGTTTTCTGGCATAAAACCGGCACCACGAGACATACTAAAAACGTCGTCTAGGGATTTGGCACTCTCGCTACGATAACCGTAGCGGATACCGTCGTGACGAGAAAGATTAGAGGTAATCTCGGCGGGGACGACGATGTAATAGACTGCAAGGGCGTATTTAAGGGCGGGCATGGAAAGCTCAACAATCTCGTAACCGTCCTTCTTTAGCTCTGAGACCTTGTCGTCAAAAGCCTTCTTAATGCTTGGGTCAACCTTAGAGAGATCAAAATCTTTAATAATTCCTATTTTTTTAATTTCTTTATCATTTTTTTCATTATAGTAGTCAGGTAAAGTCGTTAAATCTTTGGGGTCTTGGCCAGAGCAGATTTGCATTAGCAAATCTATGTCGTCCGCGGAGCGGGCGAAGAAGCCGATACAATCAGTGGAGCTTGCCATGGCGACGACGCCATATCTAGAAATGGTACCGTAAGTTGGCTTAAAGCCGTAAACGCCATTAAATGAAGCAGGTTGGCGGATAGAGCCACCCGTATCTGTACCGGTAGCAAACTGGACAATACCCTTAGCTACGGCTACGGCGGAGCCACCAGAGGAGCCACCGGCAACGCGCTCCTTGTCGTAAGCGTTCAAAGTTGGGCCAAAGTAGGAGTTCTCTGTAGAGGAGCCATGCGCAAAAGAGTCCATATTAGTACGGCCAATCATAATCGCACCCTCGGCCTCTAGCTTCTCAACTGTGGTGGAATCTAGCGGGGCACGGAGAGGTTCTAGAATCTTAGACGAGGCGGTAGTGTTTCCTTCTTTGCTCAGAAAATTATCCTTCAGGGCATAAGGCACGCCGGCAAGACGGCCGGCATCCTCGCCACGGGCAATTTTTTCGTCGATTTCTTTGGCGCGGTTCAAAGCGGACTCTTCGTTGAGAGAGGTGAAAATGTTGTAATTTTTACAACGTTTAGCTTTTTCCAAAGCTTCTTTGACCATGCTGACGGCGCTGACGTCTTTACTCGCAATCTTCACACTCGCTCCTTTCTTGGTTTTCGGAATCTTTTTCTTCTTGCTCAAGGATTTTTAGATCTTTTTCGTCTTCTTCCACAACTATAACACCTTTGGAACTTTAATTTGGTTGTCCTGGACGCCGGAAGCACCAAGGTAAGCCGGGGCAAGATTCAATAGTGCCTCACGGTCGGCTTCTTGAGGTAGAATCTCGTCCTCGCGCCAGATATTTTCCATTTCAAAAACTTGATAAGTAGGCTCTATTCCCTCTGTATCTAGCTCGTTTAGCTGGGAGATATAGCCAATAATATTCTTAAGATCAGTTGTCAGACCATCTTTTTCTTCATCACTTAATGAAAAATCAGAAAGTTTGGCAAGGTGATCAATTTCCTCGCGTGTAATTTCCATCCTTTTAATTATACCACAAAAATTTAAGGGGAGAAATGAAAAAGCGACCCAAGAACGGGTCGCTAATGCTGAACATTATTCTAAGTCTTCTGGACTGGCGGGCTTTTTCCACTTTTTTAGGTAGAGGAAATCTTTGTCGAGCTCAACAAATTGTTCCCTAACAGTATTCAAAATCCTCAGCGCAAAACTCTTTACATTAGGGAAGGCTTTCTGTCCTTCGCGCTCAAACTCGGCCCTAGATTTTTCCTCAATGGTACGCGTAAGCGCTATCCAAGGATACATAAAATCTCTTAAATCTTCGCCGGTGGCGCCATTTTTTATTTCCATTCTACGGAAAAAGCTGGCAGACTTAAAAGTTGATTCCATCGCTTCGGCGGTTTCTCCTATCTGCTCGTAGATGAACTTATTCCTGGACTCGTCTTTGCCGTCTTCGCTTTTGATAAATTTAACAGTTTCGGCTATAGATTCAAGGATTATATAGATTTCGCGACTAAATAAGTTCTCTAGAATCACCGGGAACGAATCCGGGTTCATCTGGTAGAGTTTATAGAGTTCCATTACATCAATTTGATTCATCTTCTTCCACCTCCTCTAAGTCTGTATCAATTTCAGATGTAAAAGTCATATTGTCAGCACCCCCTTTGGTACGACTGTAAAAAATAACAGTAACCGATATATTATATCAGATTACTGTTATTTTGTAAAGAATAGTTATTTCTTGTCGGCTTTGCCAGATTTGATATCGTCAATAAGATCACGGAGGGAGGCGGCGCGCTCAAATTCCAGGTTGGCGGCGGCGAGCTTCATTTCGCTTTCTAGCTGTTTTATTAGCTTTGGAATTTCTTCTGGCGGAACCTTCTTCAGATTGAGGGCGTTTTTCTGTTCTTTTTCTGGGATGATAGCACGGAGGCCGGCAGAAATTTCCTTGTTAATTCCCCTTGGGGTGATGTGGTGTTTCTTATTGTACTCTTGCTGGATTTCGCGACGGCGATTAGTTTCCGAAATAGCCTTTTCCATACTCTCTGTGATATGGTCGGCGTACATGATAACCTTGCCCTCAACGTGGCGAGCGGCACGACCAATAGTCTGAATCAGAGCACTCTCGGAGCGAAGGAAGCCCTCTTTGTCCGCGTCAAGAATCGCAACCAGAGAAACTTCCGGAAGGTCTAGGCCTTCACGTAACAGGTTAATACCTACCAAAACATCATAGACCCCAGTACGAAGATCACGCAAAATATCTCCGCGCTCCAAAGTGTCAATATCGGAATGGATATAGGCGGTCTTGACACCGCGCTCTTTCAAATGGTCGGACAAATCTTCTGCCATACGTTTTGTCAGAGTAGTAACAAGAGTACGCTGGCCTTTAGCGATACGGCGGTCAATTTCTTCCATTAGATTATCAATCTGACCGTCGGTACCGCGTACTTCTATTTCTGGGTCTAGTAGTCCTGTTGGGCGGATAACTTGTTCGGCCGGCTCTGGGGAATGCTCCAACTCGTACTCTCCAGGGGTAGCGGAAACATAAATGGCGTGGTTGATATGCTTATTAAATTCGTTAAAAGTGAGTGGGCGATTATCTAGAGCAGAAGGCAGACGAAAACCGTATTCTACTAGGGTCTCTTTACGTGCGTGGTCACCGTTGTACATACCGCGAACCTGAGGTAAGGTCATATGAGATTCATCTACTAGAAGCAGAAAGTCTTCTGGGAAGAAATCTAGAAGCGTAGCAGGTGGCTCGCCAGCCTTGCGTCCGTCAAGATGGCGGGAATAGTTTTCAATACCCTTAACGAAACCAGTTTCTTTTAGCATTTCTAGGTCGTATTTAGTGCGTTGGCTTAGGCGTTGGGCCTCTAAAAATTTGTTGTGACGCTCAAAAAAGCTGAGGCGAGCATCAAATTCAGCTTTAATAGTTTCTAGGGCGCGGTCAAGTTGGTCGCGAGGCGTAGCATAGTGGGTATTTGGGAAAATATGAATGTGGTCGGGCTTTTCCCTGATTTCGCCAGTCAAAGGATCAATAATTTTTACGACTTCTAGTTCGTCAAAACCAAATTCAAAACGATAGGCATATTCGCCGGAGGCAGGAAAGACGTCAATAGTGTCGCCCATAACACGGAAATTGCCACGCTCAAAGGCTAAGTCGTTTCGGTGGTATTGCATTGCGACTAGATAATAAATGAAGTCGGACTGAATCAGAGAAGGTGCTTCGTGCAATAGCTCCTCTTCGGAAACGCCACGCGCTACCCCTGTCGTCACAGGGGTATCGCTCGCTGGGACGCTCCTCGTGGCGTCGCTTATCTTCCTCAGAGGACTATTGCCACTCAGTACCACCCATCTTCCATCCTTTTTCCACAAGGGGAGGGACATGGCGGTGTAGTGCTCGGGGGAGCCGATGCCATAGATACAGGAGACGGAGGCAACAATAATGACATCGTCACGCGTTAAAAGAGCTTCGGTGGCACCGTGGCGGAGACGGTCAATCTCGTCGTTTATGGCAGAATCTTTTTCTATGTAAGTATCAGAGCTGGCAATGTAAGCTTCTGGCTGATAATAGTCAAAGTAAGACACAAAATAATGCACTTCATTTTCTGGGAAAAATTCGCGAAACTCGGAATAAAGCTGAGCAGCCAAAGTCTTGTTGTGCGCAAGAATTAGGGTAGGACGCTGATAGTGCTCTATGATATTGGCCATAGTAAAAGTTTTGCCGGAGCCGGTCACACCAAGCAAAGTCTGCTCGCGGACGCCCTTGTCTAGGCCATCACAAAGAGTGGCGATAGCTTGAGGCTGGTCGCCGGTAGGCTTATATTTGCTGACTAACTTAAATTTTGGCATACTATAACATATATTTTACCATAAAAAACCGAGAGCGTTACTCTCGGTTTTGTCGCTTGGACTAATCGTCGTCAGGCTCGTCGTCTGATTCATCAGATTCGTCGTCAAAGTCGTCAAGATCATCATCTTGCTCGCGAAGCCTAAATCCATCATAATCGGTACCACGGCCCTCATCCAACTCCAAGCCATAAGGCTTGTCAGTAATCGTATACAGGTCTGGGATGTTATTCAGGTAATCTGCTGGCAAAATTTGGTTTACGAACAGTTTGCGCCAATTAATACAATATCCCGAACGAAAGCGAATACCTATATAATGGGTACGGTTAAAAAGCTCTGCGATCGCTACTACCGAAATACGACCTGATGTAAGTGAAACTGGATAAGAGTTAAACACTTTAACGAAATAGAACGTGTCGTGATTAACTGGGTCATCAATGGATTCAACTGGCAAATAGAAATGACCATCGTGAAATAGAATAATCCACCCACAAGTCTGGTAGGATTCGGTTTCACAGACGGCATTACGATAAGCTTCTTCTACCTTTAAGACCGGATCATTAAGGTTGAAACTATTAACTATGAGCGGCTCAAAGGTAACTTGACTCTGCCTATAATACTCCTCGTAATAGTTGGCCATAAACCCTCCGCCAATATCCTGACCTAAGCTAAGATTTATCATCTGGTCGGGAATTTCGCTCCAGCAATAATCATCCTCAACATAGACTTTGCCATCTAAAACGTAAAGTCCAAGTTCGGCATTATAGCCGGAAGGAATCTCAAGTGTAGCTAATTCTATGTTCGCAGAATTTTCTGATATGACATCCATCTGTAAGACGATTTTGGCGCCGAGCTTCCAAAGGATGCTCGTATCAGTGCCAGTTTGTAGAATGAGATAGTCGTCCATCTCTTGCACAAAATCCGCAGAAAAAAGTTTGACATTAGCTTCGTTATATTCAATTATTTTTTTGGACTTAGTGTCAGACATAGCTTCACCCCCTTTCCAAGCGTTAAAGTGCTAACCTAAGTTCTGGCTACACTATACCACAAATTTTAGCCTTTACGAATGGCAGGCATGGATTTTCTAGGGTCAAAGTTATCATAGAGATTCTCGTTAACGCGCGGATGGCCAATTCTATTGGCGGCGCGAACGATTTCGTCGATATTATCAGTCATCTTATAGATATGAGTATCGGCGAGATGGATATAGTTATGGCCGGCGACCTTGGTGCGGAAAAACTTGTCTAAACCTTTCCAATAGGACTTACCAAAGAGATACATTGGCATTCGGGGCATTTTGTTTTCTTGCATGAGACAGAGAATCTCGGTAAATTCGTCAAAAGTGCCAAATCCGCCCGGAAAATAGACAAAGACCTTGCTCGCCATACAAAGCATGACCTTTCTAGCAAAGAAATATTTAAACTCTAGGATGTCGGTTAGGTATTGGTTGGCGAATTGCTCGTGCTCTAGGGTGATATTAAGACCAACAGAGCGCCCGCCGTATTCATAGGCACCACGGTTGGCAGCCTCCATGATACCGGGGCCACCACCAGTAGTAATAGCGTGGCCATTCTTAGCTAGTTCGGCGCCAAGCTCGCGAGCCTTGTTATAGTATTTGTCGCCCTCGCGCACGCGGGCAGAGCCAAAGACGGTTACGCCCTGTGGAATAGTACGCAAGAGGTTAAGTCCCTGGGAAAGATCGTGGGCATACTCGGCGGCGCGGTCTAAATCTTCTGGAGCCAAGCTAGCGGCAAGAGCCTTTAAACGTTTTTCAAAATCTGCGTTCATTTTACCTCCTGAATTGCCATTTGATGTAGTTTTTCTGTACCAGAGAGAAGTCCAGCCTTAGCGCTAAATTCGGAAACAACAGAGGTGGAATTAGCAGAAGCATAGACTAGAGAATCGTAGAAAGAATGGCCGTCCGCTAGGTGGGCTAAGAATCCAGAGCCAAAAGCGTCGCCGGCGCCAGTAGTGTCCCTCACTGGCAAATCCTCATAAATACCAAAACGATAGGTCTTGTCGCCATCGGTCGCGATAGCGCCCATGTTGCCATCGGTAATGATTACGGTCTTTACATAGTTAGAAAGCCTAGAAATTAGCTCGGACAAAACCTTGCCGGGGACGATTTGGGCAGATTCGGATTTGTTGACAAGTAGGATATCGACGTATTGTAGGAGGCTGGTTAATCTTTTTTTCTCGGCGAGTTCTGGCTTACCGGGATTAAACATGACTTTGCATGAGATTTCTTTGGCTTTTTTAAAAAATCTCTCTAAGGTATCCATGTCACCCTTTAGAGAAGTAACATAGAGCCAGTTAGGTTTAATCTCATCAAGGACTTTTTCGTTGAGGTTATCAAACTTGGCGGAGGCACCGCGATAAGTGAGAATTGTGCGTTCGCCGGATTTAGCGTCTAGCATAACAATAGAACAACCGGTACTCTTACCTTTGGCGTATTTGACATAGCTATTATCCACGCCTTCTTCATCAAGACAGGCTAGAACGGCGTCGCCGGCTTCGTCGTGGCCAATATTACCAAGATAGGTACTCTTGTGATTATGACGAGCAAATTCTACGGCGGAATTAGTACCACCACCGCCTACGGCGTAAATTAGCTTATCTATGTCTACCTTGGACCCAATAGTAAGCTCGCCAAAGATGGATTTACAGTTCTTTTTCTTGGTGTCACAGAGTTCAGTAGCAACAAAATCATCTCTATCTATCAAGAAGATATCCTGAAGAGCGGAACCGAGGCTAACAATACGCGCCATTAGAGTACTACTCCTCTCTTATCAAGATCGGCAACAAGCGCCTCGTACATAGCACTAGGGTCAGAAGCGGTAGAGAGTGCAGAGCCAACGTTAATAACATCAGCGCCAGCACGATAGATTGCGCGAACAGTACGGAGGTTAGCGCCACCGTCCCAGCCGATTTCTACGTCGTTCTTGATTTCTCTGATGAGTGGGATTTTTTCGGTCTGGAGCATATCGGCTTGGCTTCCCTGTTTACCGATTTCACCGGCAAAAACTAGGACATGGTCGGCCTGCTCAATGTACTGTTTAACACCACCCGGAAAAGTAGTGGGCATTAGCGCTACACCGGCTTTGATTCCGGCGCCCTTTAATTGTTCAAAAAGCGGGAGTAAATCTTCTCCGACCTCGGCATGGAAAATACAAAGTGAAGGTTTTAACTGCAAAACTGTAGGGAGATGTTCGGATGGACGTACCACCATCATATGTAAATCTACCTGCCAACCCTCTGGCCACCAAACATTATTAACTGGAATAGTTGTACTAGGCGCAAAAGTGCCGTCAGAAATATCAACCTGGATGTGTTTAGCGAACGGCTGGAGGACGCCGATTTGTTTTTTGTATTCCTCGGCATCGTTGGTTAGGATGGTTGGTACGATTTCTGCCATTATACCTCCTCGTCTAGGCGATTAATTCGGCGAACGTGCCGTTCTTCCCCTGAGAAATTAGTATTAAGAAATATTCTTGCTATTTCTGCAATTTTATGGTTATCTAAGAAATCGGCCGGGAGACAGAGGATGTTAGCGTCGTTGTGTTCGCGACCTAGTTTGGCTAGCTCTGGAGTAAATCCTTCTATGGCACGAATACCTTTAAAACGATTAGCCTGAATCGCTACGCCGTGCGACGAACCACAGAGCAAAATACCCTTAGACCCGCTGGTAGATTTAACGGCTTTTGCCACGGCGATAGCCGGGTCATTATAGTCGTCGTCGGGGTTTAGTTCAAATGGACCCAAATCAGAGATAGAATATTCGCCATTTAGCGCGGAAACTAGAGCGTTCTTGGCGTCGAACCCCCTATGGTCGCTAGCAACAAAAACCTCTGCCTGATCCATTCAATTTTCCTTTCCAAAATCGGCGGTTAGCTCAACTAGGCGATTAGAATATCCCCATTCGTTATCATACCAAGCGACGACCTTAACTAAGTTGCCACCAACTACATCGGTCAGAGGTAAGTCCACGATTGCGGAATGAGAATTGCCACGGAAGTCAATAGAGACCAGCTCTTCTTCCGTAACGCCGATAATACCTTCATAAAATGGCTCTTTGGAAGCGTTTTTTAGAGCTTCGTTAACTTCTTCTATAGTAACATCACGCTTCAATACGGCGGTAATATCAGAAAGCGAAACTACAGGGGTAGGGACGCGGACGGAAAGACCGTTAAACTTGCCCTGGAGAGATGGGATAGCTTTAGCGGCGGCCTTAGACGCGCCGGTAGTAGTAGGCACGATATTCTCGGCGGCAGCGCGAGCCTCGCGGAGGTCTTTAGCTGGAGCGTCTTGAAGTCTCTGGGAGGCAGTATAGGAGTGGACTGTAGTCATCATAGCCTTCTCTATGCCAAAAGTATCTTCTAGGACCTTCATTACTGGGGCGATACAGTTAGTGGTACAGGAGGCGTTGCTGATAATTACGTCATCAGTTGTGACGGTGTCTTCGTTTACGCCGAGGACTACGGTCTTAATGTCGTCACTCTTTGCTGGAGCGGAAATCACAACGCGTTTAGCGCCAGCGTCAATATGTTTTCTAGCGTCTTCAGACTTAGTAAAGAGGCCGGTGGATTCTATTACAACATCTATGCCCATCTCGCCCCAAGGGAGAGCGGAGGGGTCTTTTTCTGACAAAACGCGGATTTTTTTGCCACTCACAATAATGTTTTCGTCGTCATAGCTTACGTCGTGGCTATAAGTGCCATAAGAAGAATCGTGTTTTAAGAGGTGAGCTAGGGTCTTTGTATCTGTTAAATCGTTCACTGCGACAACTTCCAGATCTGGACGCTCAAAAGCAATCTTGAAAGCATTGCGGCCGATTCTGCCAAAACCGTTAATTGCTACTTTTGTCATTTTACCTCCTAAAATATACTTACGTTTATTATAGCACAGTTTATGCGGTTCACGCAAAGTGGCTAATGCTCGGTTTTTGGCCTAAACACCACTATTTTCAAGGCTAACTTGCTTGGTTTTTGGCGGTCAGCATATATTGCACTTTTTCTTCAATATGCTTCCCGCCCCTACCGCGCTCGGTGAAAACACTAATGTCACAAATTCACCATTGTGTGACATTGCAATTCTCGCCATGTTATAATGTAGCAGTATGAAGAAAAACCCAAGACCGTCTATTACTATTAAGGGTGTGATTACTCAGGAAGATGGTGCTAAGCCAAAGCCCCACGAGCATATTACCGCCGAGGCTCTTGCTGATTCTGGTTATAATGTTCGTTTCATTCCTAGTAGTGTGAATATTGGTATGGCGGATTGTTATGTCAATAACACAATATTTGAGATTAAGGCTCCAGAGGGTAAGACCACCGCCTGTGTTGAGCGAAACCTGCGCAAGGCTGTAGACCACCAATCGCCAAATATCGTTTTAGATTCTTTTCGGATGAAAAATGTCCAAGATAAAAGTATTCAGAATTTCTTGCTAGAACGCCTAAAAAGAAGGCATGGCATTCAGCGGATTATTTTTGTAAATCGTAAACGAAAAGCTATTGACATCAATGAACTATTGAGGTAAAATAAAAGTACTGAAGTTCACGAGGGCGAAGCATTCGCTGAGACGGGGACTTCTTTTTTTTGATTCTACAAAGTAGGGCTATTCCGCCAAATTTAACGCAAATTCACCATTGTCAGACTATGTGCGGCCAAGGCTCTACCCGCGCCAACGATATTCTTCACAAATTCCCATTCTCTCTGCCGTATTCAGGCGACGTGGGCAGGACTGACGGTAAGGTTTACAGTCAGGGTACGGGCGGCTACTTCTGGTCGGCAGGCTCTGACTCCGCTACCAGCGCCCGCTACCTGAGCTACGACGGTAATTATACCAACCCAGAGTACTCGTACTATAAGACCTACGGCTTTTCTGTCCGTTGCGTCGTTACTATATCTTCTGGGGAGCTCATATCCCTATTGTATTACGTGGCCTAAATGCTTAGAATAAAGTCCATAATCGTAATTTCTTCTATGCCACCTCTACTTCTAGGGCCGAGCTTACCCTCTTCTAGGACTAGGACATATTTTGGATAATTGTCCTGGATATCTTCTAGTGGAGAAAACTCGCGATCTTCGGTTTTTTTGTCGTCAATTTTGGTGCAAACCTGGAGATATATTCTCTTGTGATCTTTTTCTGCAACAAAATCAATCTCTTTGTCGCCAAATTTGCCAATACTAGCATCGTACCCCTTAGAAATCAACTCGTGGTACACTAAGTTTTCTAGAATCCCGGGCAGGTAGCTGTCGCTCCGTCCGTTGACGGCGTATAGCAAGCTGACGTCCGACAGATAGAATTTCTCGTCTGTTTTTAGCTGTACTTTGCCACGCAAATCATAGCGTTTTACTCGGCGAACAATTAACGCCTCTTCTAGCCAGTTGACGTACTTATAAATCGTTTCTTGGCTGAGCGGGAGCTTCTCATTTTTTAGGTAATCAGAGATAGATTTAGCAGAAAAAGTGCTTCCCACATTATCCATAATAAACCGCACTACGCGCGACAATAACTCTGGATTGCGAATACTCTTACGCTCTACTAGGTCGCGATAAATGATGGAAGAATAGATGTCAGAAACTTCTTCGTCATCCTGGCTCTGAGTCTGGTCAGAAATAGCGATAGACGGGAATCCGCCCCGTTTTAGATACTCAGAGAAGACGGCGCCAGTATTGGAAATGTCCGCCCCGCTCGCTTTACGGAAATCAAGGTATTCTTTGAAATTGAGTGTAGAAACATAGATATCTACATAACGCCCGGTGAAGAATGTAGAAAGCTCGGAGGATAGGAGCTTAGAATTACTCCCCGTAAGATAAATGTCTACGTTCTTTTCTGCGTATAGGGCGGAGATAGCTTCGTCCCAGTGGTCTATATTCTGGACTTCGTCAAACAGAAAATAATGCACACCACTTTTTAGGAGTTTCTTTTCTAGCTCTACGAGCTGGCTCTTCTCTCTAATATCTGTGTATTCTAGGGAATCAAAATTAATGTGGGCGATTTTAGTTTCTTCTACGCCTTTAGAAATCAAAATATCTCGCATCTGCTCCAAGATACTAGATTTCCCAGCACGACGTACGCCGACGAGAATCTTGATGAATGGCTTGTCTATGTAGGATTCTAATTTTTCTAGATAAAGTGGGCGACTAATCATTTTATTCTCCTGTAATTTTCTTCTATATTAGCAAAAAGCGGGTGTTTTGTCAAGAGTTTTTCCTGTATGGAAGAAAAACTCCTGCGGTTATGTTTAGTTTTTTCTTGTATAGAAGAAAAATAGGTTCATATCGTTGGCGCGGGTAGGGGGGTAAAACGCAATAGGGAATTCATATAAAGTGACTCGTTTTTAGGCCGGGAACACGGTACGGCTGACCAAAAATCCCCCAAAAATGGGGGATTTGGGATGCTAGGGCGGGTGGCTAACGCGAGGTGACTAATTGACATCTATACAGCGCACAGTAAACCCGTAGTACTTGAGGTCGCCGTACGCAGGGCCGACACTGGAACTATCCAAGTACAAGAAGTATACGTAGTTAATAGGGTACGCCGTACTAGACCAATAGTTGCCGCGCGTACTGGCATCGCTCGTAGAGCTACCGCTACGGTAGCCGGCGAGTTTAAGATTGGGACCATTGATGTTTTGCATGTTTGTACTACTTTCCGTGCCAGTAGAGCCTTTATATTCATTGTATAAGGTCTGGAATTCTCCGGAGCTACCGCCTTTTGGTAGCCTCCAGCCCTT
>JAFTBP010000003.1 GCA_017455145.1 Candidatus Saccharimonadota bacterium | reverse complement strand
GCTAATTTCGGTTTATGACTGAGGGTGTGGAGAGTATCAATAAAAAATTATTGTTCCGAGTAATACTAGGTGCTCTTAGGAAGGAGAATTGCCATGACGAAAGTTACAACAATTTCCGTATTGTTTAGCTTAATCAAGATTAAGCACACAATAACTAAGAGATCCGCCTAAAGGCGAATCTCTAACAACGCATGAACGGTTTCTACTCGGAAAACCGTTCCTTATGTTTATCTTATGATATTTATACTAAAAATGCAAGTGGACAGAAAAGCCGTAGGTCTTATAGTACGAGTCCGCTGGGCCGGTATAATTACCGCGGACGAGCAGGTAGCGGGCGTCGGTCGCGGAGTCAGAGCCTGCCGACCAGAAGTGGCCGTATGCACCCTGACGGTAAACCTTACCGTCAGTCCCGCCCACGTAGCCTGAATACGGCAGTGAGAATGGGAATTGATGTAGTATATCATTGACGCGGGTGGAGCCTTGGTCGCCGGAAGAGTTGGGCGACGCAACGGACAGTGAAGCCACGGGTCTTATAGTACGAGTACTCTGGGTAGGTATAATTACCGTAGGTGTTCAGGCTGCGGGCGTAGATGCCAGAGTCAGATCCAGCAGACCACCAGCCCCCGCTCGTACCTCGATCGACGGTAGCCCCGGATGCCCCGTTCACGAAGCCCGAATACGGCAGTGAGAATGGGAATTGATGAAGTATATCATTGACGCGGGTGGAGCCTTGGTCGCCAACTTCTCTCGGAAAAAGAAAAATGCGACGCAACGGACAGGCAGGCCAGTGGTCTTATAGGTGCCATTCTCTGGGTCGGTATAATTACCGGTGATGAACAGGAGGCGGGCGTTGGTATTAGAGGTAGCACCCTGTGACCACCAGTAGCCGTACGTACCCTGATCGACGGTAGCGCCAGAAGCTCTGTGCACGCTGCCTGAATATGGCAGAGAGAATGGGAATTGATGGAGTATATCATTGACGCGGGTGGAGCCAAGAGACTTTACTTTTTAGCATAAGTATGATAACCTAAAATCATAAAGGAAGCGATCCAGAATTTCGCCTCCGTAGTGTTAAGTTTAGCCTGTCACTCTAGTGGCGGGCTTTTTTGAGAACTACACTGACATTGAATCTTCCAATGTGAATTGTAAATCCAAGCATTGTCCCACTCCTTTCCCAAAAGTGCCGGTGGACTTATCTGGGTCATCTACCTCGCAGTAGCATCTTCTGTACTTACGCTGTAGCCAAAAACTCCACACCGTTTTTATTCTCTCAGGAATATAGTTGATTTTACAAGCTCAAGCATGATATTTTACAGGTTATAACAGATAATAATGTTGTAAATTTTACAACGACGCAGCGGACAGACAAGCCGTAGGTCTTATAGACGCTATTCTCTGGGCTGGTATAATTACCGTTGAGGATCAGGTAGCGGGCGTGGGTAGTAGAGTTAGCACCGTGTGACCACCAGTTGCCGTTCGTACCCTGATCGACGGTAGCGCCAGATTCTTTGACCACGTATCCTGAATACGTCAGTGAGAATGGGAATTGATGGAGTATATCATTGACGCGGGTGGAGCCTTGGTCGCCAACTTCTCTCGGAAAAAGAAAAATGCGACGCAACGGACAGGCAGGCCGTAGAATGCTACTTACTAAGCCCTGCGTTTAGATACTTTTTGACGTAGTCCCATCCCCAATTCGTGTCAAATCCCCCAGTAGAAAACTTCCCAAACTTGAAATACGGCAATCCGCCCTGGACATATTTAGTGGCTTCTTTGGTGTTGCTTAGAACTTCTTCTAGCGCCTCGTGATTGTTAAAGCACTTCTCAAAATTCTCTGATAAACCAATTTGCTTGCCAATATTTAGCCAATATTCCGCCGTCATATCAGTAATCATTGGTGCGGATTTAGAATTGCCAATCCCCTTAGAATAGTAGTTGTCAACGAGTGATTGCAAAGCTGCGTGATAGTATTCCCAGAATTTGTTCTCGCGAGCTGCGCAATATGACCCCTCTGCGCCCCACCTAGACATATCTGGGCGATGTTCTCCGTACTCATAGAGAAAATCCGTCATCCTGACTTCATAAAAGATATCTTTACCCTCAATAAAATCTTTCTTGAACTCCTCTTCGTTCTCCATAATATTGATAGAAAATACATCACAATACGGGCAGGCCAGGTCTGCATATTGGATGTAATAATTCTTGGCGTTAGGATTCCCCATCGTCATAGCCGAGTTCCAGACCTTGTCAGAATGATCCGTAGAATTTGAATTTATAATTATAACACCAAGAAATAGCCCACAGATTAGTACTAAAACCATCCACTTAACGTATTTCATTTTCCTCCGTTTTCTGACGCTTTCTGCGCCACTTTTCATCAATGATTATAGCATACGCCTCTAGTCCGACGCGCCTAAGAGACCACAAAATCAACAAAATCGCTAGAACCGTAATTATTCCAGAGATAGTTCCGGCTATCGCATAACTAGAGGAAGAAAAAAGCGACGCAATAATCGGTGTAATTAGGGTTGTCCCACAAGTCGGGCAGCCCGACCCTAGCAATGCCAATCCAGCCGCAATTCCAGCATTGGAAATCACGCCAGCTTCGTCTTGGCTATGCTTATTTTGAGAGTGCTTTTGCTTTTTCTCATTCTGTTTACGCTCTAAATTACTCTGCTTACGCTTTTTATAGACCACTACGATTAGTGCAATTAACAGAGATTGCAATAATGCTATTGCTAAATTCTGCAAAAAATCCAAAACTGCACGATCTTTGCCAAGAAACCCAAGAAAACCATCGCCGATAATCTGCATTTTTCCACCAAAATCCGAAGCAAAGAACAAATTAACCGCACCGAGCCCTCCAGACAATAGGGAAAGAAGCGTCCCAAACACAATAAGTACTGGCACAAAAACCGCCCAAAATCGCCACTCGCGACTAACCATTACTATTCCTAGGCAGGACATTTTAGTATTATCCAGCCACTTCTCCACTTTTGCTTTCATTGTTTTTATTATACAACAAAAAATCCCCAGGACGGGGAGAAAATTCATTCTATACTATAATTCTATTATACCACAGGAAGCATAAAAAGTCAATAGAAATCCGCCATCCACCCCTGTAAAATTACAATATGCCACAACACAAAAAATCTAAAAAATCAATATTGACACAGATTTTGCTCATGCTAAAATGAAAGTAGGATATCGGACGAAGTTGAGAGCCGCCTGATATCGTGGAGTTTCTAGAAGGATAGTTCATTCACCTAGAAACATAAAGTGCGTCCCCAGGGACGCATTTTTTTGTAACAAAAAACGAGGCCCATTTACAAGCCTCGTCAAACCAATCTAACTCTTTTGTGGCGCGCTAAGTCTTCCTCTGTGCCAGACTAATAGATCTAGTTTCCTGCGATACCTTTTATCCGAATCTGTTGGAATCCCGCGCATCTCTAAGATTTTTGTCATCAAATCATTAAATGCCTCATAATTATATGTTTTCTTCCATTTCTCTATCCGTAACGCCACCGCGTGTCCTTGTGCACTCGTTTCGTCTGGAAACTTTTTAGTAGTCCTAATCTTAATACCAGGGAACAGCTTTTTAACCTCTTCATCAGTGAGATACTTGCCAATATTGTCTTTTACAACGGAATCATAAATAGAATAATCGTCCCGACCATAGATAATATAGTTCTGATAAAGACAGTATTTGCTAAAAAACGACATCATATTGGCGCCGTCCGACTCTTTCTCGCCCCAAGTGTCGCCCCATCTCGTTAGCTCGGATACTAGAGACGCGTCTCCGCGCGCTAGCCTCTCGTCAAAATCAGGCATGGAAACCACCCTATTAATTAGCTCAGAAAAAGAAAACATGTTGCGCACGATATGCTTGCCTTTAGAATAATAATCTTTCTTTCCTAGGATTCGGTTCAGATTAGTAGAATTTGTCACATCCACCAGCGCCATTTTCATCGCCACCACCTCTGGCTGGTCGTTCTTAGGGTTACTAATAAAAGCGTTAGTAAAGAACCCACCATTTCCACTCAGCTCGTCCAGATTATATCTGTCGTCGCTGTTGCTAATTTCATCCTCAATCCCATCTAGAGATTCTATATCAATCTTATATTCAGTTTCCATAGCTAGATTATAGCAAAAAGCATAAAAAATGGTGCGAATGAAGAGACTCTAACTCTCGACCTCTTCCTTGGCAAGGAAGCGCTCTAAACAACTGAGCTACATTCGCACGTTAATACCCTTATTATACATAATTTCTCTTGGGAAATCAAGGGTTTTATGTTAAAATAGCTTTATGGCGCTGTGGCGGAGTGGTTACGCAGAGGTCTGCAAAACCTTGTACACCGGTTCAATTCCGGTCGGCGCCTCCAAGTTTGCTGAAAGCGAGCAGTACTTATAATAAAATTGATGAGATTGGCATTTTCTCCGAGCGAAGCGCGTCTACATCGACGAGCGAGCGAGGAAAAATGACAATATCGCAATTTTAAGCCCGAGTGGCGGAATTGGTATACGCGTTCGACTTAAAATCGAATGGAATCTTCCATATGGGTTCAAGTCCCATCTCGGGCACCAGAGATAAGACCTAATTGGTCTTATTTTTTATTTTTACGACAGAAATTTCAGATGCTTTTATGAAGTTTAGGTTTTGTAAAACCTTTGGCGCACAAAATTGCGCTCCCGTCATTCCAGGATTGATCAAAAGCAGAGTGTCATTTTCCAAGATTTTCGTTCCGCGTGCTAATCTCGCAAAAGGCTTGGCGTCCGTTGAGATTAACCCGCTAGTTATATTAAGTTTTGCAAAGACCTCATCTAGCCCTCTGGGTACGATTCCTCCGTGAGTATGCCCAAACGACAAAATATCAAAATCTGACAAACTCTTAATAATACGCTTATTTAGAAGCGGTGCGTGAGAAACAAACCAATTTAACTTGGTCTTGTCTAGGTCAAAATCAACTTCTTTAATTTTAGCGAGAAACCCAGATGCGTTGTTACGGTGCTGTTTCTGCCCCTTCTTATCCAGCTCTATCATCGTTCGCTCATCCTGAAATAATCCATAGAATACCACCCCCGGAATTGGTTCATATTTTTCATCTAGGAGTAGCTTAACATTGCATTTTTTACAGATGTCTTTCCAGCAAGAAATCGCAAAATCTTTTTTGATATGAGCAGGTTTAGTTGGGGTAATAAAATCGTGAGACCCCAGGACTAGCATAGTCGGTGCCGCCTTGCTACATATTTTAAGCTCAGTCTCTAGTTTCTCTAGCGAAGTGTCGCGCTTTAGTTCCGTTGGGCTATCTATTATATCGCCTTGTAGAACAATCGCGTCGGGCTTTATAACGGAGATTGCTTCTTTTAGAAAATCCGCCTGCCGAGCAGAAATAATTGGGCTGATATGCCAATCTCCAGTCACCATCACCCTAACTTGGGGTACTTTTTTCTCAAAAACTACAGTATGCTCGCGCACCTTTAGCACGGTTGACTCATTCAATTTCATTTGTTTAATTATACCATTTTTGTTATAATAAAATATGTATAAATAAGGAGAAAAAATGGTCGCTGGAATCATTATTGGTTGTATTGTCCTAGTCATTATTGCTTTTGTCTGGGGTTCATACAACAGCTTAGTCAAACTTGATGAACGTGTGAACGAGGCTTGGTCCGACATTACCGTTCAACTTAAACGTCGTGCGGATCTTATTCCAAATCTAGTGGAAACCGTCAAAGGCTACACCAAGCACGAAAGCGAAGCAATCAAACAAGTTTCTGATGCTCGCGCTAAGATGATGGGTGCAAAATCTGTTGCCAGCACCGCCGAAGCCGATAAGTCTATGCTTGGTGCCTTGTCTAGACTTATGGCAGTTTCTGAGTCTTACCCAGAACTAAAAGCCGACAAGAACTTCCAAAAACTACAGGAAGAATTGTCCGACACCGAAGACAAAATCCAGGCTGCTCGTCGTTTTTATAACGCTGGTGCCAAAGAGATTAACACTAAGATTAAAATCTTCCCAATCAACCTATTCAAAGGCTTTGGTTTTAAAAAGCGTGAATATTACGACGTAGAAGAATCTGAGAGAGAAAAAGTCAACAAAGCTCCAGAAGTCAAATTCTAATATGTACAAGCAAATTGCCGCCAACAAAAGAAATACAATTCTGATTATGATGTTTTTCGTAGTCTTAATTTCTGCTATTGGCGGCATTTTTGCTTGGGTTTACAAAGATTGGTGGGTAGAATTATATATTGTTATCATAGCTATTATCTATGCAGTTTTCCAGTATTTCTGCGCAAGCTCCATAGCAGTGGCTATGACCGGTGCCAAAGAAGCTGATAAGAAAAAATATCCCATACTATATAAAACAGTAGAGAATATTTCACTTACAGCCGGTTTGCCAATGCCAAAAGTATATGTAATAGACGATCCTGCGCCTAACGCCTTTGCCACCGGTCGCGACCCAAACCACGCCGTAGTTGCGGTTACATCAGGCTTGCTTGACATTATGGAGAAGAACGAACTAGAGGCTGTTATTGGTCACGAGATTTCTCACATTAAAAACTACGATATCCGCGTCTCTATGATTACTTTTGGTTTGGTCTGTCTAGTTGGGTTTGTCTCCGACCTAGGTCTCCGGATGCTCTATCATAGTGACAATGACGATAGGAGTCCAGTCGGTGCGGTTATTATGGTCGTCGTGGCGATTTTCGCCCCGCTGGCGGCGTCGCTAGCACAGCTAGCGGTCTCGCGCGAGCGCGAGTATCTGGCGGACGCATCTTCAGTCGGCTTGACTCGTTACCCAGAAGGTATGATTTCCGCACTAAAGAAACTGGACGAGCACAGCCGACCGATGCGTCGCCAGAACGCCGCCACAGAGGCCCTCTACATCAACAACCCCCTCAGGAAAAATTCCTTTACTAACCTCTTCAGTACTCACCCACCAATTGAAAAACGTATAGAAAGACTTGAAAATGCCAAAAAATCCTTCTAATAGCGACACCCCCCACGACTCCGAATCCCCTGTAAAAAAGCAGGGTTTTCGTACGGCTTTTCGCGAGCAAAAGTCTGCCACTAAAAACAAAATCCTTGCTAGAAAATCCGCGAGACCTCGCCTTCACCGTTCCTTTCACCGCTCTTATCGCGAAGATTACGAGCGTCCATTTGAAGCCCCAGGCCTCCTTTCTCACGCCATAGAGACATTTAAATTCCTCTTTAAAAACTGGCGTCTTTTTGTCCCGCTAATTTTACTTGTTGTATTCTTTAATATTATTCTTGTTGGCTTAATGAGCGAAGAGACTTTTACCACTTTCCAGAACTCTTTGGACGAAACTGCCAAAAACATCAAAGCCGGCGAACTCGGTACCTTTGCGCGCTCTGGACTTCTGCTTGTTTCCACTATTACTACGGGCGGGCTTTCGCAGGGAATGACCGAGTCTCAGCAGTTTTCCGCAGTTATCCTCTTTATTATTACTTGGCTAGTTACTATTTATATTGTCCGTCATCGTCTTGCCGATCACAAAATCAAACTTCGCGACGGATTATATAATGCGCTCGCCCCGTTTATCTCTACGCTAGTTGTCCTCGCCGTAATCTTTATTGAGGCTATCCCTCTAATGATTGTGGTTATTACTTATTCTGCTGCCGTTGCTACAGAGTTCTTAACTACGCCGTTTTATGCCTTAATCTATTTCATCTTTGCCTCACTGCTCATTTTACTTTCGGTCTATCTTATTTCCAGCTCTCTCGTCGCGCTGATTGCTGTTTCTGCTCCGGGTCTTTATCCTCTGGTTGCCGTCCACACTGCCAGGGACTTACTTGCTGGTCGCCGAATTAAATTTATTATCCGCGTAGTCTATCTTTTCTTTGTTCTAATTTTGACTTGGGTTATTATTATGCTCCCACTTATTGCTCTAGACTTGACGCTAAAAAAATCCTTCACCTGGCTAGAAGGCATCCCGTTTGTCTCTTTTGAGCTCCTTACAATGACCTGCTTCTCACTGGTTTATTCTACAACGTATTTATATCTATTTTACAGGAGGCTCCTAGACTATGACGACTAAACTTACTTACGACGAAGCCAAACAGCGCGTTATTAAACTTCGTGAAATCATTAACGATTATCGCTATCACTACCACGTCCTAGACGAATCTATTATGTCTGAGTCCGCCGCCGACTCACTAAAACACGAGTTGTCTCAGTTAGAAGAAGCCTACCCAGATTTAATCACGCCAGATTCTCCTACTCAGCGCGTTGCTGGTCGCCCGCTAGACAAGTTTACCAAGGTTAAACACGCTCAGCGTATGATTTCTCTTGCTGATGTTTTCTCTGAGGACGAAGTCCGCGAATGGTACGAGCGTAACCAAAAGCTCGTTCCAGGAGCTAAGTTTGAATTCTTTACGGATATTAAAATGGACGGCCTCGCCTGTTCTCTTCACTACGAAAACGGCGTTTTGAAAAAAGCTGTTACTCGTGGCGACGGTCTTGTCGGCGAAGACGTAACAATGAACGTCAGGACTATTGAAAATGTCCCCCTTAAACTTCGTGGCGATAACATCCCAGAAAAAGTTGAAGCCAGAGGTGAAATCATCATCTTTAAAAAAGATTTTGACACTCTTAACGAAAAGCAGGCAAAGATGGGCGAAAAACCTTTTGCCAACCCTAGAAATCTCGCCGCCGGCTCTATTCGTCAACTAGACCCTAAAATCGCCGCATCCCGTCCGCTTAAATTTATGGCCTACGATTTAGTAGAGCCAAATCTCCCAACTCATCACGAGGCTTACGAGAAGCTTCGTGCCTTCGGTTTTCAAACTTCTATGCAAGATAATGTATTTGACAACTTGTCAAAGGTGTTTCAAGAGATAAAACACCTTGGCGAGACCAGACAAAATCTTCCATTTAATACTGACGGCATGGTTATCAAAATCAACGACCGCGCTATCTATCAGAAGCTCGGTATCGTTGGGAAAACTCCTAGGGCCGCTGTTGCTTTTAAATACCCTGCAGAAGAATCTACTACCAAGGTTCGTGATATCGTGATTTCTATCGGTCGTACTGGCGCCGCTACTCCAGTCGCCATTTTGGACCCTGTCGTAGTTGCCGGTAGTACCGTTAAACACGCTTCGCTTCATAATGCCGACGAAATCGCTCGCCTTGACGTCCGCATTGGTGACACGGTTATCATTTACAAAGCTGGCGATATTATTCCTCAGGTCAAAGAAGTCCTCCTTACCCTCCGCCCAGAAAATTCCAAGCCATTTAATTACGAAGAAGCCTTAAAAGAGCAATATCCTGAGCTTGAATTTGAGCGCCCAAGTGGTGAGGTGGTTTATCGCGTCAAGGGCGAGACTTCCGACCTTATCCTCAAGCGTTCTCTTGAATACTATGCCAGCAAACCCGCATTGAATATTGAAGGGCTCGGCGAGAAAAACGTCGTCGCACTAGTTGACAGTAAGCTCGTCCAAGGTATCCCAGACCTCTACCGCCTAACAGTTGGTAAGGTCGCCAGCCTAGAGCGCTTTGCAGAACTTTCTGCCAAGAACCTAGTGGATGCCATAGAAAAATCCAAGACCGCACCACTCCCTAAATTTATTACCGCGCTCGGTATTCGTCACGTTGGCGGTCAGACCGCTATCGCTCTAGCTAATAAGTTCCACTCCCTAGATGCACTTTCTTCCGCCGAAGAAGAAGATTTGCTAAGTATCCCAGACATTGGCAAAATTGTTGCCGAATCCATCTTGGCATATTTTGCCGACGAAGATAATCTCAAAATGCTTAGCGAGCTAAAAGAACTCGGTGTTGCTCCAACTTATAATGATACCTCCACCCTCCCGCTTGCCGGCAAAAGTTATATTATCTCCGGCACCCTAGAAGGCTATGACCGCGAAGAAGCCGAAGATTTATTGCGTAATCTAGGCGCTACAGTTACTAGTTCTGTCACCAAAAACACCACCGCCCTCATTTTGGGTGAAAAACCAGGGAAAAGCAAACTAGAAAAAGCCGAAAAACTAGGCATCCCTACCATAAACGCCGACGGTTTCAAAGAACTCATCGGCGCCTAAATTAAACTTTAATCTTAGCCTAGAATTTTGCTAGCCCTAGCGTAGAATTGCCCTCGGCAATTCTTACTAACTCATTGTATTTTGCTACTCTATCGGTTCTGCTCATAGACCCAGTTTTAATTTGTCCTGCGCCTAGTCCTACTGCTAGATGTGCGATAGAGGTGTCTTCTGTTTCTCCGGACCTATGGGAAATAATTGTCCGGTACCCTGCTTTCTTCGCGGTTAGTACTGCGTTGATCGTCTCAGTTAATGTTCCGATTTGGTTTGGTTTAATCAAAATCGCATTTGCTACGCCTTCAGAAATACCTTTCTCTAGTAGCTTCGTATTAGTTACAAACAAATCATCTCCTACTAGCTGGCATCTATTACCGAGTCTAGCAGTCATTTCTTTCCATCCCGCCCAGTCGTCCTCCGCTAGTCCGTCTTCAATAGAAATTACTGGATAATTATCTAGAATCCAAGTATACCAGTTAATCAGATCATCCGAACTCTTCCAGTCGCCATTGGTTTTTAGAACATAGTGGTCTTTGTCATAAAATTCCGACGACGCAATATCCATCGCAAGCGCTACATCTTCGCCGAGCTTATATCCGGCTTTTTCTATTGCGAGTTTGATACATTCTAGTGGCTCATTATTACCTTCTCTTACTCTTGGCGCATAGCCACCTTCATCTCCCACGGTAGTTACATATCCGCGTTCTTTTAATACATCCTTTAGTGTATGGAACACTGTCGCGCCAATCTGGACTACTTCGCTGATAGTGTTAGCACCCACTGGCACAATCATATATTCCTGAAAATCCGTACTCCAGTCCGCGTGCGCCCCGCCATTCATTACATTCATCATTGGCATTGGCAAGGACATTTCTCCTACCGTCCCAGCCAGTTCTGCGATATGCTCATAGAAGTGTAATTCTTTGGCCTTGGCTACCGCCTTTGCGTTAGCTAGAGAAACTGCTAATATTGCATTTGCACCCAGATTGGATTTGTTTTCTGTCCCGTCAATTTCTAGCATTAACTGGTCCACTATTCTCTGATCAGCGGTATTTCCAACAAGTACATCCCTAATCTTGCTGTTTACATTCCAGACTGCTTTTAATACACCTTTCCCACCAAAGAATTTAGCATCTCCGTCACGAAGCTCCAACGCTTCTCCTGCTCCAGTTGACGCACCAGATGGCACGGCTGCCCTGCCTACTTGTCCACTTGATAAATACACGTCGGCTTCTACCGTAGGATTTCCACGGCTATCTAAAATTTGTCTAGCTTTAATATCTGCAATAGAAAAATTATCCATATCTTAATTATAGCATAAGCATTACCAATAAAACAGATAAAATGGTATAATTTTCCTATGACTGACGCTCTGAAAGCCAAACTAAAAACCCTCCCTTCCGCACCCGGAGTTTATTTTCATAAAAATAAAGCTGGGGAGATTATTTATGTTGGCAAGGCCGCCGTCTTAAAAAATCGTGTGCGTCAATATTTCCAAAATACCGAGAAAGATCCCAAAACTACCGCTCTAGTCAAAGAAATTTATGACACTGATTGGATTGTCGTTGATACAGAGATGGATGCTCTCTTTTTGGAATCAGAAATGATTAAGCGTTACAAACCTAAGTGGAATATTCTTCTCCGTGACGACAAGACTGTATCATACGTCCGTATTGATATGAAATCAGAAGTCCCATATGTCTCTATGACCCGCCAGCCACTAGACGACAAGGCCACTTATATTGGTCCGTTTTACGCTAAAACTACTATTGCTACTGCGCTCCGTATTTTGCGCAAAGTTTTCCCGTATTACGACCGCCCGTACGACGGCAAAAAGACATTAAATACCGACCTTGGTCTCACTCCAGGCATAGAAGTAGGTCGTTCCACTCCTGCCGAATATAAAAAGAATCTTAAGAAGCTCATCCGCTATTTAGAGGGCGACCGCCAGAAGTTGATTTCCGAAATTGAAAAAGAGATGAAGACGGAGGCCAAGCTAAATCATTTTGAACGTGCCGCCGAGCTTAGAAATCAATATTTTGGCCTGAAAGGCCTAAAGAAAAAAATCGTCTTTTCCGACAAGGAATTTCTTAACATTTCTTCCGACCAAGCCCTCCTAGAGCTACAAAAAATGTTAAACTTAAGCAACCCTCCACGTCGCATAGAGGGCTACGATATTTCCCATCAGCAGGGAAGTAACGTCGTCGCCAGTATGGTTGTTTTTGTTAATGGCGTTTCTGACCGTTCCGAATATCGTAAATTTAAACTTCGCCGTCAGACCAATGATGATGTTAATAATATGCGCGAGATTATTGAACGCCGACTAAAACACCAGGAATGGGATTATCCTAATCTTGTTATTCTTGATGGTGCCGAAGGTCAGGTTAATGCTGTCAAAGATTTGTTAAAAACCGCTAACATCCCAGTCATTGGGCGCGACAAATCTGGCGACCATACCAGGAATGCCTCCGTCCATATCGTCATCCCAGACGATACAGAGCCTTCTGGTTTTCGCTCTGTCTTTCTTCCATCCGACTCCCACGTTGCCAAACTAATCGCTCGCATTGATGACGAATCCCACCGTTTTGCTATCACCTACCACCGTCTTCTCCAGAGAAAATCCCTCCTAAAATAGTATAATCACTTGTCAAAACTGCCCTGCCGTCCTATAATAGAATCAATATGAATATTGGAAGTTTTTTGCAAGCTGTGACTCTCATTTCAGCGATTCTGACCATCCTATTAATTTTAGTACAACAGCGTGGCGCCTCTCTTGGCGCTGGTTTTGGCGCCTCTGGAGAGCTCTATACCGCTCGCCGTGGATTAGACAAATCTCTCTTTAATGCTACCGTGATTTTTGCGGTGGTCTTTGTCGGCTCTATTATAGGACTTCTAATTATCCCAGCATAATATATGGAACAAGGTATCAAAAGTAGTGGGCACAAAATCGTAAGACGCGTTTCTCGTTTTTCTAGGCGCGCTGGTGCGGAAGGCAAAGAGCATATCCGCGAGAATTTTATTGACCGCATTTCCCACGTCAAGAATGTACGCCTACTTATTTTAGAGTGGGCTCTTTTAGTCTTGGCTATTATTATGCTTTCAGTCACCCAGTCCTTCCTCTATGCCGAATCTTATGCTGTTACTACATTTACTTCTGGTGGTACTTATTCCGAGGCTACACTCGGTCGGGTTAACTCTCTTAATCCTCTCTTTGCTACCACTAATAGCGAAAAGACTCTTTCTCGTCTAATGTTCCAAACTCTTACTTCTGTTGATTATTCCGGCCACATCGGTCTTGGCTTGGCCGATTCTATTACTACTGATGATTCCGGTCTTATCTGGACAGTAAAACTTCGTGACGGCCTCAAATGGTCTGACGGCGAGCCAATTACTAATGCTGATGTTATTTACACAGTTAGCATTATCCAATCTCCTTCCGTCATCACTTCCTATTCTTCTAATCTCACAGGTATTACCGTTGCCGACGTTGATGGTAGCCTCATCTTCACTCTTCCTGCTCCATATTCCAACTTCTCTTCCGCTTTGGAGTTTCCAATCTTGCCATCCCACCTTCTAGACGACGTTTCCCCTAGCCTTCTTCTAGAAAATAACTTCTCTTCTTCGCCAGTTACTTCTGGTCCGTTTACCTATAACGCTTCTCAATCTATTGGCTCTGCTGGCGAAAAAATTGTCTATCTCACCCCTAACAAATCTTATTACAAAGGCGCTCCGCTTCTAGATAGTTTTGCTGTCCACGCTTATCTTAATACTGCCGACATTATTGACGCCCTCAACTCTGGCTCTGTCACTGCTTCTGCCGAACTCCTTCCGACCGACGCCGACAAAATCACTTCTTCTAGCATCTACGAAAAGCAAACCGCGCTCAACTCCGGCGTCTTTGCCTTCTTTAATACCACTTCCGTATTTTCTTCAAAGCCTCTTAGAAAAGCCGTTAGACAGGGAATTGATATGCGCTCCCTTCGCGCCCCAGTTGGCGATGAAGCCGACCTAGATTATCCACTCCTCTCCACTCAGATTAATATTGAAAAATTCCCAGAGCTCCCAGAATATGATCCAGAAACCGCCAAAGAAGAAATCAAAAAACTAGGTCTAAACAATGACGTCCCTATTCGTATCGCTACGGTTGACTCTGGTTACTTCCCAGCCCTTGCCGACAATCTTAAATTCCAGTTAAACAACCTAGGTCTAAACGCCGAGGTTGATATGATGGCTCCAGGTCAGGATTTTCTAATTAACGTTATTCGTCCGCGTAATTATGATATCTTGCTATACGAAATCGAGCTTGGCTCCGATCCAGACCTCTTTGCTTATTATCACTCTTCTCAGGTTACAGAAAACGGCCTTAACCTTTCTAACTATAATAGTGCCATTGCTTCTGATGCACTTCTTGCCGCCAGAAGGACTACCGACCAAAGCCTTAGAAGCGCCAAATATTCCGCCTTCCTCAAGACTTGGGTAGAAGACGTTCCCGCCATAGGCATTTATCAAGTTAATCTTTCTTACTTTGTTAATAAGAATGTCCGTAGTTTTTCTGAAGACAATCGTCTTGTTACTGCCACAGATCGCTTTACTGACGTTTCTTTCTGGGCTACAGAAAAAACGTCCAAAAACCGCACCCCATAGGCTTTGCTTTTTTGGCTAAGATGTGATAATATATACGTATGTTCTTTTGCGCGCGTGGTGGAATTGGTAGACACGCTACCTTGAGGTGGTAGTGGCCATTTTAGAGCTGTGCTGGTTCAAGTCCAGTCGCGCGCACCAAATTTCGTGCTAAAACTGCCCGGTAGGGCATTTTTTAGTGCTCGCTCGCCATAAGGCGCGCTTCGCACTAAGAAAATACCCTCCCAAGCAGTTTTATCTACGAAATTCCTGTCTTTCTGCTTGACATAAGCTCTT
>JAFTBP010000002.1 GCA_017455145.1 Candidatus Saccharimonadota bacterium | reverse complement strand
TAACTCTAATACCAACGCCCGGGCCCTGCTCATCAGCGGTAATTATACCAGCCCAGAGAATAACGACTATAAGACCTACGGCTTTTCTGTCCGCTGCGTCGCCCAATAGCATACCACATTAGCATCCTGAAGGAGACTAATACCCTTCAGGATGCGTAGTATATATACAAATAGTAATAGCCAATAAGACTATGACGAATTCCGAAACAAAGGAACGCTTTAAAGCAAAAGAAGTGGATGCTGAGGCAGAGGCTTCTGAGCGTAGAAAATACCTTCGCCGCAAGACGAAGGCGATTGAGTTTGAAAAGCAGAACTATCAATATGTTTTCTTCTTCCGGGGGATGAATGGATTTTTTGTCGCGGGTGATCATTCCGCGATAATCCTCTATAATATGATAGCACCGGAATTAGGGCTCAAAATCGCCATCCGCAAAGATGGCGATTTTGAGCGCCGATTTTTGGACGGTAAAGTTGTCATACGTAATGTTGACAAATATAAAGAATTGTTGTGTGATAGTAAATACGTTGCGGGAGTAACTCAGAATAAAGACAGTTTGACGTTTCGGCTAGTACATAAACTGACCAAGACAGAATATGAGGTTCTAGCGAAGTCTGAAGATATCAAGCGGGCAGAACTTGTGAATATGGTATCCTCGGCAGAGGCGTTGCCTAAGACGTACCAGGTTTTGCGTGAACTTCTAAAAATAACCTACCAAAAAGTTGCTAAAAAATCCGATAAGGTAGAGCGCGAGTTGGTAACAGGACAGCTGATGGATGACGCAAAAAAGATTATGCTGACGTTTCTACTTGGCTGTAAAGACACGCGGGATTTCACAAGATCTATGAACGAGGTGAGGGATACACTAGTAAAAATGCTAAGAGATTTGCTAATTGTGGAAGCGTCGGGGGTGTGGCATATTACAGAATGTCGGAAGATATCGTTTCTTGTCGTAAAAGCACAAACAACCCTGGCCGAAGAACGAAAGAAGATTGGATAATGGAAGAAAAAGACGCATTTTGGCACGAAATGCACGCGCGATTCTATAAAGCGTTTGAAGAAGCGTCTCGTAATAAACGCGGTACCAGAGATGAATCGCTATTTGAAATGAATCTTTTTGAGAACCTAGAACTTTTATTTATGGAAGTAATGTCTGGAAGATATAAGCCTAGTGCTGGTATAGCATTTGTGGTAGAGGACCCAGTAGTAAGAGAAATTTTTGCGGCGCCGTTTAGAGACCGGGTGGTACATCATTTTTTGTATGATTTGATTGTGGAATGGTGGGATAAGCGCTTAAGTTTTGATGCGTATTCTTGTAGAAAGGGCAAGGGGACGCTGTTTGGGATATATAGATTGCGTGATATGATACGAAAATGTTCGCAGAATTATACCAAGAAGGTCTATATTGCAAAGTTTGATATACAAGGGTATTTTATGAGTTTGCCGAGACGTGGATTGTATGAGCGGATTATGTGGGGGCTTAATCGGCAGTTCCCTAGGGGCGGGCCAAAATATGACCTATTAAAATATTTGTGGTATGAAATTATTTTTGACGACCCAACGGCAAAGGTAGAAAAACGAGGTGGGCGCAACAAATGGCGCAAACTTCCTAGAACTAAGAGTTTATTCTATCAACCGATAGGGCGCGGAATTGTAATTGGGAATCTATCGTCGCAACTATTATCTAATATATACCTGGATCCGTTTGATAGGTTTATGAAGTTTGAGCTGGGATTCAAATACTATGGGCGATATGTGGATGATTTTTATGTGGTGGTAACGGAAGACCAGTTGCCATATCTGAAGAGGTGCGTAAAAATAATAGAAATGAAACTTCTAGAGATGGGGCTAACGTTACATCCTAGGAAACGCTCAATACAGAGCGCAGATAAGGGCGTGAATTTTCTTGGTGCGGTAATATATCCGCGAAGAATTGTGCCGTCTAGAAGGCTTCGCAACAATTTTTATAAGGCGTTACAGTCGTATGAGATGGGGTATGGTGATGAAGAAACGATAATATCATATATGGGGCTAATGAAGCATTATAATAGCAAAAAGATAATGGCCCGGATTTTTGACCAGGTGGGGTTGGATTTTAGATTTTAGGGATTTGGTTGTGGTTGTTTGGAATTCGTGGGAACAGCTAGACAGGGCGACGCAGCGGACAGAAAAGCCGTTGGTCTTATAGTTGTCGTTCTCCGGGTTGGTATAATTACCGTTGATGTTCAGGTTGCGGGCGTTGGTGCTAGAGTTAGATCCAGCAGACCACCAGTTGCCGTTCGTACCCTGATTGACGGTAGCGCCAGATTCTCTGTTCACGTTGCCTGAATACGGCAGTGAGAATGCCACTTCAGTAACGTGCTATAGAAGCAACTTTAAGTTATAAACGACCCGTAGATCGCGTATATTTTAGAACTCTTGCGACGCAAAAGTGTGCTTCTCGAATTCCAAGGGCACCCCGCCAAGAGTGTGTTGAGCGAATGCTAGTCCTGACGTAAGTTTTTAGCCCTTAAGGATATTATAGTACATTTTGATACAGATATTGAAGAATGGCAGATCAAGCGGTTTGATGAGTGGATGGGGGTGAAAGAAAAGATTCATTATGATGAAAATTTGCCAACGATAAATAGATATAGCTTTCTAGGAGTGCCGTTAACTTCTGTTCCTCATTACGATAAGTGGCATGCACAATTTACTTTTCAGGAGAAAGACTCCTTTGCGAAATAAATTTACCCCTAATCTCCCGACTAGGGGCGTTGTGGCTAGGTGCCAATAATTTGGTTATATTGTAGCGCGTTTGAGCATGAAAGTCAAGATTAAGACTCTAATTCCCCGTTTTTGCCCCTTAAAAGTTCCTGAAGGGTATTAGTCTCCTTCAGGATGCTAATGTGGTATGCTATTGGGCGACGCAGCGGACAGACAAGCCGTAGGTCTTATAGTGGACGTGCTCCGGGTAGGTATAATTACCGTAGACGTGCAGGTAGCGGGCGCGGGTGCTAGAGTTAGATCCAGCAGACCACCAGTGGCCGTTCGTACCCTGACCGACGGTAGCGCCAGATTCTCTGCCCACGTAGCCTGAATACGGCAGTGAGAATGGGAATTGATGGAGTATATCATTGACGCGGGTGGAGCCTTGGTCGCCGGAAGAAGTTATTAAAGAGTAGGTGTCCTCCTCAAAAATGCGAGCGCGCCGAGATGGTTTGACGAAGGTGCGCTCGCAGGGATACAGACCTAGGCGGGGTCATTAGCATTCTGGAATATACTTCCCTCTTGAAAATTTGGTGAAAGTGCGGTATAATGTAAGTACATTTTTGGGAATACCCACAATCCCCCTTTCGCAAGAGAGGGGCACATTTTTATTGATATAGTCTTAAGAAGGCCCGTCGTACGAGACTCAAATCATTGTCTGGCAATTCACCAAGTTTGGAATGGAGTCGAGAAACGCTCGTAACTCTAGCTTGACAAAGCGCAGCATATTCCCGCTTGCCTAAAAAGGTAAAGCCTTGGTACCAGCTACCAGTCTTTGGCTGTGAGGTCAGGGGTATACCCATAAAAGTTAGCGTGCTGAGTTTTCTTAGAACTAGAACTGGTCTGGTAAAACGTTCGTTTTTGCCATTAATTTCTGCGCCGACATTTTCTCCAAGACTACACCACCAAACTTGCCCTTCCCTAATGGATGGGACTTTTCCGTCAAAATGTAATTTTTCTTTTAATATAATCCACTCGTCGAAGTGTTTTTCTTCCATAAAAAACTCCCAAATTAATTAATAGCATTGGGGGTTGGGAGAAAGATGTGCTACTATTATAGCATATAAATACCATAAAATGCAAGTATGCTACGCTTTTGACTGAACAAAAAACCGACCTCTATGGGTCGGTTTCTGAAGGCACTTATTCTGTAACGCCGAGTTCGATGCGTTTGAACTGGCGGACGGTGATGTTTTCGCCGGTCTTGGCAATACTGTCTTTAATAAAGTCAGCAACGGTCTTAGTGTCGTCTAAGATGTATGGCTGATCCATGAGGACCTTGTCGGCGAAGGCCTTCTTAACTTGGCCACCAATGATTTGGTCTTTCATTTTTTCTGGACCTTTGAAGTTCTCTTCAAATTCCTTTTTCTTTTTCTCCAATACATCTTCTGGAATGTCTTCTACGGAAACATAGAGTGGAGACATAGAAGCGACTTGCATAGCAAGTTTGTGCGCTAGGTCTTTAAACTCGTCAGTCTTTGCGACAAAGCTCGTTTCGCAGTTGACTTCGATAATAGCGCCGATACGGCCGTCGTGGATATAAGCCTCGACTAAGCCTTCGCGAGTTTCGCGGTCGCCACGCTTCTCGGCCTTAGTTAGGCCTTTCTTTCTCATAGCTTCTAGGGCCTTGTCAAAATCGCCCTTGGCTTCTACTAGAGCTTGCTTAGCATCAGTAAGGCCTACGCCAGAAAGCTCTTTTAGTTTTTTAATGTCTTCGATTGAGATTTTTTTGTCTGCCATTATATTAGCCTCCTAATTATTATTTTTTACCAGCTTTGATAGCTTCTACAAAGTAGTCTAAGATTAGAGATGTAGCTTTGACGGAATCGTCGTTTGCTGGGATAACATAGTTAATATTGGTTGGATCTACGTTGGTGTCGGTAATAGCGAATACTGGGATGCCTAGAGTGTTAGCTTCTTTGATTGCGTTTTTGTCTTCTAGGGCATCAGTAACGATGATAGCAGAAGGCTGCTCGGTCATATCTTTGATACCACCGTAGCGCTCGTTAAGCATATCAATTTCTTCTTGAAAGCGCTGAACTTCTAGCTTAGAGTAGCGGTTTTCTAGTTCGCCGGACTCCATGCGACGCTCAAGGTCCTTGACCTTTTTAATCTGGCGGTTAACAGTCTCGACATTAGTAAGTGTACCACCAACCCAGCGTACGGTAACATAAGGCATATTGACGGACTCGGCAGCGGATTTAGTGATGTCCTTAACCTGTTTCTTGGTGCCGACAAAGAGGACCTTTTTGCCACTTTTCACGATTTCTGTGATTTTTGGTAGAGCGACTTCTAGGCCTTCTACGGTCTTTTCTAGGTTAATAATATGTGCACCGTTTTTACGGCTGTGGATGTATGGCGCCATCTTTGGGTGCCAACGGCTGGTTTTGTGGCCAAAATGTGCGCCAGCTTCCAGCAAGGTTTTCATGTCAACGTTTACTGACATTATTTTTCCTTTCTCTTCGCCTTGCGCTCTCACGCCTAATTATATAAATGGCGCAGGAAAATTACGCAAGGTTGTTTCATTAATTTAATAACTCCTTAATTATAACACGTGGTATTGTAAAATGCAAGGATTTATGTTAAAATTATCGTTGTAACTACAGATGGACTTTTAGGGTATAGCAAGTCCTAGTTTACGATTGGGGGTGTTCTTTATGAAAACCAGAGTGAAAAGTGTTTTAGTAACGCCTGATGATCCGAGTTTTTCTCAGCCAATGCCGGTTAAAATCCGTACGGAAAAGGGGGACCTGATGACGCACCGCTTAGAAAAAATGATTCGTGAGGATAAGTTAGTCTTTGCGAGCAAAGTGCTTGCGCGTGATATTCATACGGATATACACTGTAAGTTACTTGAGCTGGATGAGTGGCAAAAGGAACTGATTCGGTTAAAATGTCGCTCAGATTGCGAAGCATTACAGTATCTGTTGGGGCAATTTGAATCATATATCAATGATGAGACGACGGAATATGGTCCTGAGGATATGATACGTATGGGCTTAGCTTGTAGAAAGTTGCTCAAAGAGATTATAGACGAAACCAATAAGCTCTTGATAATTAAAAAATATCGCAAGCTGGAAAAAGAATGCGCTACTAAACACTAATTACACCTAAAACCCCGTTTTAATAAACGGGGTTTACTTTTTTTAATATCTCTGATATAATAGGTGCTAATTATGAGTAAAAAAGATTTACATCCTAAAGATTACCGTTTTGTGGTGTTTTCTGACGAGGCCGCAGGCTATAGCTTTTTGACTAAGTCTACTGCTAAGAGCGAAGAGACTATCAAATGGGAAGATGGTAAAGAATATCCACTAGTTAAGGTGCAGATTTCTTCCGCTTCTCACCCATTCTTCACTGGCGAAGAAAAGATTATTGATACTGAGGGTCGTGTTGATAGATTCAAAGCTCGTGCTGCTAAGGCAGAGAAACTCCGCGCTACTCTTGGAAACAAGGTAAAGAAAGCGGAAAAAGAAGCCAAGAAAAAAGCTGAAAAGGAAGCATAAAAATTCCGGCCCTCATCGGGGCCGGTTTTTTGATCAGTCAAAAGCGTAGCAGATATAATCTTTGGTTTCTTTGAAATAGGGGTGGTATTTTTCTAAGAGAGTGTTAGCGTCAACGGTGGAAAATCCAAGAGAAAGGCCCTTCCCTAGTTTCTTGGCGTAGGCCTCTTTGATGACGAAGTTGTGGATATAATTATTTTGGATTGGTTTTTCGTCGGGGCTTAGGATTTTTTTAAGTGCGCGTGCGGAAAGTTTGCGCGGTGTTAGTTCGTTAGTTTTTCTGCTGAGTTTGAACTTGGATTGTAAATCAATGCCAACGGGACTACCAGAAATAGCGACGGCGACATATCCGCCAGAATGAGAAATATTAAAATGGGTGCCATTAATAGGCAGAGGTTTGCCGTTTTTGTCGCGCGGGAGACCCCTGGTATTTAACTTATCAGATTTATAAATATAGACTTGCATAAAAAATGGTGGACCCTACAGGGTTTGAACCTGTGACCTTACGAATGTGAATCGTACGCTCTAGCCAACTGAGCTAAGGGTCCAAAGATATGTTATAATTATACTATGGAACTGAATAAATATAAAGATGAAAAGAGAGAGATAGAGGAATTTTTAGCAAAGCCGGATGCTTATTCTGATCCAAATTATGCTACTAAAGCTCGTAGATTGTCGGAACTAGAAGAGATTATTGGAACGTTTGATGAGATTGAAAGACTGAAAAAAGTTATAGCAGAGGCCAAGGCTATTATTGCGGATGGAAGTGATGCGGAACTTATAGAACTCGCAAGACTAGACGAAACAGAATCGGCAGAAAAATTAAAGACAGCGGAAGCAAAGTTGGAAGAATTATTAATCCCACGCGACCCAGATGATGACAAGCCGGCGATTGTAGAAATTCGCGCAGGGGCGGGTGGAGATGAAGCGAGTCTTTTTGCTGGCGAACTATACAGAATGTACCAACATTACGCAGAGAAGCACGGCCTAAAGATAGAACAGGTTTCAATTTCGGAAAATGAGGCCGGTGGGGTTAAAGAAGTGGTTTGTAGATTTTCTGGCGAGCGTCCGTATGGGCAACTAAAATTTGAGGGTGGTGTACATAGGGTCCAACGCGTACCGGTAACAGAGAGCCAGGGGCGGATTCATACCTCTACGGCAACAGTGGCAGTACTTCCGGAAGCGTCAGAAAATGAGATTGAGATTAAGCCAGAAGATCTTAGGATTGATATTTATCGTTCTGGCGGACACGGTGGCCAGGGGGTAAACACGACTGATTCGGCGGTACGTATTACCCATCTTCCAACTGGAATCGTAGTAGCGATGCAGGATGAGAGATCTCAACAACAGAATCGCGTAAAAGCAATGACAATTTTGCGCTCACGCCTGATTGAGAAACAAAAAGCAGAAGAAATGAAGGCCGCAAGTAACGCGCGCAAGAGTTTAATTGGTACTGGGGATAGAAGCGAAAAAATCCGCACCTATAATTTCCCGCAAGACCGCGTGACAGACCACAGGATTCATTATAGTCGCAGTAATATTGGCGCAGTAATGGACGGAGATATTGAGGATATCATTCAGGAACTAACCAAAAATGAGCGAGAGCTTAGTAAAAGCGTATAAAAGAGGATACCAGGATTTTTATGGGCGAGATTTTGTGGTCTCGCCTGATGTTTTGATTCCCCGCCCAGAAACGGAAGCGATAGTTGACGAAGTGAAATTACTAGCTGGACAGTCGTATCTTCCGGGAATGAAAGCGCAAAAGCAAAAATTATCAGAAAATCCGCTGATTTTAGATGTTGGTACGGGATCTGGCTGTATAGCGATTACGCTAAAATTAGAAATTAAAGAAGCGGAAGTGGTTGGACTAGACGTATCTAGCAAGGCGCTAAGGATTGCGCGAGAGAATGCGGAAAAACTTGGCGCAAGCGTGGATTTTGTGGGCTCGGATTTGCTCTGTAATTATCGGGGTAAGGTACCAGATGTAATCGTGGCGAATTTGCCATACGTGGATGAGAATTGGGAATGGTTGGACAAAGAGGCCTTAAGTAAAGAGCCGGAGCTAGCACTTTATGCCACTAACGGGGGTTTAGATTTAATTTTTGGTTTGATAAATCAAGCAAAGATGCTTTGGCAAAACGATAGTGGCGAGAAATGGTTGATTTTGGAAGCGGACCCGTGCCAGCATCAGCGGATTATAAAATATGCCACAGAGCGTGGCATATCTCACCTAAAAACTAATGATTTTATTCTGGTGCTTTGTAAGCCTCAAGAGTAAGTTTAGTGGTCCTCTCTTCCCCGTTCCTAAGATAGGTTAGTTCTACGGTGTCTCCAACGCCGTATTCGCCGATAAGTGTGGCGAGTGAGCCGGAAGTGCCAACTTCTACACCGTTTACACGCGTAATAATATCTCCGTCTGCGAGACCGGCTCTATCGGCGGGGCTATCTTTGATGATTGCTGGGCTACCGCTCACATAGGCGCCACGACTAGAGGCTAAACTGTATTGTTCTTTTACGCTTGGTGTAATATTAACATAAGATACACCGATGTAGGCGCGCTCGGCTTTGCCAGTATTGATAATAGTCCTGAGCATTCCTTTGACTGCAGAAATTGGAATAGCAAAGCCAATACCGTTGCCGTCGGAATAGACGGCAGTGTTAATACCAATAACTTGACCGGCTCCGTTAAGTAATGGCCCACCAGAGTTGCCACCATTGATGGCGGCGTCAGTCTGAATCATATCGGAGAGGCGCTCGTAATAGGAAGCGTTGGATTTGTCGCTAGCGATTAAATCGCGACCGGTGCCAGAAATAATGCCTTGAGTAACAGTGTTATGATATTGGCCTAGGGCATTTCCAATAGCAATAACTTGTTGTCCGGTTTGAAGAGTTTTGGAATCGCCGAGTGTGGCTGGAGTGAAATTGCTTGCGCTGTTGATTTTGATAAAGGCGATGTCGTTCAGAGGGTCGGTGCCGACAAGCGTAACATCACTATAAGTCGCACCGTCGGATGTTACGATTTCAATTTTTTTGGCGCCTTCTACGACGTGTTTGTTGGTTAAAACATAGCCGTTAGAAGTGACGATGACACCGGTGCCAGCGGCGGAAGAGGTTGTATCCTGACCAAACCAATTAGTGGTGCGGGTTTCTGTAAGAATGGAAACGACGCTAGGGGCAACTCGGTTTGAAACTTCTGCGACTGTGCCGTCGGTAAAACTGGTATAATTTCCGTCAAACAAGCTATACAAGAAACTAGTCCCGCCATTGCTACGATAAGTATTATAAATAGACAGACCTAAGCTAACGCCAGAAAACAGTAAAGCCGAGCCGGCCATTGTGCCGATTACTAAACGAAAATTTGCGCTTTTAATTTTTTCGGAACGTTCTTTATTTTCCGACATAGAAATTACCTCCTTTATATATTAGACATCAAAGATTGGATTGGAAAACCAAATAACCAGAATAGTGATAAGCAGAATGCTAAATATGGTTGGCGCGGCAATATCTGAAAAGTTAATTTTGCCGTTGTGTTCCACGCTGTTTTTGAAAACGCGGTTAGAAACAAAATTGATAAGTGTGAGAATGATAGATATCTGGGGGACGATAATGCCGGTAGTTCCAAAGGTGTAGATAATAAGCCAGCTATTACAGAGCCAAGCGACTTCGGCGGAAATGAGCCCAGTAGAAAGAGTGAGCAAGCCAAATTCGTTTTCGTCGCTTTGAACTAAGATGTGGCGAGAAGCGAAAAAGCCGATTAGGAAACAAAGTAAAGCCATAAAGACAGAATTGGAACTGGCGAAGAGCATTGTAACGGCGGTAGTGCCAAGAAAGACCGTAATGAGGGATTGTATTTCGTTAGCGAGGCTAGAAGAACGAGGTTTAAGGAAGAGGAGCCAGGCGGTATAGCCAACGGCGAGGACGATATGGACTGGAAGCCAGGCTGCACCGGAGCAATAAGCGATAAACACGAAGCTGGCGCCGACGATGAAATCAACCATATTGGATAAGATGTTAACCATCCAAAATCGTGGGCGAACAGCAAAAACGCGCCATTTGGACAATACGACTAGGAAGAGTCCCGGAATCCAGCTAGCAGTAAGAACGGTGAGAGCGATAGAGCCAACACCGAGCAGGATATTCAGAATCACGTGAAGTACGGAGCTGATGATGTTGCGACTTTTTCTGATTAAAACGTAATCTGCCATATCTTTAATTATAGCAAATATCGGCTTAAAATAACATAAATAATAGCTTTTATGCTATAATGTAGACTATGGAAAGGAAGGCCCCAAAGTTTTTTCAGAAGCATCCGTTGCTTAAAGATTTAGTGTCGCTAGCGATTTTTATTGGGCTAGTAGTGGTTGGGACACTTGCTCTTAATGCGTTTGTTTTTAGATCTTATAACGTGGTTGGTGTATCTATGGAAAACACTCTACACGGCAATGACAGAATTATCGTAAACCGGGTGCCAGTGTCTATTGCGCATTTCCTCGGTCAGGAATATGTGCCGGAACGTGGACAAATCATTGTGTTTGCTAATGGCGAAGCGACAGGACCGCTGACTTGTGGGGTGCAGAGCGGTGTACAAGACCAATACATTATTAAGCGCGTGATTGCGTTTCCTGGCGAGCGCGTAACGGTGGTGGATGGGGAGTTGACTGTATATAACGATGAGCATCCTGACGGATTTAATCCAGACGAGACGACCAGAAAATCCGATACGGATGGTCCTAAAAAATATACCGCTGGCGAAGTAGATATGGTGGTGCCGGCTGGAGAGATTTTTGTAGCTGGAGATAACCGTGAAGGTACACATTCGTTTGATTCTAGGAATGGATTAGGCACGGTGCCATATTGTAGGATTGTTGGGCCGGCGTTGATTAGACTATTTCCGTTTAATCAGCTAAGGACCTTCTAGAAAAATTGCTAATCTTGTATTTTTTCCTACGAAGGAAAGGACGCTTACTCCTTAATAACTTCTTCCGGCGACCAAGGCTCCACCCGCGTCAATGATATACTCCATCAATTCCCATTCTCACTGCCGTATTCAGGCCGCGTGACCAGAGTCTCTGGCGCTACCGTCAATCAGGGTACGAGCGGCAGCTGGTGGTCACAGGGTGCTAACTCTAATACCTACGCCCGCAACCTGGACATCTACGGTAATTATACCACCCCAGAGGGTAGCAACTATAAGACCCACGGCTTGTCTGTCCGCTGCGTCGCCCAATAGCATACCGTGTTAGCATCGTTTGTACTAGAGGCTTTTTAGACAAAAAACCGCCCTAGGGCGATTTTTTGAACTACATAGCTGGTGTGAGGTGCCAGGACAAATCGCGTGAGTTAAACTCAAGCTGGTCTCTTTCCCGGCCAGCTATAATGTCGAAGAAATGCATCGCTACATTTCCGGCAAACTTGATATGTGTGCCAAGTAGCTCTGTCACTTCGGTTTCGCCAGCCTGGCCACGACGCTTAAAAGAAAGCGGTTGGCAAGGTGTCATTTCGTAACCGAACAGTGCCATAACTTCGACTTGTTCATTTTTAATAGTATTTTTCATAAACTAACTCCTAAGTAATTATTATTTAGAAGTCATTTATGTGAGCCTGATTTATTGGCTCCTAGTCAGGGGTATAAATGACGATGCCCGAGACCAAAATTTCTCATTGCCAGTGACCTAAGTATAGCAAGATAATTTTATTATAGCACGAATTTAAGCATAAACAGAAAGTTAGTAGAGTTTTTCGTAGTCAAAATCGGAATCTGGGACGGCGAATGGGAGGTCTTTATAGCCTGCTTGTTTCATATGATAAGCTTGACGGAGTTCGGCGATTTCGCCAACGCACTCAAATGGTTTCATTGTGTCGTCAATTCCGAGAAGGCCTTTGAAATCGTCAGTTAATTCTGGGACTTCAAAAAGTGATTTGTTATCTTCAAAGAGCGAGTTTAGTTCTGCTGGCTTTAGAAATGGTGCAAAAAGTAGATAGGAATTAGCGCACTTGGCACAACGTCCACACCATTTTAGATTGCTGTTGTCGTTCCCTTGTCCGTAATTGGCTTTATTACAAGAGCTAAATTTGTGGCCAAAATTATCCCAACAATTATCAACAAATAATTCGGCGATTTTTAGCTCGCTGTATTTTCTAATTAATGAATGAACTTTGATTCCTTTTGCGATATGGAATTTAATATATTCTTGTAGTGATTCTTCGGCTTCTTTTGTTTTGCTCCATTGATGATTGACTAGAAGATCGCCATCTTTTGATTTTATAATGGTGTGAGGCTCTTCGCCTTCGTGACCAATAGAAGTGATGATTTCGTTTTGGTTGTTTAGGATAGCCTGAATAAGCGCAAGCGCGATATTGATATACGTAACTGGAACGTGACCATTAAGTCCGCCAAGCTCTGAGGCTTGTTTTAGATTTTTGTGGTCAATTTTTCTGGTAATGATTTGGAGATTTTTGGCGCCGAGGTTGTCTAAAATTTTTGGATAATTGTCAGAACTAGAAATATAGACGGCGGTCCAAGGAGTGTTGGATTTATTTAGGAGTGAAGCAGTAAGAAGCGAATCCTTGCCACCGGACTGTAAAACTAGTTTACCGGAACCGGAATATGGGTTTGGTTCTTTGAAATCAACTAGAGTATCTGGATGCGGAAAATGAGCGAGGTCGGCGCGCGTGAGATTATTCTCAAAGGCGAATTGTGAAAGACCTTCTTGGTAAATAGAATTATAGAAATCAGCCGGAAGCGTATTGAACGAGGCGGGAAGTTTGACCTCTGCGGTTGGGAATGCTTTGTAATATGATGTGCCAATAGCAATAAAAGCAAAGTCTAGGGCGCGACGCAAGGTGTCTTTGTTGTAATGTGGAGCGTGGTCAGAAAAATTGACAATTTCTTCAAAATCTAGAGGGTTTTTGGCGGTTCCACCTCTGTAATGAAATGTAGCGCGGAGGAGATTTTCGTCAAAATTATAGTCTAGAAATTCAAACACTATTTTAAATCCTTGACGATTTTAGTGTATTTTTCGCCACGGTCAGTAAAGTTTTTGAACCAGTCAAAACTAGCAAAGCCTGGTGACATTAGAACTATGGCAGGTTTGTCTACGCTCGCAAGTTTTTCGGCGGCAGCACGAGCGCGAGCAACGGCATCTTTTAGGTCTTTTGCGATTTCGTATTTCGCTTCGTCTTCGCCTTCTGCTAAGATTTTGGCGGTATCGCCAATTAGGATGGCTTTTTCTAGATTCTTGGCGGAGAAAATGCGGGATTTGACTTCGGCATCGGTGCCTTTGCTGTAGCCTCCAGCAATCAAGACGGTCGGGTAATCTTCAAAAGCGGAAAGCGCAACGTCTAGTGCTGGAAGTGCGGAAGAATAATTGTCGTCGTAATATTTGACGTTGTTTAGCTCGCGAAGAAATTGACAGCGGTGCGGTAAACCTTCAAAATTTTCTAGACCAGATTTTAGTGCTGGGTATAGTTCGCTAGAAAGCATAGCGTCTAGATTGCCACTAAAGAATCGGGCAGAGATGGCGAGAAGTGCAGCTTCGGCATTTTCGCGATTGTGACGGCCTGGGATTTTGAGGCTGTCTAATAGTTCTTTTAGTTTTTCGTTTTCTGTCCTGATTGGATAAGGCAAGCATCTAGCGTCGGATTTTTCGGCGAGAGATTTGGTGGTTTTGTTGTCTCTAAAATAGACTAGAAAATCACACTCGGTTTTGTAGCGAGAAATGGCGGATTTGGCATAAACGTATTCTTCAAAATCTTTGTGGACGTTGAGATGGTCCGGCTCAATGCGAAGAAGAACACCAACAAAAGAACCTTGATGTAAGTCCCAAAGTTGGAAACTACTCATTTCAAAAACTACGTTGTCGTTTTCGGTAATTTGATCCAAAACATCTAGTGGAGGAATGCCGATATTGCCGACTAAATAAGTCTTTGGGGCATTAGCGTTATTTTTGTAGGCGTGAGCGTTAATAGAATTAAGCAGTGCAGTAATCATAGAACAAGTAGTGCCCTTGCCCTTAGTGCCGGTAACGGCAATGATTTCTGCCGGACAATGTTCAAAGAAATATTTGGTAGCGGAAGTCCAGTATGGCTTTTTGAAGGCTTGTTTGTATTCGTCTTCATTATTTCTATGGTCGTCGTCGCCACTGAATTTTCTAAAGTCGTAATGTGGACGGACGGAAGGCGAGCGAAAAACTACATCATAATTTTCTAGGCCTAAATTATCAATATCTTCATCTTTGAAATTATCAAAAACTTTGATTTCAATGTCGCTTGGCGCAACGGTTTCGTATGGGTGGGTTTTGAAATATTCTTTGACGCTTTTCCCTTCGGCGCCATATCCTAGGATTGCAAGTTTTAACATAATATATATTATACTCCTATTTTTAATTTTTCTGATAGAGCGGTGATGACGGCTTTCTCACAAGAACCAACAGCAACGAGCGCGGAGATATTGCTAAAAATGTATTCCCTGGCGAGGTCTACAATGTCGTCTTTTTTGATGGAATTAATTATGTCGGTGGCACGCTCGTAATTGTCAATCTCTCCGGATACAAAATAACTCTCGGCGTAATAATCGGATAGTTGTGCGACGGTTTGAGCGCCGATTTGGTACCGTCCAATATTGTAGGCACGAGCTGCTTCAATTTCCGTGTCTTTTATTTCACCTTTTATAATACTAGTAAGCTCTTTGTTAATTAACTCAAATAGTTCGTCAGCGGATTCTGAATTAACTTCTCCATCAAAGTCCCAAGAAGAATTATGAGTACTGTTGGTTAGGCAACCACCAATACCGTAAACGAGTCCGCGCTTTCTGGCTTTGCCAAAAATGCGGCTATTCATTGTGCCGGTCATAATGTGATTTAAGAAATCCATTGTATGAATTTCCACCTCGTTTAGACGACGCGGTATAACAAAGGAAAATCCAAAAGTAATATTGCTGGCGTCTTTTCGGCGAATTAGAACTGCGTCAGAGGCGTGTAAATCATCTTTGGGGATTTCTAGCTCCTCACCTTCTTTTAGCTCCCAGTTTTCAAGCATTTTGATGATTTGTTTTTTGCGATGCTTGACTTGTCCGGCAATAATGAATCGCATATTAGAGGCGGTATGAGTACGACGATAATGTTCGCGAATATCTTTTAATTCAATGTTAGAAAGAGTAGATAGTCGTTCGCGAAGGTTTGGTGTTTCTTCGCCAATGGCGGTTTGGAGTCTAGGCCAAAGTAAGCGTGAATAATCGTTTAAATAACCAGTAAGTTCACTTCTAACATTTCCCTTCTCGCTTTTTAGTTCTTCTTCATTGAAGCGTGGGCTGGCAATAGCGACGCGATTAAGGTCTAAAATGCGTTCCCACTCAAAGTCAGCGCACTCTGATTCATAAACAACGGAAAAATCAGAAGTCCAGGCATTATGATAAGCGCCGTTTTTGGTGAAATCGGCTTCGTAGGCTTGCTCGTCGCGATACTCGGCGTTAGCGCCAAAGCTAAGGTGCTCTACGACGTGGGCAATTTCGTAGACCTCAGGCTTTTTAGCATAGCGCATACCCGCCCGAAATTGTATACGGATATTCATTACGCTAGCCGTAGGCACATCAATCAGTAGCCCACGTGCACCGTTTTTGAGCTTAACTTCTTCTACGGAATGTCGCATTATTTACGCTTCTTGCTCTTCTTCTTAGATTTTTTAGATTTCTTCTTGGCACTTGATTTTTTAGAGCCGGAGTTCCTGACGGTTTTTACAGTGGTTTTGGTCTTAAATTCGTCGTCTAGGTTTTTCTCTCCAGCAGAAATTTCGTTGACACCTTTTTCGGTGGAAGGCTCTGCCATTTTGGTAAGTTCGGATTCATATTCCTGACCGTCAACTACCTGGGCTTCTTCGGCTTCTTGCTTGGTGAGTCCGAGAATAATCTTTAGGACTTCTTCACGCAAGTTTTTCTGTAATCCATCAAAGAGCTTTTGAGACTCGGAGCGATATTCTACTAGAGGGTCTCTTTGACCGACAGAGCGCCAGTGGATACCCTCGCGAAGATGTTGCATATTTTCTAGGTGTTGCATCCAGAGACCGTCTAGGACTTTGAGATAGACTTCACGCTCAATTTTGCGCATAATTTCTGGAGTAAATTCATCTTCTTTGTTTTTGTAGGCTTCTTTGACTGCGGTGTAGGCAAGTTTGGCGCGATCTTTTTCTTTTCTCATAGCGCCAATAGTGTCAATCAAATCTTCGTCTAGGTCAAAGACAGCTTTAAAATCGCGTTTGAAATTCTTGTTGACTTTGGCGCTGAACTGAGTCAAATCGGCAGTGGCGTCTTTCATTAGGCGGTCAATTTCGCCTTCAATGTTTTCGCCGTCAAGAATCTTACGACGCATAGTATAGACTACGCGACGATGACGGTTAATAACGTTGTCGTATTGGACGACGTTTTTGCGACTATCAAAGTTAAAGCCTTCAATTCTCTTCTGGGCAGTTTCTAGAGTCTTGGTGACGGAACGATTCTGGATAGGGGTGTCTTCGTCTACGCCAAGATGAGACATTAAGGACGCAATACGGTCTCCTTGGAAAATGCGCATCAGGTCGTCTTCGCAACTTACAAAGAATTGGGTGGTGCCTGGATCGCCTTGACGGCCACCACGACCGCGAAGCTGGTTGTCAACGCGACGAGAATCGTGGCGTTCGGAGCCAATAACAACTAAGCCACCAAGCTTTTTTACTTCGTCGGTTAGTTTAATGTCGGTACCACGACCAGCCATATTGGTAGCAAGTGTAACGGCGCCTTTTTCTCCGGCTTTGGCTACAATGGCGGCTTCACGTTCGTTGTTTTTGGCGTTCAAGATTTCGTAAGGGATTTTGGCTTTGTCTAGGTAACTAGCAATAAGCTCGTTTTTAGCAATAGAAGCAGAGCCAATGAGAACTGGCTGACCTTTTTCGTGATATTTTTCTACTTCTTTTACGATGGCGCGGATTTTGCCAGCTTCGGTGCGGAAGATTAAATCATCTTTGTCAATACGCTGAATTGGACGATTTGGTGGGATTTGGATAACGTCAAGCGCATAAATTTGCTGGAATTCTTCGGCTTCGGTAAAGGCGGTACCGGTCATACCGGATAGTTTTCTATAAAGACGGAAGAAGTTCTGGAAAGAAATGGTGGCAAGCGTCATAGACTCTTCCCTGACCTGGACGCCTTCTTTTGCTTCAATAGCCTGGTGCAAGCCTTCGTTGTAACGGCGCCCCTGCATTAAGCGACCCGTATGTTCGTCAACGATAATAACTTCGCCAGAATTGGTCACAACATAATCTTTGTCGCGTTTAAAGACGACCTGTGCGCGTAAGGCTTGGTCCATATGATAGACTAGGCGGGTATTATCAACGGAATATAGATTATCAATGCCAAGAAGTTTTTGGACTTTGTCCACACCGGCATCCGTAAGCGTAACGGAACGGTGTTTTTCGTCTAGGACATAATCTTCTTCGGTCAAACGATTGGCGATTCTAGCAAATTGATAATAAGCTTCTGGATTGTCGCCAGCTGGAGCAGAAATAATGAGAGGGGTCCTAGCTTCGTCAATTAGGATGCTATCTACCTCATCAACAATAGCAAAGTTTAGCTCGCGTTGGCGAAGGAAGTTAACCTCGTCTACCATATTGTCGCGAAGATAGTCAAACCCGAATTCATTGTTGGTACCATAAGTTACATCCGCATTGTAGGCTTCTTTTCTGGAACAAGGTTTGAGATGACGGAAGCGTTCGTCTTCGTGATCTTCGTTGATGTATTCTTTGTCATAGATAAAAGAAGCTTGGTTGATGATGACGCCGACAGAAAGTCCAAGAAAATCATAGACTGGACCGTTCCAACCGGCATCACGTTGGGCAAGATAATCGTTTACGGTGACGACGTGAACTCCACGACCGGAAAGCGCGTTAAGATAGGCTGGGAGAAGTGCAACCAAAGTTTTGCCTTCGCCGGTTTTCATTTCGGCAACGCAACCTTCGTGAAGCACCATACCGCCGATTAGCTGGACATCAAAGTGGCGCATACCAAGAATGCGAGAAGTCGCCTCGCGCACGAGTGCAAAAGCATCAGGAAGGATCGCGTCAAGCGCGCGCTCTAGCGCTTCTGCGCGAAACGGGTTCTTCTCGGAAACGCCACGCGCTACCCCTGTCGTTACAGGGGTATCGCTCGCTGGGACGCTCCTCGTGGCGTCGCTTATCTTCCTCGAAGAACGTTTCGCCTCGAAGCGCCCAATCGCGAGCTTACCCTGTTCCTTTTTCATGAGGCCTTCTAGGCGGTCTTTCAATACGGCGGTTTGGCCGGCGAGTTCGTCGTCGCTCATTTCTTGGTATTTTGGCTCTAGGGCGTTAATTTCTTGGGCGCGTTTATAAAGACGTTTTAATGTTTTCTTTTGTGCATCACCAAAGATACCTTGTAGGAATTTGGTCATAGCAGTTTTGTCGGCAAGTTTGTCGGTCGGTTTCTTTTCTTTCTTTACCTTTGGTGATTTTACCATATTAACCTCTCTTAAATAGGGACTTTAGCTTATTTTTCTGTAGATGTGGAGTGGTTTCTAGCTTGTAACGGCGAATTTGACCCATTAGTTTCGCTTCAATGATGTCTACGCCGGCATAAACGTTGGAAGACTCGTCTCTAGCAGCGATTACTTTGCCACCTGGGATTTCCATTGCAGCGGAAATTTCATATTTATTACCGTGAGCACGATTGACTTCTGTGATAACAATTTTGGCAATAACGTCTTTTTTGCTTCCACGAGGAAGATAACGATCTAGTTTGCCGATGCGCTTAATAGCGTATTTTCTAAAACTTTCTTCCACCTTATATTTATTGCCAGTGATTTCTATCTTGTCAATCATAACACTCCTTTTGATATCTATATTATATTATAGTTCTTCTCTATTGCCAAGATAAGGGCGCAATACTTCTGGAACCTCTAGTTTGCCATCTTCTCTGGCGTAATTTTCTAGGACCGCTACCATTGCGCGCGCAAGAGAAATTGCGGTACCGTTAAGCGTGTGGACGAATTCTAGGCTGCCATCTTTTCTTCTAACACGAATGTTGACGGCGCGAGATTGGAAATCGGTACAGTTAGAACAGCTGGTTAACTCTTGGTATTTTTGGTTGACTGGAGACCAGTATTCTAGGTCGTATTTTTTGGCAGCAGGAGCGCCGAGATCACCGGCGGCGATATTGATGACGTGGTATGGAATACCAAGACTTTGCCAGATATCTTCTTCTATGCTTAGAATCTTTTCGTGGATTTCTTTAGATTGTTCTGGTAAGCAGAAGCAGTACATTTCTAGTTTGTTAAACTGATGAACGCGGAAAAGACCACGAGTATATTTACCGTAAGCGCCGGCTTCTTTTCTGAAGCAAGCGGAGTAACCAGCATAGAAAAGTGGTAAATCTTTTTCATCTAAGATTTCGTCCATATGATAGCCGGTAATAGTCATTTCGGCGGTGGCGATAAGTGCTAGATCTTCGCCTTCAATAAAGTATTCATCAGATTGTTCGGAAGAACGTGGCGCAAAGCCGGTACCTTCTAGCACGCGAGAAGAAACTAAATCTGGAGTAGTCATATAGGTAAAGCCATGTTCTTGAACTTTGGATAGACCAAACTGTAAAAGCGCGTTCTCAAGCAAAGCTAGACCGTCTTTAAGATAATAGAATTTGTTGCCAGCGACCTTAGCCCCACGCTCAAAATCTACCCAGTCGCGAGAAGTAGCAAAATCAAGATGGTCAATACCTTTTTCTTTGTTTTTGCCCCATTTTTTAACTTCAACGGAGCATTCTTCTCCACCAAGTGGAACATCATCAAAAATGACGTTTGGGACGGATTTGAGAGCGGTAGTTACTTCGTCGGTTAAACTGTCTAATTCTTTTTCTAGGCCGGCAAGTTCTAGTTTGATTTCCTTACCTTTTCTGATGAGCTCTGGAGCAGGTTTGCCGCCTTTCATTTGAGACGCAATAGCGTTTCTCTCGGTGCGGAGAGCCTCAACTTTTGTAAGAAGTGATTTTCTTTCGTCATCTTTTTTGAGGATGGCGGAAATATCGGTTTTGTAACCTTTTTCTTTGGTTGATTTTTCAACCAAATCTAAATTTTCGCGAATAAAATTTATGTCTAGCATACTGGGGTAATTATACCACAAAATCAGAGATAGTGGCGGGTGAAATTACCAACCACCGCCTCCGCCTCCTCCGCCCCCTCCGCCGGAGAATCCTCCACCTCCACCACCAGAGGAGCTGGACGAACTGGATGATACGCTACCAGAAGAAATGCTAGAAGTAACGTTAGACATCATAGAGCCGAGCATATAGCCAGTAATATAGCCGTCGCCGTAATACCAGTATGGGTCATAGTCAGTAATGCGTTCATAATATTTATTGAGCTCATCCATCCAGGATTTTTCTACGCCAAAGAGACAAGCATACGGCAAGAGCTTTTCATAAAGTTTGACAATGCCTTTGTCGGAAGTATCGGCGCCTTTGACGGATTGCAAGAATTTGATGCGGTCTTTTTCGGCCATAGTGATATAAAGTTTAAGTCCGCGATAATAATTAGAAAGTTCAAGCCCTTTTTCTGTATATTTAGTGTAATCTTTGAGACATACTGGTAATAAAATGGAAAGGAATGCGCCAACAAAGTCTATACCAAAAACAGTAAACAGACAGGTACCGTAAGCGACATATTTTAGGTCATTATCAAAGAATAGAGCAATTGTAAAAGCAAAGGCCATAACATGAAGGAAGAAGAATACGATTGGTAGATAAACAATGCTACTAGGTTTATGATCTGGCTCTAGGAACCCAGCGGATTTTAGCATAGCTTCGGCATCGGTAGGATAGGAACGATTAATTTTAGCAAGCGAATAAGAATAAGTTTGTTTTTTGATTTCAAATTCGGTACCGTCGGATGGCATACTTCCGCCGTGGAGGAGTTTAATAATATCGGTCTGGGGCTCAGTGAGTTTTTTGGAGTTAAGTAGTTTGATTTTCCAGATTTTTTTCTTGCCAATGACACCATCTTTTTCAGTGCGGATAATCTGGATATTTTTGTTGATAGCAAGTTCTAGCAAGGTAGCAACTTTACTGCTTTTTACGGATTCTACGCAGTTTTTTTCGGCCTCAGCGACGGTGATTCCCTTGTATGGCTGATACTGTGGCGCAACAAAGAGGCCCTTGTAGTAAGATTTTTTCTCGTAATTTTTGCGATGATGTCTATAGAGCACGTAGGCAATTAATCCGCAGGCAACAACGGCATGAATGACGGTAAGGATGACTAAAAGATAGCTCTTCTTGGGCTCCTTATAAACGAAAGTACCTGGTTCAAAATCAACTGCAAAGGTTAGGTTTTCGCCGGCTTTTAGGTTTGTTGTAGTAAAGGTAATAGTATTGGTGTCAGAATTATAAAAATGGCAACGACTTTGATTATTAGAGCCGTGATAACCGACATAGCAAGAGGTCTCACTAGTTAGGACCTTATCCATAACATCATCTGGTAAGTGCAAGTTGGCGGTGAGTTTTTCAAATGATTGACTCCAGCCCGTACCGTTAGTATCCCAATAGAGTTCTTGGAAAGATTTAGTGACGGTTTCGGTTGGACAAGGAGCTTTAATACAATAGACCTGCTCGGTAGATGTTTTGGAAAATTCGGTGATGACATTGGTAAAGTCGTAGGACAGATTATAAACTTGCTCGCCGTGGACGTAGGTATTTTTGTCGCCAATATAGAACACGTAGGCGTTGTTTGCAGTTTCGGTTTTGGCAACAGGCTCGTTTTTACCGTTACGTTTGACTTTGAAGTTTAAGGCGCTTTTGCTTTCGGCAGTAACATTGGCACCGCCTTGATTGGTGTATGGAATGGAGCGAGTAATACCGTGGTTTTGGTTAGTTTCTGGAAATACGGCGGTTAAGGTTTCCTCAACGTGCATTTTGCCGGTTCCGTCCTCGGCGCGTTCTAGATAATAGTCAAAAACAGCGTCAGTAAAATAGAACTTATTGGCGCTACTAGCACTAGCGTTAGAAGATAAAACGGGGGTGAAAAGTGCCATGAAAAGTACTAGTACTTGACAAAACACAAAAAGTTTGGTATAATAAGAAGATAGAATACGTTTCATAAGATTATTTTACCACAGAGAATTACTCGGTGGCTTCTTTTATGGCTTCTTTTATGGCATTAATGGATTTTTGGAGTTTAATTCCTTCTTTTTCGGTGAGTTTTAGCTCTAGTTTCCTAATTATGCCGTGACGTCCAACAATGGCTGGAAAACCATAATAAACATCAGAAAAATCATCATAGGACGAAACTGGAAGAATGCGTTTTTCGTCACCCAAAATACAATTAATAAGTTTGGTAACGCAGGCACCGATACCATAATAGGTAGCGCCTTTTTTCTTAATAATGTCATAGGCTTCGTTTCTGGCAAAATCTTCAATTTCTTTTCGTTCGTCTGCTTTCAAAATCTTTTCAATTGGTTGACCAGCGAGATTGGCGGTAGACCAAAGGGCAAATTCCGTATCGCCGTGTTCACCAATTTGGAAAGCATGAACGGATTTTGGAGCGACGCCAATGCGCTCAGAGATACGGAAACGAAGGCGTGCAGAATCTAGAATTGTGCCAGAACCAATAACTTGTTCTGGTGGAAGCCCAGAATAACGCATAGTGAGATACGTCATAACATCCATTGGGTTAGTAACGACGACAAAAATCCCATTAAATCCAGCGTCCATAATTTGAGAAATCATATCCTTAAAAATGGCGGAATTTTTCTTGAGAAGATCCATTCTAGTTTCACCGGGTTTTTGAGGCGCACCAGCAGTAATAATGATAACATCGCAGTCGCCAGCATCTTTATAGGTGCCAGATTTGATTTTCATAAAAGATGGAGAAACAGCCAAAGTGTCGCGAAGATCCATTGCCTCACCCTCTGCATCCTCCATATTAATATCGGTTAAAATTAATTCAGAAACGGCGGTGCGTTGGTTGACTAGGCAGAAGCCGATACTCGCGCCTACGTTGCCGGTTCCGACAATCATTACTTTGTTGGCCATAAAAAATTCTCCTTATGGTTATTATAGCATAAGGAGAATAATATGATTACTCTTTGCTTTTAATGATTGGGAATGGAACAGCTTCGCGACCAGATACGCCCTCAAGGAGCCAGAAATTACGTTCGGAATTACCCCAACCACAAGTTGGTGGCATACCGTATTCTAGCATTTCAACAAAGTCCATATCCAGCATTTGAGCTTCGGTATCGCCGGCGTCGCGAGCAGCTTGTTGTTCTTTGAAACGGGCGAGCTGGTCTAGTGGATCGTTTAGCTCGGAGAAGCCGTTGCCCATTTCTGTACCTGCGATAATTGGGTGGAAGCGCTCAGTTACAAGAGGGTTTTCTGGGCTAACCTTGGCGAGCGGAGAAAGCGCGGTTGGCTCTTCTACTAACCAATATGGACCACCGGAAGTTTTTCTAATGAGCTTCCAGATATGGTCAATGAGGCGAGCGTCAGTAGCTTTTTTCAGTGGCTCAATGTCAACGCCATTATCTTTTAGAATGTTTAGCATTTGCTCGCGGTCTGGGTTAAAGACATCAACATTAAATTTTTCGCGAAGAAGGTCGGCATATTTAACGCGTGGCCATTTGCCAGACAAATCAATGTCAAAACCACCGACTTTAAACTGTAAAGTTCCCCAAGTTTCTTTGGCGACATATTTAATCATTTCTTCGTAGAAATCCATACCCTGCTCGTAATCTTCGTAGGCAGAGTAAGATTCAAAAGCGATATGTTCTGGGAGGTGCTCGTCGTCAACACCTTCGTTTCTAAAACGTGGACCAATGTCAAAGACCTTTTCAAAACCGGCACCGATAAGACGCTTTAGGGGTAACTCGTGAGAGATGCGGAGATAGAAATCTTCGTCTAGTGCGTCCATATGGGTAACGAATGGGTTGGCGTCAGCACCACCAGTAGTATGCTCTAGTACGGGGACGTTAATTTCAATAAAACCATGGTCTAGCATAAATTTTCTAGTGGCTTGCCAGAATTTGGAGCGACGAACCATACGTTCGCGAACTTCGGTATTGACGTTCATATCAACATAGCGACGGCGATAGCGTTCTTCTTTGTTGGTGAAGCCGTCACGACCAGGAAGCGGACGGAGGGCTTTGGCCAAAAGTCTTAGTTGGTTCGCAAAAACAGAAATTTCACCAGTGGAACTTTTGCCAACTTTGCCGGTAGCTTCAATAAAATCGCCGGTGTCTAAGAGTTTTAGTTTTTTAGTGTTGAAAAGTCCATCTTTTTCGTCTTCTTGTTGCATAAAAATCTGGACTTCGCCGAAGTAGTCGCGAATTTTTACAAAAGCCAATTTACCGAAACTTCTAATAGCGGTAATACGACCAGCGATAGTAACTTCTTTGCCGTCAAATTCATCAAAATCTTTTACGACTTTGTCAATCGTAGTATTTCTAGAAGATTTGGAAGGGTAGGGGTTAATTCCCTGCTCTTTAATTTCTGATAGTTTTCTTAAACGCTCATCGCGATAATCGGCTAATGTTGTCATGTTTTTAATTATACCATAATTTATCTAAAATAAAAAATAGCCCCGAAGGGCTAGATTTATTCAATGTTAGTGATTTTGCCTTTGTTGCCATTTGGGAGTTCGTAGGTGTCGCCGACTTTTTTGCCCATTAGGGCTTGGCCGATTGGGGATTTGTCGGAAATTTTACCTTCCAAAGGATTTGCTTCTACTGGACCGACGATAGAATAGGTAAATTTCTTGCCGGAAAGTGTAACGGTGACGGTAGCACCCATCGCAACTTTGTCGTGGGAAGCGTTTCTAATGACCTTGGCATTTTTTAAAATTTCTTCAATTTCTGCAATGCGATTTTCTACGGTTTTTTGTTCGGAACGAGCGTCGGTGTATTCTTGGTTTTCTGATAAATCACCAAAGGCACGAGCGGTCTGAAGACGCTCAGCAATAGCAGGACGACGGCCGATTAACTCTTTTAGCTCTGTTTCTAAATCAGCCTTGCCTTGTTTGGTTAAACTTACTGTCTTTTTCATCACTTTTGAAGTATAGCGGTTAGCTCGCCCATTGTCAATAGCTTGGTTTCGCCGGTTTTTCTATCGGCCCACTCAACCTTTTCTTCGGCTATGGTTTTGTCGGAAATAACGATACGATATGGGATACCCATAAGCTCGGCATCAGCAAATTTTTCGCCTACACGAGCATCACGGTCGTCTAAAAGAATTGTTTCAGGATGTTCTTTTTCTAGTTCGGAAGCGATTTTGTTTCCAGCTTCGCCAATTGCGATAATATAGTATTTGTATGGTGCGATATTTTCTGGCCAGACCAGACCTTTGTCGTCGGCGAATTTCTCGGCGATAACACCCATAACGCGGGAAACTCCGATACCGTAGCATCCCATAAAGACGGTTTGCTCTTTGCCATCTTTGCTGTCAAATTTGAGACCAAGTGGCTCGGAATATTTGTATTTCAAAGTAAAGATATTTCCAACTTCGGCGGCATTTTCTGACTTTAAATCTTCTTTTTTGACACCAAATTCGTCTAGTACTTCTGGCAAAACTACTTCTTCGTTTAGGACGATAGATTTGTCATCATTATAATAAATAGTATCTTCGCCGACAGGGAGTTCGGTTTGAAATTCATGTGAGAATTTGGCAAAAATTCCACCCGAGGCAAAAGTCTGATGAGTGCAGTCTCCTAGTCCTACACGTTCATAGACACGTTTGTAAGCTTCTTCGGCTTTGTGGTAGAATTCGTTGTGAGTTTCTTCATCGGCGCAGAAAGAATACATATCTTTCATTAAGAATTCGCGAGTTCTCATAATGCCAGATTTGGCGCGAAGCTCGTTTCTAAATTTGGTCTGGAACTGGTAAGCAAAAACAGGAAGGTCTTTATAACTTTTGATGTAAGTTTTCATAAGGTTAGTGATAGGCTCTTCGTGAGTTGGGGCAAGGCCTAGCTCTCCACCGGCGGACAACTCTGTTTTAAACCAGATATCAACTTCTTGGTCGCTCCAGCGATCTGTCTTTTCCCAGAGTTCGGGATTTTGTAAAGCACTCATTTGGAGCTCTTCGGCACCAATAGCGTTCATTTCTTCGCGGATAATTTGTTCAATGTTTTTAAGTGTTCTGAGGCCAAGTGGTAGAAAATCATACACACCGGCCATTTCTTTATTGACGAAGCCTGCGCGAATTAAATACTGTGCGGAGCGGGCAGTTTCGTCTTTTGGTGCGTTTCTAAGAGTTCTGGTGAATGATCGCGATAGTTTCATACGGCTATTTTAACATCAAAAGCCAATAGTGGCAATATAGAGGATATAGAAGGCAATAGCGTTCTTTAGCATATGAACTAAAATGCCGGAATAAATAGAGCCGGTGATTTCCCTAAGGACACAAAGGACAACAGAAAGCGCAAAGACGTTTACGCCAACATTCCATTGGCCGTGCATAAAGCCAAAGGCTACAGAAGTAATAATTGTAGCAACTATAATGGCGAGGCGCTTTTTGTCTTTTGAGAAAAGTCCTTTGATTTTCTGATAGAGTAAACCGCGGAAAATTAGCTCTTCGGCGATAGGTGCGATAACTACAAGCGAAATAAAGGCAAAGACGCGGTCTGACGGAACAATAAGACTATTAAAGCCGACGTCCTGGGTTTCGCTGACGTTAAACCAAGGAAAAACGGAAAAAATACTAGTAATAAGAGCGGCTAAAAGCACGTAGACGATTAGTCCGACGGGCGCCAGACCGATATCGGTCCAGGTAGGGAGTTCGTTTAACCCCAAATCAGATTTAGAAGTATGCCATTTTTTGCTGATTTTTTGGGGGATAAAAATTGCGAGGAAGAAGCCTAGGGTATAAGATAATGCGGAATAAATCATTTGTAGGGCAGAGGATGAAATATAAAATGGCAGGATGCTTCTTAGCCAGGACAATAATTTAGCAAGAACAAATTGCGTAAGCAACATTACTCCACAAACCCAAAACGCCCAAGTAATACAAAGTAGGATTTTGATAATAATAGAGCGGGCTTTGTTCTTGCGAGGCATTAGAAGAACCTCGTAATGTCAAGAATAGTGACGAGGACGATAAGGATAAGAAGGAAGATAAAGGCGCGAGAAACAATTTTTTCTTCAGTGGCTTTTTCTAGTTTTTTGCCGCGTAGACGATAAAGCATAATCAAGAAGAAGCGACCACCATCAAGAGCTGGAATAGGTAGGACGTTCATACACGCGAGAGAGATGGAGATAATGGCAGCAAGAAATGCTAGGGTAGTAGGTCCAGATTCAACGGAACTCGGGAATAATATGCCAATGATTCCGACAGGGCCAGAGACGGAATCGCCAGCGGCTTTGATTTCCTTTTGACCTTCGGAGCGAGTAGCGTCGTCGCCACTGAACTGTTTTGTAACGCCAGAAAAGAATGAGCCAACCATATTACCAAGTCCACGATAGGTTTCGCCAGTAAGTTGGACGGTGTTGACGGCGGCGACAACAGGAGCTTGATACCAAGGGAATATGTAGCGTACCATACCATCTTGTTCCATAGTAATACCAAGAAGATATTCGGCATCAGTAGGATTAAGAGTAGCTTCTACTAGGCGGACGTTTTCTTTGGTACTGTCTGGTTCTGCGTGGATATCTTTGGCGACACCATAATAAACGGTTTGGCCGGCGTGTTTGTTATTAAAGATGGTTAAATCGCTGGTGGTTTTAATAGGGGTGCAGACGTCGCTTAGACACTCTTTTTCGCTTGATGCCCAAACAATATACTCTCCGCTAGTAAGACCGGCTTTTTCGGCTGGACTATTTTCTACGACATTCTTTATAGATATATGCGCCGGCGTAGTTTTAGCGGTAGGCGTGATGCCAAATTGATTATCCATAAATTCTGGCATCCCAGTAATGGCTAGACCAGTTAGAATAATAAAGGCAGCGAGCCAGTTCATTGTGACGCCGGCAAAGAGAATTTTGGTTTTAGCCCAGAGGCTAGCAGAGCCAAAACTGTGTGGAGTGGTGTCGCTGTCGCTCTCGCCTTTCATAGCACAGAAGCCACCAATTGGAAGGTAGTTTAATGAAAAGATGAGAGTTTTTTGTTTTTTGTCCCAATCTTCACGTGGGAAACGGAGCCATTTTTTAGGTTTTTCACCAGATTTATCTTTTTTCCATTTCTCATATTCTGGATTTTTAACCCAGGCGATGGCACGAGGCGGAAAGCCGATGCCGAATTCTTCAACGGTGACACCGTTGCGTCTTGCGGCAATAAAATGACCGAGCTCGTGTACAACAACAAGCGCCATCAAGATTAAGAAACCAATGATAACACCTACAACAATATTCATAAGCCTATTATATCACATATGAAATGTGATTAGATTTTCATAATTTCTGACTCTTTATTCTTAAACTCTTCGTCAATCTTGTCACTATATTCGCGAGTTAGATCGTCAATTTCTTTTTCGGCGCGCTTCGTAGCATCTTCTGGGAGTTTGGCTTCTTTGATGTCTTTTCTAGCGTCTTCCCTGACGTTTCTGATGGCGATTTTGGCATCTTCAACTTTTTCGGAAGCGGTTTTGACGATTTCTTTTCTACGCTCCTCGGTAAGTGGAGGAATAGGAACGCGAACTACGCGACCATCATCAGAAGGGTTAAGCCCAAGTGTAGAATCGGCGCGAATGGCGGAAGAAATATTATTAATATTAGCAGGATCAAACGGAGTAATAACTAACATAGTAGCATCACCGATGGTAACGTTAGCAACTTGGTTTAGTGGCATAAATTGACCATAGGCTTCTACTTTGATGCCGGCAAGCATATCAGGATGAGCGCGACCAGTACGGACTTTTTTCATTTCTTCGCGGAAACGGTCAACTACCTTGTCCATCTTGGCTTTTTCTTCTTTGGTGTCAAACATAATAAACTCCAATTAATATACTTTTATTATAACACATCTTATATGGTATAATATGCTTATGGATATTTTCTTAAATATTTTGATTCTGATTGTCGGGTTTACTCTTCTTATTAAAGGTGCGGATTTCTTTGTAGATGGAGCTTCCAGTACGGCCTCAAATCTTCGTGTACCAAAAATTTTGATTGGACTTACGATTATTGCGTTTGGTACGTCGGCACCGGAGCTTGCGGTGTCTATTAAAGCATTGGCGTCGGGTGAGACTGATATGGTACTTGGCAATGTGATTGGTTCAAATATTTTAAACATTTTATTGATTTTGGGTGTAGCGGCAATGATTCGGCCGCTGAGAATTAAGAACAACACTATTAGGAAGGAAATTCCGATTACGATATTAATTTCCACACTTCTTGTTGTGTTGTTTTTAGATATTCAATTAAAATCTGGCGATGTTAACCAAATTACGCGGTCTGATGGTATAGCAATTTTGCTGTTCTTTTGTATTTTTCTTTATTATCTTATCAACATGGCGATGCGCGACCACAAAAACAAGAGCGTAGTAGAAAAACCGCGTTGGCGGGTTTTGCCCTCGCTTGGCATAACTGGCTTAGGTCTTGCTGGAATTATTTTTGGATCTAATTTTGTAGTAGAGTCAGCATCTAATATTGCGTCTGCTATTGGGGTTTCTGAGAGGATTATATCGCTAACTGTAATTGCGCTGGGCACATCTTTGCCAGAGCTTGTAACGACGATCGTGTCAGCTAGGAAGGGCGAGACGGAATTAGTGCTTGGAAATATTTTAGGCTCAAATATATTTAATATTTGTATAGTGCTTGGTATCCCGGTGGCGATTTTTGGGACAGTGACGCCTGGCGGATTCCAGGTAATTGACTTAGCGATGCTAGTGGGGTCATCAGTATTGCTATTCATATTTTCGCTTACGCAACACAAGATATCGCGTGCGGAAGGCGTGATATTATTTACGGCATTTATCTGTTACTATACAGCCGTATTTATAATGTAGTTTCGGATTTTAGAAGCGCACGGACGCTGGCCGTATCGTGACATTCCATAAGTTTGGCGCGGAGGCCTGACGCGCCCGGGAAATTATTGATATAAATTTTGAAAAAGTGCTTTAGGGGCTCATAAGGATAACGTGAGTTACGTTTTTCTAGTTCTTTTTGTCGCTTATCAAAAAGGGATAAATGATATTCTAGGAGGTCTTGGAGGTCTTCTTTAGATGGCTTCTTATCAATATATTCTTTATTGAAACAAAATGGATTTTTAAAAACACCACGACCAATCATGAAGCCATCAACTTCGGGATAGGTTTTTGATAATTCTTGAACGTGTTTAATATCGTTAATATCGCCGTTGATAATGAGTTTGGTATCTGGGGAGATTTTATCGCGGAGTTTGATGATTTCTGGAATAAGTTCAAAATGCGCGGGAACTTTGCTCATTTCTTTTCTAGTGCGCAAATGTACGGTAAGGGCAGAAAGATTTTGTTCTAGAAGGAGCGGGAGCCAGGTTTTGTATTCGTCTATATACGTAAAACCGAGACGAGTTTTGACGGAGACGGGGAGGCTAGTTGCGGATTTGGCGGACTTAATACATTCTATGGCGAGGCCTGGGGTTTTAATCATAGCGGCACCACCACCAGCTTTGTTGACGTGGCGGTCTGGGCAACCCATATTAATATCTAGCCCAGAAAAGCCCAAATTTTCTAGCGCGGAGGCTAATTCTTTAAAATGCGCAGGATTTTTACCCCAAACTTGGGCTACGACAGGGGTGGTGTTTAGAGCGCGGTCAGGATTTTTGGAATTTTTGGCGGATTTTGGAGCTTTTGTGATTTCTAGGTCAAGGCGCTCCAAAGCATTATTTCGGCCTTTTTCGGAAGCAAAACTAGAGACATTGGTAAACTCAGTAAAAAAGACATCTGGCGCACCGGCGCGAGAGATTACTTTACGGAAAACTACGTCCGTAACGCCTTCCATTGGGGCGAGGACGGTGAATCCGTGGGGTAAATTGTTCCAAAAATTAGTAACCATATACAATATATTATAACATAAAATGTCGGAAATGAAATAGAGCGACACAAATTGTGTCGCCCAGTTTCCTGTTGGTGCCCTAGGAGGGTCTCCATGAGTTCTCCAGAACGGTGCGTAGTATGAAGGGGGTCCTCCTTTCTAGTGTTAGCGTTGTTCTGGGTATATCGTAGATAGCCTACCAAGCGAGCCACTGTGATCGTCTGTAGCGACGTGGCCTTTTGATGTGATGCTCTCACGGAATTGTGCAGCTTGCTGGTATCCTATGGACGATGCGGTAAATGTGCGTGATTCCCCAGTCTGAGAATCTCTAATAATTAAATCGTCAGAGCCAAACGCTCCAAATAATCCCACATAAATCACCCCCTTTGTGTGCGGAGGGCCTTATCGCATAGTATGCGAACCGGCCCTCCAAATGTTTTATGAAGAGATGTTTGATATTTTACTGCAAAAATTAATTATTGTCAAGTAGTTTTTTAATGAATTCGCGAATTTCCTTAATCCCCTTGTTTTTGTCTGGTTCAACAAACAATTCTGGGTCGTCCACAAAATCAAGCGTCTTAATATGGCGATAAACGACTGGAATGAGTTCTTTTAATAGATTTTCGTCAGCATCATTAAATTCATAGACTTTGTCGTGGACGGTTGATTCGTCGTCTGGCACGACAAAGAGGATGTGGGCGCGCTCAATTTTGTATTTACTAAATTCTGGGGAGAGATTTAATAATAATTTATAAAAACCGAGCTGGAGTTTGTATTTATAGAGCGTAGGATGAGAATCCCACTTGTTGTCCTTAAATCCGGAAGTTTTGAAATCATAGATTTCAATAGTTTTGGCGTCTTTGTCGACGTGGATATGGTCGATTTTACCGGTCAATGGAACGTCGCCTAGTGCGAGATGATCGTGAAAGAGATTGACCTCGGCGCGAGCTCCGTCAGCGCGAAGGAGGTCACCAAATTTCTTGAGGGATGCTTTAAGGGTGCCAGTACCGCGTTCGCGGAGTTCTTCTAGGTCTTCTTCTGGAATAGAGGCGGAAGCGAGCTCTTTTTCGAAAAATTCTAGAGCGTCTTCGTCGGATAACTTGTCGTTGGTAACTTTTTCAAAGGTGGCGTGAATGAGATTACCAAAAGTCATGGCGCCAGAATAGGATTCGTCTGGGGCGCGGAGAACCTTGTTCTTATAGAAGTTCAAAGGCCCACCATAAGAAATGTCAATGAAATTGGTCAAATCAGAAGCATTGAGTTGGTAATTTTCTAGGCGCTTTAGTAAGAGCTCTTTTAGGTTGCCGGAAAGTTTGGCATAATGGGAGGCCCAAGAAGTTTTGAGATCACTTTTTTCTTGGTCGGTCGGGAGATTTTCATAATGTTTAATAACCTCTTGGGACTCTGGCGGGAGGTATGGCGAAATAACCTTGTCGTCTTTTTCGTATTCGGCGAGGTATTGCAAACGAGCCGGAGTTTTGCCAGAAAAATCTTTGATAGAGTTAGTCATAATGAGATGAGTCTTGGCGCGGGTAAGCGCAACAAAGAACAGACGGAGCCTCTCGTCCTCGGTTACGCCGGTGTGGCGGATAGAAACGACATTAGAAGGTAGGGTCATCATGTTATTGTTGCCCTTTGCGTTACCCCAGGAGCGGTCATCCGTGGCGACAATAAAGACATATTCAAATTCCAGACCTTTGGACTTATGTGCGGTGAGGATTTGGACGGAGTCGGCAGAATCTTGGTATGGGCTAGTGTTAATTAGTGGTTCTTCGGCGGATTCATAATCGTCAACAAAGTCAATGAGGTCTTTTAGCTTTGGCGCGGAAGACGTAGTATGTTTAATGATGGCTTCACGCAGGACGGAGAGGTTTTCGTAGAGTTCAAAGGTGGTGAATCCGTCAGAAGTTTTGGCGTAGTAATCTAGGAATGGTGAATGTTTCCCTTCTTCGTATTCGGCAGTACCAACGAGATAATCTAGGAATAATTCCAGAGGACTATTAACGCTGAGTGTGGTGAGTTTGGCGAGATATGTGCCAATAGTTTTTAGTTTTTCGTCTTCGGCGCATCGTAAATAATCTAGGGCTGGTTTTTTGTAGACATGTTCTATGGCGGTAATGGCGACATTCGGGTCTACTTCAAAGAATGGGAATGAAAGAATTTCAAAGAGCAAATGGGCTGGATTTTTGCCGTTTGATAGTTCGTAGATAAAACGAGAGAGTGTTAAGATTTGGTGGATTTTTTCGTCCTCAAAGAGGTTGTCGCGTTTTTCGTAGGCGATATTAATATTGGAATAAGATTTAAGATATGGCAAAAGTGGTGCGACGTATTTGTGCTTTGGGGTAATAATAGCGATGTCGGATTGTTTGACGCCAGAATTGATTAGTTCGTGAATCTCGGAGGCGATCCAATGATATTCGGCAGAAGCCTCTAAGAATTCGTGACGAGAAATCTTGGCTTCGCCTTCTTTTTTTGGGATTAATTTTTTGATAATGCCACGAGCTTTGGCAAAAGAGTCGGTAATTTGTTCGCGAATATTGTGTGCGGTAGATAGAATGCCAGAACGGCTACGGTAATTTTCTGTAAGCGTAATGACTTCGGCGTTGTAACGCTCTTTATAATCATGCATATTAGAAACGTTGGCGCCCTGGAAGGCAAAGATGGCTTGGTCGTCGTCGCCTACGGCCATAATGTTAGGATTTTCGTAGTCGGTGAGACGGAAAATTAGCTCGGCTTGGGCGGAGTTGGTATCCTGGAATTCGTCGAGCAGGATGTATTGATAACGTTCCTCTAAGGTCAACTTAAAACCTTCGTCTTTTTGGAGGATACTAATAGCTTGTTGAATCATATCTGCAAAGTCGTACAGACCAGAATCGTTTAAGTATTTTTCGTATTCTTGCATGACGTGCGACAGGCTTAGGAGTTTTTTGTTGGCGATACGATTTGATAAACGGAAGTTGCCGTTTTCGTCCTTTTCAAAACGTTTGTTTTTCCAATAAGTAAGTGCGGAGATAGATGGTTTGGCCTTTTTCCCTTCTGTTTCTATAATGGTGTTCAACTCAAAAAGTAGAGCGTTTGCTTCTTTTTCTATGCCGGGAGCAAGTAATTTAGTGCTAGTAAATGTAGCGAGGGTCTCCATGATTGGTTGATAAACTTCGGCTACGCCGTCAGCGAATTTCATGCCACGTTTTAGATTCTGGAGATGAGAATTTAATAGTGGATTTAGTTTTTCTGTGGTTTCTATGTTGTCTTTTGCGATATTTTCTAGGTCTTTGCCAGACAGACGGGCGGACTTAGCGGAAGAAATAGTAGAAATAATATCGGAAGTATTAGCGAAACGCAAAATATCAAAAGTGCTAAGAGAATCTTGAATGGATTTGATGATTTTGTGTTGGGTAACACCATCAATTGCGTCGTCTAGATTGCGGTCAAATTCGGTGGCGTAATTTTTGTATTCGGCGAGAATAGTAGAACCAAAAGCGTGATAAGTATGAATATGGACGCGACCAGCGGCGGAGCCAATCATAGAATAGAGACGGTCGCGCATATTTTGGGCGCCGGATTCGGTAAAAGTGAGGCATAAAATTGAATCTGGGGTGGCGTCGGTTTTTTCTAAAATATAAGCCACCTTGGACGAGAGGAGCTGAGTCTTGCCGGTGCCTGGACCAGCCATAACTAGAAGTGGTCCGGATAAATATTCTACGGCTTTTTTCTGATTTTTATTTAGTGGCATAGACCTCCTTTACGGTTTTAATGATGTCTTTTATAAGGTCGCAAGATTCTGGGATGACAAATTCTGGATAATCTTCTAGCGAATTAATAACGGAAAGACCTTCGACGGTGGCGCCTTCTGGAGATTGGTGGTTTTTAAGACTGGCGCCATAGCGGAAATTACGGCTGTCCTGGGTGCAAGACAGCACTAAATCGGCCGCACCACAAGACAGACGAAGCGTGTCTGGATTGGCGTTGTTGGCGCTAAGAATGGTTTGCATTTCTGTGATGGCGGATTCTAAATATGACATAGGTGCGGAAGTAGAATCTGCTTCGCCATATAGTCCGGCGCCGATAGCATAGACGTTTTTAAGTGCGCCACAGAGCATAATTCCAAGAGCGTCTTTAGTGTATTCTAGCTGAATGTTTTCGGTAGAAAAGACGGTTTCGGCAGTTTCTGAACTGGTAGTAAAAGTGATTTTTTTGACTGCTGTTTCCCCGTTGTCGGCGTTTTCGGCTTTTTCGGCGAGTTCAATTTCGTTTGCAAAACCTGCGCCGCCTAGAGCAGAAAAATCTTTAAAATCTTTGAATGGTTTAATGCTTAAAAAGCCTTTGCTGGCGCAGATTAGAGGTGTGTTCTTATCTAAGTTTTCTAAGATGTCTTTTGTGGCGGAACTTGGCGCAGTATAAATATTAAGGTCAGAGCCGTTTGTGGCGTCGCCTAGGGAAACATCAGGATATTTGTATGGATCATAAAAACGGGTTTCGTGGCCGTTGTCTTTAGCAATGTTGGCAAGTGCCGTACCAAAAACACCTGCACCTAAAAATGTGATTTTCATAAGATTATTATAGCACTTATCAGACTAGATTTTTTCTAAGATGATGAGATTTTCTAGATGTGGAGTGCGTGGGAAAAAGTTGAATGGCGTGTAGGATTTGATTTGATATTTTTTAGAATCTAAAAGAATCTTAACATCGCGAGCCTGGGTGGCAGGGTTGCAAGAAAGGTAAATAATGGTAGGAGGGGTGATTTCAATGAAGCGATTCAAAAGTTTAGCATCGCAACCGGCGCGAGGAGGGTCAATGATGACGGTGGTGTCGGGAGTAATGTAATTAAGGGTGCCTTCAGAGTTGGCTAATATAGTTTTTTTGCCGTCAGAATTTTTTTCTAATTCTGTGTAGGCGAACTTGTTGCATTCAACGAGTGTCAAGTTTTTATCTTTTGCGACGGAAAGACCGATGGTGCCAACGCCAGCGTAGAGGTCTAGAACTTTATCGGTTTTGATGTGCTTTTTGATTTCTAAAAGCGCCATTTCATAGACGGGTAAATTGATTTGGAAAAAACCATTAGGGGAATAGGAATAAGCATTACCGAGAATGGTGTCAGTGAGATTTTTGAACGTGGGATGAGGCTTTTTATTCTCGTATAATCCGCCAGAAACTTCGCCTTGTTGATTGCAACGTAGAAGCAGGGATTGGTATTTTCTAGCTTCTTCGTGGCACGCGTTTAAGTCATCAACAATCTTTTTGGCGTGGGCAAAAATTTCTGGACGCTCAATAGAGGATTTTGTGACTGGGATTTTCTTATGAGAACCGCGTTGATGGAAGGCGAGGGAGATTTTTTCGGTTTCGTTGTCCCAATACAGAGAATATTCCATTTTGTTCCGATAATGGAAATCGTTGCCATCGGTTTGGACTTGTTCGCCTGGCAAGTCAATTCCAAACTGACGAAACTGTTCTTCTAGGAGCAGGGCTTTTTGTTCTAGCTCGTAATCGTAGCCCATAATTTGCCATGGAGAAGTAGAGAGGAAACATGGGTCGGCTGGCGCGATGCGATAGGGTGAGGGACTTTTGATTTTTTCCGCTATTGCTTCAAAATAATGGGATTTGTTTTTGGTTATGGTATATTCTGTGACGATTTCTCCCGGCAAAGCGTTCCAGAAAAACCCCTTTTTGCCGTCGTCGCTTACGCCAATTCCCTGCCCGCCCGGAACTAGTTTTTCAATTTTGATATTAGGCATAATTTATTGCATTGAATATTGTTCTAGGTATTCTTTACAAAGAAGATGTAGGTCTTCTTTGGCAGTAGAATCATCGTTGTCTGAAATGATTTTTTCACATTCTTCGGCCATAGATTCTAGATAGACGTCGGTGTCTGGTGATGTCTCAAAATATTGCTCAATAAGATAACTGAGCTCGTCAGCTTCGGATATATCAAGATTTTTGGGATTAGTGGAGGCAATGAGAAGAATAATACGATTAAGATCTTCTACAATTTCTCTTGGATTCATACGTATATAATACAATAGCCCAGCCTGTTTTTCAAGGCTGGGCTCTGCTGAGATTAGTAGTTTGCATCCACTGGGCGAGCATGTCAATATTTATTGCCTTGGCGCTAATTATTCATAGCGGAGAGAATTGATTGGGTTTTGCTTGCTGGCGCGATAGGCAGGAGCGGTACCAGCAATAAAGGCGATTAGCATAATAATACCAGTAATAACAGCCATATTGACAGGATTAAAGACAACTAGCTGGAAGGTTGGGAAGTCAGAGAGGAAGGTCTGGTGCGCAAGAGCGTTGGCGCCATAGCCGATAGCCATAGAAATAAGGATACCGATAACAGAGCCCCAGAAACCGAGTAGGATTGCTTCGCAAGAGAAGCTAAGGAAAATCTTAGTGTTACTCATACCCATAGCTTTTTCTAGGCCGATTTCGCGGGTGCGTTCTTGGACAGACATAAAGAGCGTGTTAATAATACCAATAGCGGCGGCGAGTAATGCGATACCGCCAAAGATATTAAAGACAACTAGAATGACATCAAAGAAGGTGCGAACCATGCCGACTTCGTCGTCAATAGTCATAATGGTAAAACCTTCGTCTTCAAATGCTTTTCTAATGGCGTCTTCTTTTACTGGGTCGATGTGGCCGGTGGCCATGTAAGCCATTTTTTGGGATTCTGGAAGACCGTCGTATTGGAGATCTACGAGGTGATTATAAAGTGCGGTGTTAGCGCGAGTACCAGCGCCAACACTCATTACGCCAGTAGTGGCGACGCCGGAGATTTTGGTGGTGACGATAGTTTGGCAATCTTTGCGATTGTCAGTCATCATACATTTTAGGGTGTTAGGAACGGCGATTTGAAGCTCTTGGTCGACGGCAGACTCGGCGCTCTCAAACCCGAGAGGCTCAACATAATCTTCGGTAATCATAATCTCATATTCGGAAGTATTATTAGAGACCTGTTTGCCGGCAACCATATCAACGGTCAGGCTATCATCTGGCAAAATTGTAAGAGAGACTTTGTAGTTTTTGTCGGTTTTGTTAGTCGTGATGTAATCAACAGTAATCATATTGTAAGGATTAAGACTATCTACACCGTCAACAGCGCGGAGTTTTTTTAGCGTTTCGTCGTCAAAAGTAGAATTTTCTACGGTTTTGGCGTCTTCGCTGTATTCTTGGACTTTGGCACTAGTGAGGGCTTCTAGCTGTTCGTAGACGGCTTTGGGCGCAACTTCTATGTAGCCGTCGTCACCGATACTTTCTACTTGTTTGTCAATAAAATCATTGACACCAGTATTAATTGCGTTGCTTAAAATAATCGTAAAACTACCAATAAAAATAGCAAGAATGGTAAGAAAAGTGCGAGTTTTGTTTCTAAATAAATTGTGATTAGCGGTAAGAATTAAATCAGAGATTTTCATAATCTAAGCTCCTTTTTCGTTAGCTTTTTTGACGCGTGCGGCTTCTTTTTCCCAGCGTTCGCTAGATTTTTGTTGGACGTCTTTTCTGACGGATTTATCGGAGATAATTCGGCCATCAGAAATACGGACGATACGGGAGCATAGCTTGGCTAAATCTTCGTCGTGAGTAACGATAATTAGGGTAACGCCTTTTTCTTTGTTTAATCTAAATAATAAATCGGTGATTTTGTCGCCGGTAGCGGAGTCAAGATTGCCAGTAGGCTCATCTGCAAAGATGATTTCTGGGTTGTTGACAATGGCGCGAGCGATACAAACGCGTTGTTTTTGGCCACCAGAGAGATCTTTGGCTTTATTTTTGGCTTTGGTCTCTAGATCAACGGTTTTTAGGGCTTCTTCGGCTAGTTTTTTACGCTTAAAACGACCAATTTTGGCGATTTTTAGAGGTAAAAGCACGTTTTCTAGGACAGTATCATTGGCGTTCATAAAGAATTGCTGAAAAACGAAGCCAAACTTGCGGTTTCTAATGCGATTTAGGGCGTGGCTACCTAATTTAGTAGAGTTGATGCCGTCAATGAAGATTTGACCCTTGGTCGGCTTATCAAGAAGCGCCAAGAGGTGCATTAGAGTAGATTTGCCGGAGCCGGATTTACCAACAATAGCAACAGATTCTCCCTTTTTAATGCTTAAATCAATGTCGTTTAAGGCGGTAAAAGCAGTATTGCGCTTACCGTAAACTTTGGTAAGATTTTTTACTTCTATAATAGTGTCCATATCTTATCTATTATAGCACATCTTGACTTTTTGGCTAATCTGTGGTATAATGAAGGCATAAGATAGTATATGAGGCATTAGCCCGCAATATAAGAACCTTAGGAGGTGGAATTATGCGTAAAATAGCAACGATGTTACTGTCAACTGCTCTTATAATAGGGCTTGCCGGATGTGGTGCAAACAATGGTTCCACCACTGTTGCGACATCCGAGGATACAGTTAAAACCCCCAACGCCGAGTCTGAGATATCTATTAATGAGCCTTATGGCTCGGCAGCAGATACCGCTGAGGAATTTGAGTATGACGAACCTGAAATTGAGGCTGATGCGCTTTGGGATGACACTCAAGAGACATCAGAAGAAGCCAGCAATACCTCACTTTTTACTCAGCCTATTCCTGGCTCCAGTGAAATGTATTCCGAATCAGATATAGATAACTATCTCGCTAATGCTAAAGTAAATTATCAAGATTATTTTAGTACAAGCGAAACTGGTAGAACACATTTTGATATGGATGGTTTCATGGAAGCGTGTGGGTATGAGAATATCGGTGGATTTGATGCTCCGAATTACTACAAAATGGCTGCATGGTGGATTGAGCGAAACGGCGTTAAAATCTGTTATTTTTTGGTAGATAATGGTATGTTCTTAATTTATGCGTCCAGCGGAAATAAATCTGCTATTGCTAGTGACATATTAAGAGACAGTATTGGAGAGGATGATATTATAACTGATTGTAGCTTCTATGTTGAAAGGATGGCGATTTGTAATGGCAACTCAATTGAAGAACTGAAGGGTAACGTAGCTGTAGCATATTCTTTGTCGCACAATGATGTTGATTTGGCAAAAATGCCACTCTCGCACAAGTACTTGATAAACGTTCCGGAAAATTTTATTCCGCTAGACAAAGATTTGACCTATTTTTACGACCAGGCGGCAACTAATGGCAATGAAGAGATAGCAACAAGCTATCACGTCTATGAATAACCACCCCAAAAGCACCCTAACCTGGGTGCTTTTTCTTGCATAAATTTATATTGTTTATGGTATAATTAAATCAAATAGGAGGTTTATGCAAAACAAAAATATGCCACAGTTTGGTGCGCATAACCATAGTCAGAGTATGGATATGTTTAGGTCAGTAAGACCGAATGGCTATAATCAGGGTCCGGCAATGGGTGGTAACTCTGAGCCGAGTTTTAATTTTGAGCCAGATTTTGGTTCAAAAAACCAGATCACACAACCTGTTCAGTCAGTGCAACCAATGATGTCAAAACAAAAAAAGCCGGGATTTTTTACAACCCTATCGCGCGAACAGGTTTTAACGGGTCTGACGGTAATATTTGGAATATTAGCGCTAGTATTTTTGGTTACGACTATCGCAATTGCAGTTAAAAAGCCAGAGACGGCCGTTCAGGAGCGCCCTCAGGTCCAGAGTATTTCCCTTTCTGAAATGGAATCAACCACGCTTGGGTTCTTCACTAAAAAGATTGAAAATCCAACCGAGAATGCGATCTATAAACTTAATGCAGACGTCTATAATTCGGATGATCAGGCCGTAGTTTCTGCGCTAATTATTGTATCTAATAATGGCATTGATTTTACGGTGAACTGGGAGTTCGCAAAAGATTATTATAAGCTTAATTCTTCGCGTGTAGATGTTGAGATGTTCCCTATCGCAACAACTCAACCGATAGCGGACGTTACGATTGGTCGGGCTTCTAAATACGTCACGGATGATGTGCTTTTGATTTTAATGGCGGACGGCACAATAGAGTATATGCCAATTCGGGCGGCATTGGAGGGATATGCTATTAAAGATTATGGTAAATTGGGCGAAATAAAGGATGTAGTGAAATTCTATCACGCACAAGAAACCGTAAAAGAGACGGAAGATTCTAGCTTAGAATATACAGATACAGTGCTTGCCCAGCAAACAGATGGGACAATCATTGATTTGCGTGAGCTTCTCTTAACGGCGGTTGGAAAAGACCTGAAGTAAACAAAGGAGTAGTCCTGACAGAGTAATTGTCAGGGCTATTTTTTTATGATATAATGAGGTGGCGTTGGACCGTCGCCAAGTGGTAAGGCAACGGGTTTTGGTCCCGTCATTCGCAGGTTCGAATCCTGCCGGTCCAGCCAAGTATTAAATGAGGACCTACGGGTCTTATTTTTATGCTACTACCGTACGGTTTCTAAGTTCATCATAGACGATGCCAGTAGATTGAATGGCTTTTTCGGCCTCAGCGACGATTTCTGTATTGTCATATTCTATCGTCTCTTCAGCTGGGGCGCCGAGAGGATAGAGATTGGTGGCGTCGTAATTTGCTAGGAACTCGGAATAGTTGACGAGATTAAGCACTGCGACAACTGTGTCTTTTTTAAGCCCAGAGAAGCGCGCAAGGATGCCTTCATAAGAATTATCCAAAGGATTTTCTTCGTAGTATTCGGCGACTTTTTCGTAGGCGCTGGACTTTTGGATTTTGCCGATGTTTTCTAGCCATTCTAGGAGCTCGGTATAGGCTTGATAAAGTTTAGTTTCTTCCCAAAAAGGCTTTCCTCCACGAGTGGGGTCGCTGAAAATTTCGTCATTTTCGTATCCTTTTTGCATCATAGAATCGTCATCTGTTTTATAAACGTAACTACTGCCACCTATCCAGCGAGACATAATTATGCTAGATAAAACTTCGTCTTGGTCGGCTGGCCACTTGTATTCACTCATATAGGTTGCGCAGGCTCTAGCTCCGACAAGGCACGGATGAATGCGGCCTTTTGTAAAATCATTTTTGGCGACAAGTTCGGCATTAGTGGCGTCGCCGACACCATTTTCGCTACCACGTTGACCGGACATTAGGTTAAAGAGATGATAGGCGCCACGCTTGTTGATGACTGGTTGTTTTTCTTTGCCGATAGAGAGGTCAAGCATACATCCGCCTGGGTCGTCGTCGTTTTTGGCTTCCTCTTTGCCAGCTTCGTCTTTGGAAATGCGGTTAGGCCAGCCAGTTTTATAGCCATTATACTCAAAGTTAGTAATGCGAGAATAACTCCACTCGGTTGGGTAGTCCCAGTAATAATACGGTTTTTCTATTTCTTTGCCATTCTCATCATATTGGCCAGTTCCCTTCATAATGTATTCCCAATTAGATTCGCAGCCGTTTGGTGTACCTTCCCCCCAATCGCCTCTTGGACTCCAATGAAGCGGTAATTCGCTTTCAACTGGATTGAGTGGCTCGTTACCATAGTCTGGCTCGTTTGGCATTCTGGCGTCCTCAACTATCCCTATTCTCCCCTCGGCTTCGCTGATGGAATATTTGTATCCGCCATCATCAAAGCGCATTCTAGCGACCTCGTCAAAAATCTTAGCTCCGGATTTTTGGGTCATTTCGGCATCAAAGGTACGATAGTCGTTGCAATGGGCATTACTAAAACCGGCAATAGAGTTGCTGTTAACACACTCGCCCTGGGAAATTGCAAGTTCTGTTTCCGAGATGGCATTAGAAGTTGGAAGTAAGCTAGCCATAGATTTTGAAATGAGGTTGCCAAGGCTAGAGACAGTAGAAGTAAGCGAGATGGAAGATGTAGAAGTAGCGAAAGGAATGAGCGAGTAGGCAATTTTGCCAAGGAAAGTATGCTCTGACGTAGGGTCGAATTGACTCTTAGTGTCGCGGTCGTATTCGGCCTGCTCGGCGATAACTTCTTGCTGAATGCGGTAGGCGGTCTTTACTGCGCCAGTGTCGCCGGCGGTTTGACCACCAGATTTGGCTTTTTCTGCGAGGATGCGCTCAGTAGAAGAAACCATAGCTTCGCCGAGGAGTTTAGTATCTTCGCCGGTAAAGTATTTTTGGTTTTTCATTTGATTAAAACGTGCGACGGTCGGCTCCATTGCAGCAACGATGGCTTCCGAAAAGCCTTCAGTGGCACCAGAAAAGATTTTTTTAATAAATGAAATAAAATCTTTAGCTTTGCCAGCAATCCAGCTACCAATACGCTTAAACATAGAACCGATGGCAGAGATTGGGCCTTTGCTTTCGTGATCGTGAATATCTCCTTCATAAATGCAAGTTTGGTAAGCCGGTCGTTCTTCTTCTGGAATTTGATCAAGGTCAATAGAACCTTTCCCCTTTGTTTGACCGCCGTTAGCTTGGGCGGAGATGAGTTGGATAGCTTCATCGCCTTGGTTCATTTGTTCGCTACCAAAGAGGTAGTGCATACCTTCAGTATCGGCGCCACCAGAACGAACGACAATATTAGTGGATGCGTTAAGTGGAGCACCAGTACCTTCGCCAGCGACGGTTTTGTCTATGGATTCTAGCCAGAGCGAGCCAGCAGAAACTTGGCGAGCGGTTTGGTCGGCATTGGCTACGCTTTCTACGGTGGAGAAAGCCGAGCTGGCACCACAGCCGGCTCCGCCAGATTTTTCGCTGATATCTTTGACCATATCAGAATAAGATAGGTCTCCGACGTCGCTTCCGTTTGTGGCGGATGGCAATTCCTTAGCCATATCTATGACGGCTTTTTCGTCGGCATCATTATCGCCGGTCGTGGTAAAATCTTTCCAGTTGTTTCTAGAAATACCAAGGCGGGATGTGACGGTTTCGGCCATCTCATTAAACCAACCAGATATGTCACCACGCCAAGAGTTGGTAGCAGTAATATATTCTCGGCGGATAGCACGATCTTTTAAAGCTTCAGAGAATTTCATAATGCGGCCGCCTTCTTCTACGTCTAGGGCGACGGTAAGTTTGGCAATATTCTCAGCTTCGCGCTCGGCGTCTATGCCACTATCAGAAATGGTTTGATTATCGTTTGCGATGATACTGTCTTTGACATAGGCTTCGCCACTGACGGCTTTGTCTGCGACGATATAAACTTTTTTCCCATTAACGTCGTAATGGACTAGGGCTTTAGTGCCATCTTCGCCTTCTTCGTATTCTAGCCCAGCTTGTTCAAAGCTTCTAATTTGGTCGTCAGTAAAGCCCATTTCATTAAAAACTACATCACCAAATTCGGAAGTTTCGGCTTCGGCGAGCTGTGAATTGTTGGTTTGGTAATCTGTAATTTCGTGGTTAGACCAAGTGGTAGAATTCCAGGTCTGTTTCATTCGGGACACGAAAGCAATTGCAAAAAGCGACTGACCGGTGAAAGATAAAATAATATAGAGGACAATTAGAACTACAAGGATAGTAAGTAGAGGCGCGGCTTTTTTTAGACTGATTTTTCCGGGAAGTATAGTACCAGGTTTGATTTTGTCAGCAACACCAGTTTTTTCGGCTACTTTCAGGGCCGTACCAGCGATTCCGCCAGTGGCGGCGTTAAGGCCTACTTCGGCTGCTTTTCCGGCGGCGGCTTTTCCAGTTGCTTTTCCAGCAACATTTCCGACAGATTTGGCAGCGTTATTCTCGCCGTCTCTTAAAGCGCGCTTAGCAATATTGCTGGCGGTTTGACCAATGTTATTCTTTTTTGAAGTATCCTCCCCTTCTGCGTCAGCATCAAAATCAGGGCGAATTTCTGGACCTTCCATATTTTCGTAGGCACCCAAAGATTTAGGCTCTGATTCATCGTCCATATTGCTTATGATTATATCTTAGATTAGTGATTTTTACAAGGAATGTTTTTCTTATAGTCTGCTATGGCACTGGCTAGAGCTTCGTGTCCTAAAACTGAGCAATGGAATTTGTGCTTAGGTAGCCCACCAAGAAATTCTTCAATTTCTTCGGCGGTAATTTTCAATGCGTCGTCTAGAGTTCTTCCCTTTGCGAGTTCGGAGAGGGCGGAAGTACTAGCAATAGCGGAAGCACAGCCGTAGGTTTTCCATTTGACGTCAGTGATTTTTTTGGTTTTTTCATCAACTTTTATCATCATAAGCATTTGGTCTCCACAGATAGGATTACCAACAATGCCTTTAGCGTCATAATCATACTTATTTTCGTCACCCATTAAGAAATTGCGTGGGTTTAGAAAGTGCTCTTTAACGATATCAGAATAAATCCAGGGTGTACCGGCCGAGAAGCCATTTGCAGAAGTTTTGGTGGATTTTTTAGGCATAATAACTATCCTCCTTTTTAATTTTGCCAGCCGTAAGCGTGCTAATTCCCTGTAATCTTTTAACTATTCCGGGTAAATATTTCATAACGTGGTTAATGTCGTTTTCTGTAGTATCTAGACCTAAAGAGAAACGGACGGAAGAGTGGGCGATTTCGGCATCATTTTTGGTTGCCATAATAACGTGAGAAGGTTTGCCGTCGCCAGAGGCACAGGCGGAGCCGGTAGAAACGATAATATCGCCTTCGGCGTCTAGATAGAGTTGAATAGATTCGCCTTCGGCGGCTTCAAAAGAGCAGTTCAAAAGATGAGGTAGAGAGTGATTCTTTGGTGTGTTGCTAGAAGAATATGGAATCTCTGCTAGAATACGTTTGCGGAGCTCGTCGCGAAGAGGCTTAATCTTGTCGTTATAAATTTCCCAAGTTTGATGATTGTTAGCATACTTGGCAGCGGCGCCAAATCCGGCAATGTTAACAGTTTGATAGGTGCCGGCACGGCGACCGTGCTCTTGGTGTCCGCCGATAATAAGTGGCGTAAATGGACTGCCCTTTTTAATGTAGAGCGCGCCAATACCGATTGGTCCGCCGATCTTGTGGCTTGATATCGTCATATAGTCAACATCTAAATCTTTGACATTGATTTTGATTTTGCCAAGAGCTTGGGTGGCGTCAGTATGGAATAGTGCGCCATGTGCGTGAGCTTCTTTTGCTAAAGCCTTGATGTCGTTAATTGTGCCAATTTCGTTGTTGGCAAGCATAACGCTTACGAGTGAGAGGTGAGCTTTGTTAATATCTTTTTTGGTCTCGCCATCAAAATCCGGCACGTCATACGCTGGAAAAGCTCGCCCACTCACGCGGCCATCTTTGTCAACGGGAATGATGGTGGTGTTACAACGAAGCTTCGCACTTTCAAGTAAAGAAGGGTGTTCAATGGCAGAAACGGCGACGTTTTTGCCGGCAAAAATATTTGTGACAGTATTGTTACTCTCGGTTCCACCAGAAGTAAATAAAATTTCTTCTGGCTTAGCGCCAATTAGTTTGGCGATTTCTTCGCGGGCATCTTCAATAATGTTCATAGTGAGATGCCCTGGCGTATGTAGAGATGAGGCATTGCCCGTCATTTCCATGGCAGAAAGCATAGCCGTTTTAACCTCTGGCAGTAGCGGAGAGGTTGCGGAATAATCTAGGTAAACCATTATTCCACCTTGGTAATCTTTCCGTTATCTAGGTGTAGTAATCTTTGGTTTCTGGAACCGCGGAATTTAAGCGTCAAATCGCGTTCTGCCAAAATAAATGGTCCGTCAATAAGCGCATCAAGCGATTTTAAAAAGGCCCATTTGGCGCCACCAGCGTCTTTTAATTCTTCGTAGGTATATCCGGAAAAACTCCAGACATTCCAGCCAAGTTCTTTTTTACAATAATCGGCAATTTCCTTACAAGCTTCTGGCTGTTCAAATGGCTCTCCACCACAGAAGGTAATGCCGGCTTGTCCTCTAAATTCACTCAGGCGTTGTTTAATTTCTTCAGTATCTACCTCAAAGCCACCGTTAAAATCCCAAGTTTCAGGGTTCTGGCAACCTTTGCAGTGTTTGTAACAGCCCTGTGTCCAGAGGACGGCGCGCAGGCCATAGCCATTGACGATATTGTCGTGTTCTAATGGCCCGCTCAACCGTATTTTCATATTATTCCTTTCCTAATGCGACTTTGGCATTTGCTTTTTTCTTTTCGCGCTCGGCTTTTTCTTCTTTTGAGAATACGCCGTTTCGTTTGTTTTCGCAAGCAATATCTTTTTCGCTAACGCAGTGTTTGACACGGGCAGCTTCTTCGGCTTTTTTACCATCATTCCAACGTTCTAGTGAGCCAACGAGGTAACCAGTAATGCGACGAAGTCTTTCAAAGAGGACATCTCCTTCTGATTCTAATCTGCCACAGGATGGGCATCTGTCGCCTTTGATGATTCCAGCAAATCCACAGACTGGATCTCTATCTACTGGGTGGTTGACAGAACCATAACCGATACCTGCATCGTGCATATGGCGAATAACTGCTTCAAATGCTTCAATATTTTCGGATGGGTCGCCGTCTAGCTCAATATAGCTGATGTGGCCAGCATTACAGAGGGCGTGATATGGGGCTTCAATGTCAATTTTGTCAAAGGCAGAGATTGGATAATAAACTGGAACGTGGAAGGAGTTAGTGTAGAAGTCCCTGTCGGTAACACCTTTGATTTTGCCATATTCTTTGCGGTCAATAGCAGTAAAGCGTCCGGCTAAGCCTTCTGCTGGAGTAGCGAGGAGAGAGAAGTTGAGTTTATATTTTTTGGTAAATTCATCAGTCTTTTCACGCATATGGGTAATGATATCAAGGCCAAGTTCACGGGACTCTTCGGATTCGCCGTGGTGTTTGCCGGTCATAGCGACTAAGGTTTCTGCTAGGCCAATGAAGCCGATAGAGAGAGTGCCGTGTTTAATAACGTCGCGAAGTTGATCGTTCCAACCAAGCTTCTCAGAATCAAACCAGTTGCCTTGACCCATCAAGAATGGGAAGTTCCTGACGTGTTGATTGGCTTGGAAATCATAGCGTTCAAGAAGTTGATCTTTTACGAGTTCAAGTTTTTCGTCAAGTTCTTTGTAGAAACCGGACCAGTCAGCCTCTTTGCGCTCTTTCAAGCAAATACCGTGTTTAATACCGATGCGGACGAGGTTGATAGTGGTAAAGGATAGGTTGCCACGACCAGATACATGTCCGTCAGATTCTTTGAAACAGGAACCAAAGACGCGGGTGCGACAGCCCATAGTAGCAATTTCGGTATCGTAGTCGCCTGGTTTGTAATACTGTAAATTAAATGGCGCATCAATAAAGGTAAAGTTCGGGAAGAGACGTTTGGCGGATACTTCCATAGAACGTTTGAAAAGGTCGTAGTTAGGATCTTCTGGATTATAGTTGATTCCCTCTTTGACTTTGAAAATGCTGATTGGGAAGATAGGAGTTTCGCCCTTACCTAGGCCGTTCATAGTGGCTTCAAGCAGGTATTTGCTAACTAGGCGACCAGATGGGGTAGTATCAGTACCAAAGTTGATAGATGTAAATGGAACCTGTGCGCCAGCACGAGAGTGCATAGTGTTAAGGTTGTGGATGAAGCCTTCCATAGCTTGGAAAGTCTGTTTTTCGGTATCTTCTTTGGAAGTTTCAATAACGGTTTGTGGGAATTTGGCTTTTTTGGCTTTCTCGTCGTCACCATAAGTTAGATCGTCTGCGACTTCGGCTTTGATGCTCTTGCCAGTATATTTGTTGTATTTTTCTAGATTACGCTTTAAGGCTTTTCTATAGGTTTTGTCAACGCCTGGTGCCATAGCGTAGTCAAAGTTAGGGATACTTTGACCACCGTGTTGCTCGTTCTGGTTAGCTTGTAAAATGATGGCAGCAAGAGCAGCATAAGAGCCGATAGAATTAGGCGTGCGAAGATGACCGTGTCCAGTATTAAATCCACCATTTGCGAAAAGTTTTAGTGGGTCGGTTTGACAACAAGTGAGTGTGCCGGTGGCGTAAAAATCTAGGTCGTGGATATGGATGTCGCCATTGTCGTGAGCGGCTGCAAAGCGCGGATCCATAAGTACGGCTTTGGCAAACTCTTTGGAGCCTTCTGCGCCGAATTGGAGCATTTTGCCCATAGCGGAGTTGCCGTCTACGTTAGCGTTGGAACGTTTAATGTCAGAATCTTCGGATGCGTCAGCAAGTGCAATTTTCTTGTAGCCTTCCATTAAGTTGGATTTGGCTTCTCTGGTACGGTTTCTTTCTTGACGGTAAGTAATATAAGCCTTAGCAGTGCGTTTGAAGCTAGATTCCATTAAGACTTGTTCTACGATATCTTGAATCTGTTCCACCTTTGGTGTGCGTGCAGTGATTTCTTTTTCTGCACGGGCGACAACTTTGTCGGCTAACTGTTTAGCGCGGTCGTATTTGAATTCTTCTGTACTAGCTCCGGCCGCTGCGATAGCGTCAGCAATTTTTTCTGGGTTAAAATTGACGATTTTGCCGTCACGTTTCTTGATTTTTTTGAACATAAAAATTATACCTCCTTAATGCAATATGTTCTAATTTTTGTTTTCTCTGATACTTACTGACGCTATATTTAGTGTCTGTGATTATTGTATGACACTAGATATAGCGTGTCAATAGTTTTTATGGCTAAAATTGTTGTAATATTTACAACGGCACTTTGTACCGTCTCTTTTAAAAGGAGGTGTGAATTTCTTAGGATGCTAATGTGGTATGCTACTGGGCGACGCAGCGGACAGAAAAGCCGTTGGTCTTATAGTAGTCGTACTCCGGGTAGGTATAATTACCGTAGATGCGCAGGTGGCGGGCGGTGGTATTAAAGTTAGATCCAGCAGACCACCAGCCGCCGAGCGTACCCTGAAGGACGGTAGCGCCAGATTCTCTGTTCACGCCGCCTGAATACGGCAGTGAGAATGGGAATTGATGTAGTATATCATTGACGCGGGTGGAGCCTTGGTCGCCGGAAGAAGTTATTAAGGAATCTTAAAATTATTCTATATTTTTTTGGTATAATGTAACAATGTCTAAGAAGTTGAATTTAAACACTCATTTTGAGCCGGAAAGATGTTGGGTGGGAGAAACGCATAAGATATGTTATGCTACGCGTGAAGAAGCCGAAATGGCGGCGCGAGTGGCAGAGCACGATTATAATGCGCCGCGTCTTTCGGTTTATAAGTGTGAGTTTGGGGATCACTGGCACTTGTCTTCAACTTAAGTTATTTTTGACCGGTTTTTGGTGTCAGAGGGATAGCTACTTTGTCTGGTTTGAGGGTAATAGAGACGGGCTTTCCTAGTTCTCCGGCACTAGAAATTGGTGTTAAGGTAAGGATAGATTCTTCAGCCAAATCTGTCAGAGTGAAACTGGTTTTGTCTGTTAAGCCCAGTGTGGATTCGTTTAGAGAAACAACTGCGCCAATAGTATTTTCTCCTAGTTCATAACTAACATTGGCAGAATCGCCGGAAATACTAGCAGATAAATTTTTAATACTCGCAGTAATAGATTCGGAATTTTTAATACTAACTTTGGCAGAGGCGGTGCTGGTAGTACCATCTGTTGCTGTAACTTTGAGTTGGATAAATCCAGAGGTGGCGTTAGGATAGATTTTAGACACGGAAGGAGTGGTGGTTTCTGTTTCAAAAATCCCATCAAAATCTAAATCCCATTCATATTTAGAGATTCCCGATGAAACCGTAGCGGTAAAGTTAAATTCGTCGCCAGGAGTACCGTAATAATCGGTGAGTGGAAAATTGGCGCTAGGGCGAGTGAGTAAGTAATCTGTACTAAAACTGCCTAGGGTGTTAAAAATTTTACCACTGGTGGCGGAAATAAAATCGGTATATTCGTTTGTGATAAAAGAATTATCGCAAATAAGATAAACGTTGACCGGGTCAATTTCTAAAGAGCGTTTTACGACTTTTTCTGGTGTAACATTGTCGCGGTCGGGATTAAGCGCTGGAGCGTCGGTTAGGGCGATAATAGACTTGGTGGCTCCGGCGCGCCAAGATTGGTTATTCATTACGGTAAGAAGGGCTGAGTAGAAAGATTCTGGTTCGTCGCCACCACCGTCTGTAGAAACGGAATTCAGGGCGCTATCAAATTCTGTATAGTTTGCTCCAAAATCAACTAGGCGAACAGGCTCCTCTTTATAGAGTAGGTCTCCATAGGTATAGAGCGCGATACGTCCACCAGCATTTAAAGTTTCGCGGGCTAGGCGACGAGCTTCTTCTTTGTAGCTATCAATATAGGGCGACATAGACCCGGTACGGTCTAGTAATATTACGGTGTCGCGATTAGAACTTTTTGTAGCGATATTTAGAGTGATTCTAGTTGGAAAGGCAAGGGCGACTTTTTCTGCGATAGTTTTGGCGCTCATCACAAAAATACCATCCGCAGTATATGAAGTATGGGAAGCTAAAGCGGTGTTAATAAGTTTTTCCAGTGCATTCCCGTCGGCAGAGCTAAGACCGGACAAGCTAATGCCGGCGCCACAGACTAGGTCTTTGTCTTTACACCAGAGGCCGATTTTGCCAGACCAGCCGTCTAGCACGTAGGGGTTTCTCTCTCCGAGCGAGCCAGCAGAAGTGCGACAATTGGGCGCAAAAATTCGGTAAGGCGAGAGGTTTTTGCCACGACAGGCGTCGGGAATAATACCCTTCCCTTCGGGTAGATATAATTTTGGATCGCCAAAGGTGGCAACGTAAATAACTTTATTAGGATCAATAGTGTTTGTGGCGTTCATCACGACCATGGCACCTTGAGAATAGCCGGCAAGAACGAATTTGGTGTTGGGACAGCTGGCTGAGATTTCTTTGACATAGTTGGTTAGTTCGGCGACGCCTTGTTCTACGCTTTTACCGAACTCGTAGGCGGTTCCGGCAGAAACGGCGGCACCGAGCAAATTTAGACCACCTGCGTTAACGGCAGGATATTTAGCGCCACCAACAGAATTAGTACCGAGCTCATAAAACCCGTATTTTAGGCTTGATTTGGTGTTGTCTAGCTCTGAGGCTATACGATATTTAAACTCAGAGTATTCTGGCTCTTTTAATTTTTGACCAGAGCCTCTGGCAAAGATGAACTTTACGTCATCGCAGGAAGTAGCGAATGTGGACGTAGCTAGGGGAGAACAGACGACAGTGAAGGCTACAGCACTGGCGGCTATATATGTGAAAATATTTTTTCGCATAAATCTCCTTATTTGTTAAAGTGTGAGTCCAAGTATATGTGAGCAAAATTTTAAATGCAAGCGCTAGCACGATACTTTTTAAAAATTTGGTATAATGGAACAAATGGAGGTTTTATGAGCGACAAACAGATGGGATGGGATGAATATTTTATGAATATTGCGGACGAGGTGGCAAAACGAAGTAAAGACCCTTCCTCTAAAAATGGGTGTGTTATAGTAGATAGTAAACATCGTCCGGTTTCTTTTGGGTACAACGGAATGCTTCAGGGTGCAGACGAAAGCAAGATGACTTTGACGGAGCGCCCGATGAAATATTATTTTGCGATTCACTCGGAAATGAATGCGCTTTTGTTCGCGCATAGAGATGTGTCTGGTTGCACGCTCTATAATAAAATGGCGAGTTGTGAAAACTGTCTCAAATATTGTTTGCAAGCGGGGATTACTAGGTTTGTATATAAGGAACTAAGGGTTAATTCGCATAAATCCGGCTCGGCAAAGAGTATGACCAACATAGATACGGACGAGGCGATTATTAGATTACTTGCATCAATGCCGAATGTAGAAACGCTGAATCTTTCAAATGGAAAAACTTATACACAAGACATTTTGGATTCGTACGAAGAAGGCTCCGAAGAGAGAAAACGTTTAGAGAAGTGGATCTAGGGGCGTTAAAAAATCTGGGCTTAAGTACGAGAAGAAGTTGTATTTTTGTTTTTCTTTAGTAGATTTGGGATTTTTGGACAAAATATAGAGTTTCTCTTTGGCGCGAGTGAGCGCGACATAAAATAATCTAGCCTCATCAGCGAATAAAATTTCGCTTGTGTCGCCAAAAATTTCGTAGAGCCCACCGGTTTTGTCTTTTGATGGGAATTTTTCGGCATCAATTTCTAACAAAATTACAACGTCAGCCTCTAGACCTTTGGAACGATGGATGGTGGAAAATGAGAGCATATTGTTCCCTGGCTCAATTTTTTTGACGAAATTTTCTAGTGACAAATGGCGAAAACGTAAATCGTTGTTGCGACTTAAGATCTTAATGGATTTGTTTTGGCAGTTATTTACGATTTTTTGAACAATTTCAAAATAATTTTCGGATTTTTGGTAGAAAATTGTACTTTTTGTTTTGTTTTTGGCTTTACAACCGGCAAAATCTTTCAGGGAGCGCGACATAAAATAATTGGCGTTTTTTACAATTCTTTTGCCAGAGCGATAATTAGTGGGAATTCTTAAGTTTATACAATCTTCGGGAAAATATTTTTTGAAATTTTTAAAATATTCTACGTCAGAGCCAGCAAAGCGATTAATGGCCTGCCAGTCGTCACCCACCGCAAGAAGATGAGCGTGTTTGCAAGTTTTTCTGAGGGCTTTTGTAAGAGTTAGAAAAAGTAAAGAAAAATCTTGATATTCATCTACGAAAATATATTTGTAGGGAGTTTTATGATTGGATTTTGTTAATTTTTCTGAAGCCAGAGCAATAAGTTGGTTGAAGTTAATTTGATTTTTGGTTGCTAAATTTTGATGATATTTTTCTAAATTTTTGAATTCTTTAAGTAGGATTTTTCTGGTTTCGGGATTTTTTTGATTTTTGATTTTTGAAAGCAGAGCGTTATAATCTTTGAAAAATTTTTGCTCGGCGCGAGTGATGAATTGAGAGCAGGATTCTGATTCTTCTTCGGCAATGAGGCGGTTTTTTAGGGCTTTTGTTCCACCAAGAATAAGGTACGCAAAAGCGTGAAAAGTTGTGGCAATACAAGGGGGTTTGCTAAAAAGAGGTTGGTCTTTGTAGGTAATACTGGTAAGGCGTTCGTTGATTTCTGTACAGGCTTTTTTGTTGAAGGCAAAGACGATAATTTCTTCTGGCTTGATATTCTCGTGGGCTAATAGATAGACGATTTTGGCGACGATGGTTCTGGTTTTGCCGGAGCCGGCGCGAGCGGTAACGAGGGTGTTTTTGTGGCTATCAAAAACAATGCGCGCCTGATTTTTGTCTAAGCCATAAGGCACGTCTTTATCTTTGACATTTGTCTTGAACCAACGCTGTAAATTTTTTACCTCGCTCATATGGCGACAATATAAATCTATCTAGATAAAAATGCAAGCATAGGCAAAATAATTATAGGCGCTACCATTTTATTTCTGGTAAATGGTTTTGCTTGAGAAAAGCATTAGCGGATTTAAAATGGCCATTACCAAAAAAGCCAGAATGGGCGGAGAGTGGCGATGGGTGAGGAGATTCTAGGACAAGGTGTTTCTCTCTGTTAATCAGCGGGGCTTTGTTCCTAGCGTCGCGCCCCCAAAGCATAAAAACTAAATGCGGGCGGGTTTTATCTAGGTATTTAATTACGGCTTCGGTAAAAGTTTCCCAGCCATGCCCTCTATGGGAGCCGGCACGGTGGGCTTCGACGGTGAGAACGTTATTTAGGAGTAGGACACCTTGGTTTTGCCAGCTTTTTAGATTTCCGGTTTTGTTGGCGTGAGAGCCGTATTCGTTGTCAATTTCTTTATAAATATTAACTAATGACGGCGGGATGGGCTGGGTGTCCGGAACGGAAAAAGCCAGGCCATGAGCGGAACCTGGCGTGTGGTATGGATCTTGGCCGAGGATAACAACGGTAACGTTGTTTAAATCGGTAGTAAAAGCGCGAAAAACTTGGGTCTTTTTAGGGAAAATGACCTTGTTTTCATATTCGGAGTGGAGAAATTTTGACAGTTCTTTAAAGTATGGTTTATTAAATTCAGAATTTAGAAATGGTTTCCAACTTTCGTGCATAACGATATTATACACTATGCTATAATATACTCAAATTAGAGAGGTAATATGTCAAAACTATACTTTAGATATGGGGCGATGGGGTGTGGAAAGACAATGCAACTACTTCAGGTGGCATTTAACTATGAAGAACGTGGACAAAAAGTATGCGTAATTAAACCGGCGACGGATACAAAAAATGGTGACAAACTATTGACGCGGATTGGCCCGGAGAGGGAGACGGATTTTTGTTTTAAACGTGATGATGATTTGTATGAAAAAATATCAGAAAAATACAAAGACGTAGATTGCGTATTGGTAGATGAAGCGCAATTTCTAACTAAAGAGCAGGTGGACCAGCTACTTAAAATTACGATTAAGCTAAAAATTCCGGTAATGGCGTATGGCTTACGCTTAAATTTCCGGATGGAAGACGGTGGATTTGATGGTGCGACGAGGCTACTTCAGGTGGCGCACGATATTGAAGAAATTAAAACGATTTGTGAATGTGGACACAAGGCTACACTTAATTGTAGATTCTTGAATGGTAAGATGGTGGTAGATGGACCAGATATTTTAATAGATGATGGAAAGAGCAAGATAGAATATCGGGCGCTTTGTCCAGCGTGTTTCTATAAGAATTTAGAGGAGAATGAATAATGTATATTGTAATTGAGGGGCAAGATGGAACTGGTAAATCTACACAGGTTAGATTATTACAAGAGTATTTTGAGAGTAATGGTAAAAAAGTAGTAGTAATGGACGAGCCGGATGGGGATTTGCCACAGGCACACGAATTACACGATTTAATCTTAATTAAAGGTAAAGATTATGGACTGGAGCCGATGACGAATGTGTTGCTTTTTACGGCCTCCAGGATGGAGCTTTGGAAGAAAATTGCGGAGCCGGTATTAAGGGAGGACGGCGTAGTGATTTCTGCGAGGAACTGGTGGAGCACGTTAGCATATCAGGGATATGGCGAAGGAATTTCTAGAAGCAAGATTATCCGTTTGACTCGCGAACTTTTGCCAAAACAATATGTTGAGCCGGATTGTGGCGTAATTTTAACGACTTCGGACGAAGTAAGGTTAGCTAGGCAGTCGGATCGTGGCAAGGCTAAGGAAACATTTGAGGTAAAACCAGACGAATTCCAAGAAAAGGTTAATCATGCATACCCAAAAATTGCAGAAGAATTTAATATCCCAGTAGTAGATGCGTCGGGTACAATAGAAGAAATTCAGGCCGAGATTCAGAAGCTACTTAAATTCTAGTATAAAGATATTGGTTTTTAATTCTGGCTCTACTTCGGCAGAGACTTTCCAACCGTTTTTATCAGCAAGAGATTTGGCAATGGCAAGGCCTAGTCCTACGCCTTCGGTGGTTTTGTCGGCTTGATAGAAGCGTTCAAACAGATGTGGGAGTTTGCTTTTTGCGATTGGTTTGCCGTCGGAAATAACAGAGATTTTGTCTTTTTTAATGTTAACACCAACGGTAGATTTGGCATATTTAATGCCGTTGTCTAGGTAGATGTTTAAGATTTGCTCAAAGGCCTTTTGGTTTAGCTTAATTTTGTAGTTGTCTGGGATATTGAAAGAAAAGGTAATACTTTTCCCTTGTTCGTCGGCTTTAGCGTCAAAGGCGGAGATACAGCTTGTGACGGACTTTTTGAGATTAAATTCTTTGGCGCTATTACTTCCGGGGATAGACTCACTACTAGCTAGGGCTAGGAGCTGGCTGTTAAGTTCGGCGAGGTCTTCGGCTTTTTTCATGGCGTTGTCAATCCATTTGTTATTCTTGATGTCGGAAGCTTCTAGGTTGGCTTGGATGACGGCGAGTGGGGTTTTAATTTCGTGGGAAGCGTTGGCGATGAAATCTTTTTGGGCGTTATAAGCATCACGAACAGGCTCTATGGATTTTTCAGCCAAGTAAATAGAAAGAAGTGCGACGATAGCTTCAACGGTGATGCCAGAGATAATTAGAGAAACAAGAAGCGTATTTAATGAAGCTTGGCGTTCTGCTTTCATTTGCTCAGCAATTTCGGCATTAAAACGCTCGGCGATTTCGTTGCGTTCTTGGGGCTGGAAAGATGGGAAAGCCTGGCCTGGCTCAAATTCTGGTCTAGTATCGCGACCGTTACTAGTATTTAGTGCGACAAAATAAATACTGCTAAAGGTAACTAAAATAATACTAGCGCTAGTAATTATATTGGTTAAGATAAATTTTAGCTTGAGTTTTTTGAACATAGTTTGTAACCTAATCCTCTTATGGTTTTAATTTTAGCTTTACTTTTTAGTTTTTCAAGTTTTTTGCGTAGATAGCTAATATAAACTTCTACATAATTATCTTCTCCGGAAGCATCACTACCCCAGACGTGAGAAAGTAGATACTCTTTGTTTAGGACGTGTTCAGGATTTTTAAGTAGAGCTTCTATAATGCCAGCTTCTTTTTCGGAAAGAGGAAGCTCGTTTAGTGTGCGGTCTTCTAGATTGTAATATAGATCGGAATAGCAGATGATTTTCTCGTCATTTAGAGCGGGGCGACGCACAAGAGCGCGAAGACGTGCGGCAAGTTCGGCAGTTTTAAATGGTTTAGCAAGATAGTCATCAGCGCCATAGTTTAGACCTTTGATTTTGTCTTCTACCTGAGAGAGAGCGGATAGCATAATAATCGGTGTTTTGATTCCCCGTTCTCTTACGTCGCGTAAAATATCAATACCAGATAATTTTGGCAACATAATATCTAGGACTATGGCGTCATAGATTGGTTTAAGCGCGAGATTCAGCCCTTCCTCTCCGTCCTCGGCGTGGTCAACGGAGATGCCGGATTTTTCTAAAACGTGAATTACGGCATCGGCTAGGTATTTTTCGTCTTCTACATATAATATTCTCATAGCAATAGGATACCTTAGAAACCTTAAAAGTTCCTTAAAATATTATACCATTTATCCTTTAAAACAGATAGTCAAGGTAGTCTCTAAGCATTCTAGTACCAGATATGACTGGCAGGTAATTTTCTAGTTCTTTTTTGATAAAGAATTCTAGGTCAAAATCGTTCTCCCAAGCAGAAGCGCCTTCTTCCATACGAGCATAAAGGCTGTCTAGTTCTTCTTCGGGAGTGTCGCCAGAAACGCTTAAATAACTGTCGGCTGGACAGTCGGCTACTCCGCCGTCGTGGGTGCTAACTAAGAGACCTAGATTGATAATGTCTTTCATCCAGGATGTACCACAGGCTTCTAGTCCAACAATAGGGTTGTTAATGGAAACGTTGGAACCAATGGAAAGCGCGCGCCCAAGTTCCTCGTCGTAATCTGGAAGATAGTGGACACGTTCTTTTAATACTGGGTCACTGTCAACGAGCTTTAATAAACGTTCTAGCTGTCCGGACATAGCCGTGTCGCCTTCGTGGACGCGTCCGCAGAGAATATAATAAGCATTGTGTTTTTCTAGGATTGCTTTCAGGGTTTCTGGGCGAGTAAAGGCGAGCCAAGGACGTTTATAGTCAACGAAACGACGTTTGAATTGGAATACTAGTGCATCATCTGGGATTTTAATATAGTTACCGTATTGGTCTGGGCGATGAGCAAGAACGGTATTGAGCTCGTCGCGTCCCTTTTGTTTTTGGGTGCGAATATCTTCGGCGGTAATAGTACTAATTTTTTCTTTATAATCGGCGGTTGGGAGACAGAATTTGTCCAGGATGTTTTTACTGGTGTAATAATTAACGATACCTGGTGCGGTCCAAGTCGGAATGTCTATGCCGTTGGTAATAGCTTTAAACTTGACTTTGTTACCGGCAAGGTCGCGGTAGTTAGCGACGCGAGCGTGAAGTTTTGATACACCGGAACGAAGCTCGGCGATTTCTATAGTGATAGTAGAAAGACGGATACGGCCATTTTCAAATTTGTCAGAAAGCCATTTTTTGACGGCCATAGATTTGAGATTTGGAAAGACGTAGCGCTCAAATTGGTCGTAGTTAAATTCGGCTTCGGCGGCTTGGACGAGAGTGTGGTTAGTATAGAGAGTATGTTTTCTGGTATAGACAACCGCCTCATAGAAATCCATGCCGTTACTTGCTAGTTCGTCAAGACGAGCAAGTGCAGCAAAGAAAGTTGCGACTTCGTTTAGTTGCATAATGGAAGGTTTAAGGCCGACTAGCTTTAGGGCTTGGTAACCGCCAAAGCCTAAAGCAACTTCTTGGTATAAGCGATGGTCTCCGCCGGATTCGCCGGAATAGAGTTCGCCAAAACCTGGTTCCGTAACGCAGAGAAGACGTGTACTGCCTAGCTTCTTTTCTATAACGTCTAAACTAATAATTGTGTTATTACATTTAATATTAATGGTGTCAATAAAGCAAAAGTCGTATTTGGTATAATCTACTGGCTCGTGGCTGGTAAAATTTCTAAAATGGTCGCCAACTTTTTCGTAGTGTTGGTGCTGTTCGGATGGATAGAATGGCGTGATAAGTACAAATGGGACGCTACTTTGCTCGGCGACGCGACGAGTATCGGCAGCAAGGACGCCTAGGCCACCACCGCCTCTAATACCGTTTTTCTTGTCATAGAGCTCAATAGTCCAGTAGGTATATGGACGTTCTGGAGTGAGCGCCTTTGTTAGATGCTGGCGATCAATTGCCTCATAAAATTCCTTAACATCTTCAATATTATCTAGAGGATGTGCCATAAGTTTGCCCACCAAATCTTTCATTAATTTTTTGGTCCTTTCTCTGAACTGATTGCAGATGCGGTTAATGTTAGTGCGGTTTCTATTGCAGAAACGTCACGATTTCTAAAGCTAATGTTGCCCATTGGGCGCCCTAAGAGAATTTTCCCTACAACGTCGCCGGTGCCGTCGCGAAGAATGGCGATCGCCTCAATGCCGTTTTTCTTGAGCTCTGCAGAAGTGGCATCATCAACGGCTAACCAGACTCCTTTCATTGGAGTACGGAAGTTGGCGATGTGTGTAATTTCGGCGTTTGATAGTTTGGTCTGTTTGGAGCCGTAGAGTTTTTTGTCAATGATAAGTCCGACGTATTGAAAATGAAGATGGTCGGATAGAAAGTCGGCAAGTTCGCGGTAGTTAATGTAATTCCTAGACATTTGTCTAATCTTTTTGATAAAGTAAACCAAGTCAATTTCTTTCATAGAAGAAAGTGAGCGGAAATAATTGCTGAGTTCGTTTAAGGCTGGGAACATCAAAAGGACGATGAGAATCATCACGACGTTAAGAATGATTACTGCGGAAGATGGGCTTGGGACTTTGAATAGCGCAATAAAGATAACGAAGAAGAGAGTAAGGTAGATAATGGCGGCAAGCGACATTACGATAATGTGGGACAAAACTTTGAGCCACGAAGAAGATAAATCTAGTAGATGGTATTTTAAGATGGCGTAGTAGTGAATGACGAAATCAATAGCAATAAAGAGTGGTCCAATCCAGATTAAGTCATAGCGGAAGAGCGGGAGATAAAGGTCAAAAATACCAGCAGCGGCCCAGCCGATACCAAGACAAATGAGGAACCCTGTCCAGCCTCTTTTGATGTTTCTGCTTGTGGTATGTTTGATGCGAGAAAGAATACAGGATATAACGCTAATGCCTTCAAATAGCATAAGCGCAATATAGGAAATATAGTACCAGTCAAGACGAACTGCAACACTGTTTCCGCTTGCGCTAAGAGTGAAGCTATCATATAAGAGATTAGGATTATAAATTAAGATTCCGCCCAAGAAAAGTGAGGCGAGAGCAGAGATGACAATAGGGATAATGCTCCACTTTACTTTCCAGCCAGTATAAATCAGAACAAAGAGGTCCATCACTAGTGTAAAGAGGTAAATGCCAAAAATAGGAATTTGGGCAAAAGTAGTAGCATCTTCTCCGAGCGTGAGGAAGATACCCATAGAAAGTGACCAGCCAAAGACGCCAATAGTAGTAACTAGAAAAGAGAAGGCGTGCGCGCGTGAGCCTTTAGAAGAACCCAAAAATACAGCAAAACCAGATAATAGTGCCAATACTGACACCATAATTAAGAGAATTACGATTAGTTGCACCCCGAAACCTCCTTAGCTTTAAGTATATTTTAGCATAAGAAAAATATTGAGACAAGCATAAAATACCCCCTCAGGATGAGGGGGTAAATTGGGGTGAGTGTTATTCTGGCATGGTAACTTTAAAAAGTACCATTATTTCATTATTGAAATCATCAAAGTAGTACAACGTGGAAATATCTTCAATGCCTAAGCTTTTTGCTACTGACTTAACGCTATTTTCGGCGTCTTTGTTGCTTTCAAATAGTTTAAGCGGAAGATAGAAGCCTTTGATGTCGCGGTTTCTAGCCCATTCCCAATGCTTGGGATAGAGCTCAAAGATGAATGTTCCACCAGGGTTCAGTAGTCGTTTCGCCGCTCCAAGAATCTGGGGGAATCTATCCCAGACATAGCAGATAATGCCGTTTGCTATAATAGCATCAGAACCTTTTAAGACGTCAGAAGAAAGTATGTTGATTAAGTTTCCGGATTCTCCTTCCAGATAGGTAATCTGATCCTTCTCTGGCAAATTTTTCAAAAGGTCGGCACTGTTTATGGTCGGGTCATTGTCTGCTAAAATAGCTTCCTGGTCTTTGCTCAGGCGCAGTCCTAAGTGTCTAAATTCTGGCGCCATACCGGCAGCCAAAAATCCGATTTTCTTAGGATGGATTTCGCCCAAGAAACCAACCGTAGCGATGCCGCGTTCAGCTATGGCAGCAAAGAGCTCGTTCTTATATACGAAATAATAGAACGGGTCATCCTGCGGAATTTCACGATAGTTTCCGTAGATATCAATACCATAGCCATAGACTACTTCAAGTGCGATTGAACGCGGAACACAAACTGCTACCCAAGGGATAAAGAACTCAGACGCAAGGCGCGAACGGTTTTTGACTTTTCCCTCTGGATCAACAATGTTCCAGTATTCATCGCAGTCGGTATCCAGCACAAAATCATAAAGTGCAGGATTTTCTACTGCAAGTTTCACGAATTTGGCGCAGGCGTTTTTGGCAAACTCCCTGGCGTCACTTGGCTTTTCTGGGTCATCTAAATTGTGTATTTCTTTAATCTTTTCCCAGAGATAATTTTTGTCTCGGCTTCCAGCCGACTCGGCATATTTTACGAATAAATCTTCCTTCTTCATAGAAGGGAGAAGCTCTCTAAACATATACCAGCTATTAATATCCATATAACACCTCCTAATGTGCGACTCACCCCACGTATATCTATATTATACCACACCTTGCGAAAAAAATCAAGATGTGGTATAATGAACGGAGCGTTGGGGATTCGCCAAGTGGTAAGGCACTGGGTTCTGGTCCCAGCATTCGGGGGTTCGAATCCCTCATCCCCAGCCATAGTTGTTAAAATCGCCCATCTGGGCGTTTTTTAATGACATTTTACGTAGTGTAAGTATTCAATTGTTTCGTCTGCTGAATATCCCCTGTTAGAGTCTGCCTTGAAGCGATGATAATCTTTCGTGAAGAAGCCATATTCTCCACGGCTACTCATGATTTCTTTGATATCTTCTAGCGAAAGAAGGCCTTCATTGTTATAACTTAAGAAAATATATTTTGCTTTTGCATTTGCTATCAAATCAGAGAATGCTTTTTTAACTTGGGAACGAGAACAATATAGCGATTTTTGTTGCTTATACTCACGAAGCCCAGTCTTGCCATGGATTTCAGGATTATCGTTTTTTGCGATAGTCTCCAGCAGATGGTAATTCGTGGCATATTGACGCTGGTTATATGGCGGGTCTAGATATAAGACGTCGACACATTGCTCGCTTGCTATTTTGTTTGCATCCTCATTAAATACCAAGTGCTCTTGTTCGTTTAAAATAAGTTCTGCTGGAATAAGTTCAAGTGGCTTCTGTGCGGATTTTTTTAGTGATTTCAAGAATGCGCCATATACGCTTGCCGTGTTTGCTACCTTATCAATGCTTTCAAGAAGAGAACAAAGAAGACAGTAGTATTCATCTTCATTTATTTTGCCGGCCTTATACCAAGTTTCAATTGTATTTCTAATTGCATCACATTTCTTCCCATTTTCATCGGAAAAATATTGTCTTCCTTGACCGCCGCCGAGGCAATAATTTGTAAAAATAAAGCCATCCTCCCCAGGAATATTCGTGAGATAGTCGCAAACAGTAGCAATTTTATTATCGCTTTTATCTAGATCGCTAATTTCTTGCTTAAGGCCATTAAACTCTAGAGGCTTATGATTGCCGATATAATGGCGATTTAGGACATAACTGTATGTTTGTATGTCATTGGAAACAATCTTTTTGCCCTTCTTTTTGAAGTGTTTTCCGACTGCTCCAGTTCCAGCAAATAAATCGCAAACAGAAGCATAATCGCCTGAAGTAACTTCATTTACGGACTTTTCAATAAAATCTAGTAAGGATAGTTTACTGCCAATATAGTTCATACTCTTTTATTTTATCACGAAATGGATGCATTGGAGCTTATGTTTACTTTGTTGATAAAATATGTTATAATAAAGAAAAGTTTATTGAGAAAGGAGCTATCCAATGTTGAACAATGAACAGGTTGGCATCTCGGCGGAAATTGCTATTGCAGATGTCTTTGGTGTTAGTGTTAATCCGACTTATCGTTCAAGAGGCGTTAGTAGTATAACCCAATCAATTAAGCCAATTGTCGGTGGTATTTTTGCTTCCTATAATATCCCAAGTCCAATCAAGCATATCGCTGAAGGTCAGAACGCAGTTGATTTTAATCTTTCTGGTGGTAAAACCTTATCGGTAAAAACAAACAAACAAGCACTAGGAAAGGCTGCTCCACAGAAAATTGGCCAGGCTTCATCTAGTACTTGGTACAGTCATCTTGCTGAAGCATTATCAATAGAAACCGTTCCTTCGACTTATGCGGAGAAAGCACGCTTATTTAAGCAGATCGCTTTGACCAGAATTGATGAATTACTTGCTTTATATTGGGAGAATATGTTTGATTGTGATTACTTGGTTCACTTTTATAATGTCGTAGATAGAAGCGATAACCCGACCAATAATCCTCAATTTGTCGTATTTAAAAAATCAAGTAGCCCAGTCTGGGACAAAAGTAAAGTTTCATTTACTAAAAGCACTGTGGCAGAGTGGAATGAGAGCACTACTGTAAAATATGACGGTGTGACGATTGGCGAATTTCAGGTTCACAACAACCGAGATAATTTCAAGTTCCGTTTTAATATGGCTGGTGTTGCCGAACTATTGAAGAAGAATAAACTCACCCTTTCTTAAAAATCAAAATGTATTCATGTTTGAAAACATAATAATCGTTTGCTAGCGAGCGATATTTCCATATGCCTTCCTGATTTCGTTTGCCTCTATTGCCAGACATATTTTTGACGACAATACTTTTTAATTTGAAACCTTGTTTTTGGGCGGCGTTCATACAATAAAAACCTAGCGGCACCCACTCGCTGTTTTTGTATATATCGCCGATAACTATTGCTAAATAACGACCATTTTCCAATAATTCGGAGGCATTTTTGAGAACTTTTGAAAACATTTTTATAAAATCGCTTAGGCAAGTTGCGTTTGATAGGTCATTTTTGTTGTTGCTAAACTTTATGATATTTGCATAAGGTGGGTGAAGTATAACTAATTGCGCAGTGCTTTTATTATTGGCTTCTAATAATGCTTGGACTTTTTCTTTTATATCTTTGCTAGAACTATCGCCTTCAATTACCTCATAAAAATAATCTTTATGGTCGTCAAGTTTCTCTTTGGTATATGCTACCATTTCTGGAACGATGTCTACACCGATAAAATTTCTTTTTAGTGTTTCCGCTTCAAAAGCTGTGGTACCACTGCCTAAAAATAAGTCTAAAACAACGTCGTCTTTCTTTGTATATTTTTTGATAAGTTGTCTTGGAACTTGGGGAACAAAATTACCATGGTAGAAACCGTCGTGCTTTCCACTTTTATCTCTTTCATTAATAATCCAGAGGCTATCTGTCCAGACGTCGCTTTCTCGCCACTTAGATAAATCAATATCGTTTATTCTTCCCATTGCTGACCTGTCTCCTCTTCTAATTATATCAGGTTTAAGGGGTAATACCCAGTCTAGTATCTGCGGAGTGGGAAGTAGACAGAGAAGCTGAAGGCAAAAATGGCGAGGTTGCCGAGGATAAATGGTTGCGACAATACGATGGACGCAAAGGATTGGCTGTTAAAGATGGCTGAAGCAATTTTGGAGACGACGCCAGTGTCAGGAACGTAGGAAACGACGCCGAGTGGATCCAAGAAGGCAAATTCGGCGGAGCCAAAAATCGTGGCGTCGCTCATATCAATAGTAGGTTTTGGTTCTGCTGGCGTAGGCGTTGGTTCTGCTGGCGTAGGTGTTGGTTCTGAAGGTGTAGGCGTTGGTTCTGGATCTTTTTCAAGTGCCTGAGCGATTTCGGCATAAATTGGTTCAACCGCTTCCATATGCTCATATTCTAGAACAATATTGTCGTAAGATATTCCAGTATCGCCATAAATATTCTCTGTGAGGTAGGCAATTTTATTATAGACAGTGCCGTCTGTGTCTTCTGGGAGCATATTATAGCGGAAATAAAGCGTGTCGCTAGCGGAGCCGGCTGGTCCGAGATAGAGCGGAGTGGTTAGGCGGAAATTGTCTAGTGTGGCTCCTGGAGCGGTGATTTCTAGTGGCTTCCAGGAACTATTGTCGTCTGGCGTGTATGTATAATAGACTGTTCGATTGTTCAACGGCAAGAATCCTACTTGAGAATCATTGTCGTTAATAAATGAAGATAGATGCGTGAGATAGAGTGGGTTTTTTGGGTCAATATTTTTTAAATTGCTGGTATAAGCAATAAGTTTGTTTTCAATAATTTCTCCGCCAACGGAAGCTTCTGCAGAAATTGGCCAGTTCATATTGGAAATGGTAATTTCGGTATTAGATTCTGAGGTGCTGCGTTCTGCGTAGAAGAAATCTAGAGTATAGACGCGGTTTTTGATAAGTCCAGCATCAATTGACTTGGTGTGGTTTTGGACAGTAGAAGTAATGGTGCCATCGGTATTGATGGTGAAACTTCCACCAATAGCCTCGTGTAAACCTCCGATGTCCATCACTAATACGCCGTTGAGATAGACCCAAACGTCGTCGTCTCCAGAGAAAGAGAAAGTTTCTTGACCATTCATTTCGGCTTTGATTGGAATGGACATATGTGCGGTGAAGTTGAAATTATGTTTTTTGGAATTTGAATCGTTTCTACTAACGCTATCAGCGTTATTAGTAATATCGTCTAGTGGGAAAATACCACTACCGCCATAGATATAAGCATTAGTATTTCCTTTCCGATTAAAGGTTATGGTTCTGTCATAGCGTTTACTAATGCCACTTATTTCGTGGAACCAGCGATAGAAATTGTCGTCTGGCTGGACGGGATTGTTACCGGTTATCCACTGGGAGGCTTTATTAAAACCGGCTGATTTGGTGGCGGTTTGGGTGGAATAAGCTGGCACGGGGAGGCCGTCGGCGCCTAATCTGTCGCGGACGATCCCCTGTTGTAACCCACCGTTACACTGGCCACAGCTACACCATTCAAATTGACGGACGGTGGCGCTACAAGGGTCCATTTTTTGGTCAAAGTAGGTCATGTTGACTGTGATAGTGTCGGGACTCCCAACGGAGCCGACCTGCCAGGACTTTGGGAGACCGTTTTCGCTGGCTAATGAAATAAGCGTAAAAGCGCGGGCGGCGCCGGTAGCACCAATTAAAACTAGTGAGACGAACGAGGCAATTAGTATTAGCTTTGCGGTTTTTGCGATTTTTCTTAGAGTTGATTTTTTAGGCATAAGCCTCCTTTGTTAATAGGTTGAGAAGAACTGGGACCAGTAAGTTTTGTACTGGGAATTTGGATCAAAGACAAAGCCCACCGCCATTTTGGTAAATTTGTCAGAAAGAATGTTGGCGCGGTGTGTTTCAGAGCCCATCCAGGCTTGGACGACGGTGGCTGGAGAGACTGCAGTATTACCAGCGGCGAGGTTTTCTCCGGCAGTGCCTCCGGCAGTAGGTTTACAAACGGTATCCCAAGATGACCCATCAGGGCGTTGATGGGCGTATAGGCTCATAATTTCTTTGGCGCGAATTTCGGCGCCGGCTTCGCAGGTAGAACCCCAAGCAAGAGCAGGGAGTCCAACTTTGGCACGTTCGGCGTTAACCAAATCTAGCACTTCCCTCTTCCATTGGTCTACTGGTGGGGTGATAACTGTAACCGTGATAGAATCGCGTCGTAGGCCGTCGGTAGTACCGGCAGTAATGGTGGTGGTGCCAGTACCGACAATGGCAGGATAGCGACAACGAGAAGAATCATAGCCGAGCCTAGTTCTAGCATCAGTATAAAAACCTTTGATGACGGCGGGATTACTGGTCTGCCAATACATTTCTCCAGGGTTACCGACAGAATCATTAACGCAGAGATCTATGTTGGCGGTTTGGTAAATAGTGACAGCGGTAGCATTCCAGAGTTCGTTTCCAGAAACGGTGCCGGTATCAAAGCTTCCGCCGGTAGGAGTAGTGGCGGTATAGTTGGTAGAAACGTCGCCGGAGCCACCGGTGGCTGGTTTTGGGGCTTCAATAGTTTCTGTGGCGGGGTCAATTAATTCGGCGGATTCTTCTTCGCCTTCTACGGTATCAGATTTTTCGTCAACTACGCGGAAATGACCTCCGCCATTAAAGCCGATAGCGCTAGCAATCAAAATCCCAGCAACAAGAATTGCTACGGCGTTTAACGATAGAAGAATCGTCATTCTGGTTTGTTTTGGCATTGTGGCAGACATATTACTTTGACTTCTCCTTAGAATCAACAATAGATGCAATTAAATTAACTACAGCATCAAGCTCGTCTAAATCCGCTTTTAAGATGTCGGATTTGCCTCTTGGTCTGCCGATAAGAAGTTGACCGATACAGACGCCTTTGATATCTCTCAATTCGGCAACGCGGATAATCTCTTTTTCAGCAAGATATTTTTTGGCGTGGCCAGATAATTTTAGCCAAACAGAATCTTTTTCTGTTTCAAGTAAACCAATTTCTATTATCTGTTCGCGAGAAAATTTTTGGGGTTTGGAGCCGTAAACTTTGCTACCCAAGATGATACCTACATATTCAAAGCGAGCGTATCTAGCAAGAGTCTGTGACAATTCGGATAGAGAGACGTTCCTAGTGGCAAGCTTGTTTAGCTTTTTTACTAAATAAACGGTGTCTAGCTTGTCGGTGGAAATAAAAATGCGGATTTTCATATACATTTCGTTGATGACGGGTAGGACCATACAAACAATAATAATCATAATAAGACTAAGAACTAAAATGTCTCCACTCATTTCTATATGGAAAAGCCCAGTGCCAATACCGGTAAAAATCAACATATAAGAAATAATTGCGACGGAGCCAAAAATGGCGTAAGTCCAAGCGCGAAGAGCTAGGATTTTTAGGGAGATGATTTCGTATTTTAGGACAATGAAATAGTGGCCTAAAATCATTAGCCAGACTAGAAATGGTGTAATCCACTCTAGGTGGACGTTAAAATGAGGCAAGGCTACGCTAAAAAGTACGCTGGCGCCACCGAGGATGCCGACGGTGGATAGCATCATCATCCATCCGCGAGAAACCATAGTTTTTTTGCTTTTTCTAACCATAAATGCGATATAGGTAAGATAGAACAGCCAAATAACAGCAAGAATGTTTTCCATAAAATTGTCGATGCGGCTAAGTAGCATAATAGAAAAGCCAACCATAGCAAGGAGATACATAGCTCCGCGGAGTCGGTAGCCTTTTTCTACACCAAGAAAAATGATAATACCAGACGCTAGGGATAGCATCATAATTATTACCAAAATCAGAGAGATTAACTGCACAGTATAATAACCTCCATTTACCTAATTTTAGCATAAGAAAAATATAATTTACAAGTCTAATTTCCGCGTGGGCTAGAAGCGATTAAACGCTTAAGGAAATTAAAAGCAGAAGTAGTATCCATTAAAGTAGTCTGATAAGACGTGTCATAAATTGTAGGAGAAATACGGGTTTGTAATAACTTGCCATCTCTAAAATAGTGAGTAAGGACATAGCCCTTGGCGGTGTCGGGCCACATAGTTTGATCAAAGAAAAGATTGCCAAGACCATAATAAATAGGTTTGCCGTTATAGAGTTCGTAAGTTTGAGGCTGGTGGGCGGAAGTTCCGACGACCATATCGGCACCCGCGTCAATTAAACTGCGGAAGAATTCAGTTTGACCGGAAATAGGGGCATCACAAGTTGGGTATTCTTCGCCGTATTCTGGGTAACAATAACATTCGGCGTATTGGACATCAACTATAACGTAGTTCCCTTTTGCTTTGGCTTCGGTGATTTGAGTGCGGGTGGTGGATTCATTATAAATGTTGGCGCCAGGATGATTTGCGGAAGCGCCTTGCCCGTTCTCTTTAGATGAAGTGGAATTGTTAATAGCAATCCAGGTAAGTCCGGTGCCTTTTTCGTTAAATTCTAGTGGGACACTTGCCTCGTCTTCGTTTTTGCCACCACCAAAAGTTTTGAGACCTTTTTCGTGATAAAAATCAATGGTGGCGAGATTGGCGGAAGCACCCCAGTCGTTGTTGTGGTTTCCGGTTAGCTCTACTACGTCGACGCCAATAGCTTCTATCGTGTCATAAGCGCTGTAATCAGTACAAAAAGTCATAGTAAGTCCAGAATCGCAATCTGTCGCAAAGCTAACTTCGTTACTAATGTGGGTGAGGTCGGTTTTACTCAAGAAATCTTTGATGTTTTCGGCAAAATAAGCGCCGTTTCCGACTTCGCGCATTTTGTATAACAGGCGTCGGGCGATAGCGGTGGTGCCAGTTTGGTTGATGGTGAAAATATGCTCCGCATCATAATCATCTAGTGGATATATACCATCTACAGAGAGGACCTTTTTGTCTGGAGTGATTTCGTCTATTGGAATTTGTTCGTAATTTTCTAAATCAGCACTAGAGATGCCAGAGGTCGGGTCATAAAAATCTGTAACGGCGACCAGAATTTCTGGCTCTGGCTCTTCTGTATGAATGACGGAATAGAGTGGAGAATTCTTGTAGGCTTTGTAAAATATTAGACCACAAAATACAAGAATTGCAACAAAGATAAAAGTGAGTGGGAATTTAAGTTTGTCGGGATGGCGACGATGGGGATTCATAAGATGATTATAACATAATGTAGCGCGAGTGCTGATTTTGCGATATAATAAGGTTATGTTTAGATTCTTTAGGTGGCTTTTTCATCTGGGCAAACCATTGCTAGAATATAGCAATACGATAGATTCTCCGGACGGGCGGACGGCGTGTTCACTAGAGCTTAAAAACGGCCAGATAATGTATAGCGTCCTAAAGGACAAGAAGGTGCTAGTTAAGGAATCCCACCTAGGTATGGCGCTTCGTGGCGACGAGCCGTTATATAACGGACTAATTCTAGTGCGCGCAGTGATAAAAGGGTTTGATGAAACGTGGGAGACAAAATGGGGCGAAGAGCGGTATATTCGTAATAATTATAGCGAGATAGCGCTATACCTCTCGGAGTCGGGCGGGAAAAAGCGGTTGTTTACGCTCCGCGTGCGCGTATTTAACGAAGGCGTGGCGTTTCGGTATGAAATTCCGCCACAGCCGGAGTTCCAGAGGCTAGTAGTCCAGGACGAGCTGACGGAGTTTAATGTAGATAGTAATAGTTATGCGTGGCACATTCCAGCGTATCAGCCGGACCGGTATGAGTACAACTATAATCGCGACGCGGTGTATATGCTAGAGGGGTCGGTACATACCCCGCTAACCTTGGAGCATCCGACGGGATATTTTCTTTCTATCCACGAAGCCGCGCTATATAATTATGGCTCGATGACACTGAAATTAAATCAGCGTGGGGCGCTAGTGTCGGATATTACACCACTATCGGATGGGGCGCGGGCATATGTAGAGTTGCCGTTTAATACGCCGTGGCGAGTAATAATGGTGGCGGATAATGCAACAGAGCTGACGACTAACCGCATGATATTGAATCTTAATGACCCGCCAAAGGAAGATTTCTCTTGGGTAAAACCGCTAAAGTTCATGGGGATATGGTGGGCGATGTATGTAGGCGAATACACATGGGCCGAAGGCGAGAGACACGGCGCCACAACTAAACACGCAGAAGAATATATTGATGCTTGTAAGAGGCTAGGCATAGAGGGGCTATTAGTGGAAGGCTGGAATAAAGGCTGGAATGGGGATTGGCTTTCAAACGGCCCGACAAATGATTTTACGCATGCGACACCGGATTTTGATCTAGACAAAGTAGCGAGTTATGCCACGGATAAGGGCATAAAATTAGTTGGTCATCACGAAACCGTGGGATATATTGATAACTATGAGAAACAGCTAGAAGAAGCATATAAATACTATGCAGACCATAATATTATGTATGTAAAACCGGGGTATGCGGGGGCATGGATGACGGTACAGGGGCGTAGAGAATTCCACCATTCTCAGGTAGGTGTACGGCATTATCAAAAAGCGCTAGAGTTAGCAACAAAATACCATATTTGTCTGGATGTGCACGAGCCGATAAAGGGCACAGGGCTAGAGCGGACATGGCCAAATCTGCTCACGCGCGAGGGCGCGCGGGGCCAGGAATATGAAGGCGGAGCGCTATTCCCTTCGCACGCGACGATTCTACCTTATACACGGTTACTTTCTGGTGGGATGGATTATACGAGCGGAATATTGGACGTGGGAAATAGCGTAAAAAGAATGGCGACGACACTAGCGCGCCAGATTGCGTATTATGTAACGATATTCTCTGCGATGCAGATGGCGTCGGACAGGCCAAAAATTTATGAAGAGGTACATCCGGACGTATATAAGTTTATTCGCGACGTGCCAGTATCTTGGGATAGGACGCTTCCGATTCTGGGCCAGATTGGACAATACTATGTGGTCGCTAGAAAAGACAGAGAGAGTGAAGATTGGTATGTTGGGGGCGTAACTAATGAGGAAGGCAGGAGAGTTAGGATTACACTAGAATTCCTAGACGACGGAGTATATACGGCGGAGATTTATCGCGATGGGCCGGACGCGCATTACCGTGAGAATCAGTTGTCAATAGAGATAGAAAGTCGCGACGTAACGAAGAATGATTATATGGATATATATATGGCACCAGGGGGCGGGTTTGCGGTCAGGCTAAAAAAGAAATGATTGTATTTTTGAGGTGAGCGTGCTATAATAAGGTTAATGCAGTGACTGGTAAGTAGATGGTTTACCCCTGCGACATAATGATGAAGATCTTATGTAGGTCACAGCGCCAAAAATCCCCTTTTTGGGGCTTTTTGTTTATAATAAATAGCTCAATGTCAGTCTGCGATTTCTATAAAGGCTAAAACTTTTTTAGAAATATTTTTATATAGCTCTTTAGACTTTGGAGTATTTTTGACTCTTTTGGCGGAAATGTTTACGACGTAATCAGCGACCTGAACTAATCTACTGTGGCGAGAATTTCTTTCGCGGATTTTGAGGTCTTTTAGCTTTCTTTCTTTAATCTTTTTACGAAGTTCGGCGTGGAGAGTTGGGTTTTTGTCCATCTCTATTTTAATTTTTGGGAATCTCTTTTCTATTTCGTCCACGATAAGGGCAGAAATTCTGGCGTATGATGCGGTCTTTCTAAAGTCATTTTTGCGAATAGAGACAGTAATAAAATGAAAATCCATAGAGGATAAAAGTTTAATAAATTCCGTCTGTGGCCTCGTGGAGTTGCTGTTGCAATGGAATTCGTAATCTTCTGGGAGGTGGAGCTTCTCTCTAAGTCTTTCTATGGCGAGGATACTTTTATTTCGCGCTTCTTCTGAATCAAAAACTACGAGGCTAACAAGAAGATAGTCGTTATAGTAGCTTGCGACGCCTGGTGCGCCAGATTCATCCATGTATCCATACATAGTCTTATAATTCTACCACATAGTTTTCCACAATAAAAATGCTTGTGATTTTGGAAAAGCTTGTGCTATAATGGAAATAAGCTATAACAATTAGGTGTCTGAGGCTAAAAATCGCTGGCCGAGGACGAGGAGGTCAATTTTACATGTTTTACCGGAGGTCGGGGGATGGTAAAAAAGCATTAAAGCGCAAGTGGAAACAGCTTGGCATGCAGAGGTCAAATGTCAGATGGAGGATACTTTCCACCGGTCTTGGTGTGTTTTCCCTGGCCTTTTTGGGGGCGTTTTTGGCGTCATCGATTCTAGCGCCGATACAGGAATCTAGTGCGGTAAACACCTCGGAAGACTCAACCGCAAAGGGGTATTCCCTCAGCCTCTCAGCGGCGCCTAGTATAGACCTCAATCTAAGCGTGGTAGATGAAACTGATATGATGACCGTGGCAGAAACCGATGTAACCGCCAGCACTACGGCACCTAATGGCTATAAACTATATGTTAGCATGAACGACACGAGCAACGCGCTAAAGTTATCTGGCGGGTCGGCGACGATTGCGTCAACGACGGGAACGCTGGCTAGCCCGGCAGAGTTAAACAGCGGAGAATGGGGGTTTGCCATTCCGAGCGGACAAATCAGCGAAACCAACCACTTTGACGCGAGTTATGTAGCGTTTGAGAACGGGTATTCTGTCTCGCAGTTTGCGGGGATACCGGCCAGCGGGACTAATCCAGCCACACTTATTAACGCGACCTCTACGCCAAACACTACGACAGATGAATTCCAGGTGTATTATGGGCTAAAAGCCAAGAGTGACACGGCGACGGTAGGAACTTATACTAATTCTGTACTCTGGACGGCCGTAGCGGATGCAGCAACAACGCCAAGCGCGAGCGTATCTCCGGCCACGGGCAAGCCGGATGGCGGAGAAACCATTACGATAGAGACTACGCTGTTTACGACGAGCGCGATAGATGCGAATATCTATATGAGACAAGGCAACGTAAGTACACAAATGACGTGTAATAGGACGTCTTATGCTCCGCTAACGTACACTTGTACTACGCCGGCCAAAGCTGCCGGAAATTATGAGGTATATGTAGATGTACCGAAGTACGAAAAGAACTATACTGTGGCGTTTGAATACAAGGTCAGCGATATTACGGGGATTACGTATATGCGCGAGATGACTGCGGACATTTGTGCTAATACTGCGATAGGTACAAGCAAGGCGCTAATTGACGATCGTGGCAGTACGCCATATAAGAGCTATACCGTAAAGAAGTTAAACATGAACAATGGCACTTCTACCTATGGTGCTTGTTGGATGGTAGATAACCTTGCTCTTGTTGGCTCCTTTACTCCAACCAGTTCAGATACTGATCATCCAGCTTCTGGCTTCACCCTCACCGCCAGCAACACCGGTACCTGGTGCACCAGCGACAGTGATGCCTGCGATAACCAATCCATGGTCATAAATACTGGCTCTACCTATGGCGTTCTCTACAACTGGTATGCCGCAACGGCTGGCACTGGTACACGTAGCACTGGCGCTAATGTTGATGCCTCCGGCTCCATCTGCCCTAAGGGTTGGGTATTGCCAAAAGGTGGTTCCTCTGGCGATTTCCAATACTTATACAATGCTTACAATTCTTATGCTAACATGGTAACTAATACTAGCGGTCCTAAGTTCGTCCTAGCTGGCGACCGGTACGGCGGCAGTACCTACAATCAAGGTACGTACGGCTACTATTGGTCGCGTACCGCCTACAGTAGTAGCTACGCGTACGACCTGTACCTGAGCAGTTCGAATAGCACGGTCTACCCCGCGAGCGGCTACTACAAGTACTACGGGTTCTCAGTCCGTTGCATAGCAGAGCAGTAGTCCTAGTTTGCCCTGCCCCAGCCTCCTGGAGAGCGTTAACTCCTCGCCTCGGGGCGAGGAGTTAACAATTTGATAATGAGGAGGATGATATGACTACGGCAGAAGAACTCACAGCAAGAAGAAGAGCTGGCGCTTTGCGCAAGAGTATGTACGAAAAGACCAAACAGAAGCTATTAGAACTAGAAAAAGAAAATTATGGTCATGTGTTTTTGTTAAAAACGCAAAACGACTGGTACAAGATGATGGCGCATTCTGCTCTGATATATCTCTACTATGTTTGGCCGATAGCTAGAGATAGGCTGGAAATGGTAAAACGAGCGCCAAAATTGACGGCGGATTCGGATTTTCGGTATAAGGCGCCGATTGGGGTGATTAATTTTCGGAATCTAGAAACTCCAGAGAGAATTATTTTGACTACGGGAGCCAAAAAGGTTCGCGTGAGCGGAGTGGGCGGAGAAAACGTGGTGGCCTATAAATTAGACCGAGAGATGACAAAAGATGAGTTTTGGAAAATTCGGCACGATGAAGAAGAGCTTTGGAACAAAGCAAATACAATTATTACTCCCAAAGCCGTCTTTCCAAACTTGGGCGTGGATGTACAAGAAGCGGCCAAGCTGATTTATTTTGTGGCCAGAAAAATGGAACGGACGGATAGAGAGTTTTTTGGTCAAAGAATGCTAGAAATATCAAAAACGATGGCGATGCAGCTGATTATGGCGGAAAGAGGCCACATAGAGTGGCCAGAGGTGTTTAGTGCGTTAAGTAGGCAAGTATCGGAGCTTCTAGCTAATATTTCGCTACTTGCGACGTTTAGGCTAATAGATCATAAGGTGTTAATACGATTAAATGACGCATTACTAAAAGTAGAGCAAGATTATGAAAAAGCAAGTAAAGACTACGAAAAGCACAGAAATAAAACTGCCAGATGATTTGCCACCGTCTGATTATGATTTTTCGGAGTGGCTGCTGCATCAACTAGAAATAGCGTATTTGGACGCCAGAAAAGGCAAGCGCAGGTCGCGCGACGAATATAGGTTTGAGGCGTATCTTTTGGAGAATTTGGTGACGCTTCGGGATGACATTTTGCATAAAAGATATACGCCTAGTCGTGGTATAGCATTTGTAACGACTAAGCCCGTCCTTAGGGAGATTTTTGCGGCACCGTTTAGGGACAGGGTGGTGCACCACTTTTTGTATAACATGGTGGCAGAGTGGTGGGATAGAAAATTTATTTACGATTCTTATTCTTGCAGAAAAGGTAAAGGTACTTTGCTTGGAATAAAACGTTTGCAACATCATATTGCCAGCGTTTCTAGGAACTATACAAGAAGGGCGTACGTAATAAAATTAGACATCCAGGGTTATTTTATGAGTTTACCAAGAAAAGCGTTGTATGACTTGGTAAGAGAGGGCGCAAAAGAGCAGTTTAAGGATCGGCCGGACCTTGGGGGCTTAATAACTTATATCTGGGAGAAAATTATTTTTGATGATCCGGTAAAAGGGGTAAAACGACGGCCTCCACTGTCTAGGTGGGACAGATTACCAAAAAATAAAAGTCTGTTTTGCCAGCCGCCCGGCAAAGGGATTGTGATTGGGAATTTGTCCTCGCAGCTTTTGTCCAATATTTATTTAAACCAGCTAGATAAATTTGTGCAATATGGGCTGGGTTATAAACATTATGGGCGATACGTGGATGATTTTTATATTGTAGTGACGGAGGAGGAATTTCCTCAAGCGAAAAAGGATATCACAAAAATTAGGGAGTTTCTTTACGGTATCGACCTTACGTTGCATCCAAAAAAGTACTATATTCAGGAAGTACAAAAAGGTGTGGAGTTTTTGGGCGTGGTGATATATCCGTATCATGTTGTGATGGGAAAAAGATTTAAGCGGAATTTTTACCAAGCGGCGGCAGAAGTGGGTATGGGGCAACGTGAGATAGATTCCGTGGTATCGTACTTGGGGCATAGTACGCATTTTAGTTCTAAGGCACTGGCAAAAAGGGTGTTTGATAGGATGGGGTGGGACTATTAGGGTTTTGTTTTGGTGTCGGGCTTTCGGTTTTGGCGTCGGGCTTTCGGTTTTGGCGTCGGGCTTTCGGTTTTGGCGTCGGGCTGAGTAAAGGAGTCTGGGGCAGGGCAAACTAGGACTACTGCTCTGCTATGCAACGGACTGAGAACCCGTTGTACTTGTTGTTGTTGTTCGCGGGGTTGACCGTGCTATTTGAACTGTTCAGGTTCAGGTTGTACGCGTTGCTATTATTGTTGGCGGTACGCGACCAATAGTTGCCGTTCGTACCTTGATTGTTGGTACTGCCGCCGTTCCGGTTGCCAGCTAGGACGAACGCTAACCGATATGTCTTGTACCTATCCAACTGTTATCACGCATACACCAGGTGTGCACTCGCTTACAATCTAACAAGTAGCAAAAAGAGATATCTATTATTGTGGACGGCCTAGCGACCGAAGACAATGTAAAGCCTTCAAGGGGAAGGGATATCTCTGCCTCCTTCGTGTTGCTTATCCCGAGGCGATAGTGATTGCACGGCGGCCGCGTCGCGGGGGATTTCAGCCCGACAATATTATTGTAGAATATTTGGAGTTTCTTGTGTGTTTATGGCTTGTTGGCGTGCGCTTATGGTTAAAAACTATTTTGCAGTTATGATGAGGCGGTGGGTGTGATCGCCGGAGGTGTCGGGAGCTGGGGGAGGGAGTAGCTTACTGCACTAGAGTTTTTCAACCGCACCAGCCAAATACAATGGGGCGTTTACGATTTTTTCCAGATTTGGCCTCTATTGGAATGGCTTTGCCGAGGTGGCCTTGTATCATAAAATCAATTTCACCCCTAGAATCGTCCCTAGAATAATAGTAAATTTTCCCGTTAAGGAGCGTAGCGTTCATTTCTTGGAATATCAGCTGTTCAGCAAATGCTCCCTTAAACATGCCCAGAAGATCTTCTTCGGCAACTAAATCCGTAAAATTATGCAAAATCGTGGGAAAAATCACGTTTTTGTATGCAAAATCGTGGGAAAAATCACGTTTTTGCAGGGTTTTTGGAATTTTGTCTATACCTATGAGGTTTTACGGTTATGGTGGACTTCTGTTGTTTTGCGTGCTACAATGATACTGACACCACCCCGTGTTGAGCGAAAGCTCTCAGCGGGGTTTTTGTGATATAATATACATCATCCACGTTTGCTCCTACTTCCAAGCGATTGGATTAATAAGTTGAAAGAGGAGTGAATATGCGAAAACTTGTAAAGAAAATCGGCGTTTTAATATTAATTAATTTTGATACTGGTATTGAAGAATGGCAGATCAAGCGGTTTGATGAGTGGATTAGAATAAAAGAGAAAATTCACTATGGGAAATCAGCCCCTAGAATATCAGAAGGTGATATTTGGTGGTGTGGGTGTGGGGAGAATGTTGGGATAGAAATCAATGGCAAGAGCGGCCGTTTCTCTCGCCCTGTATTAGTAATGAAAAAGTTAAGTGAAGAGGGGTTCATGGGTATACCTTTGACGTCTCAAGAAAAAAGTGGAACGTGGTATGCAAAGTTCGTTTTCTTAAATAAATCTCAGTATGCGGCGATTTGTCAAGCAAGAGTTATGAGCGCGTCAAGATTATATAATAAAATTGGCCAAATACCAAAAACGGATTTAGAGATTGTCAAAAGGGCATTTTTAAGATTGTATAAATAAAATATGCCCCTTTCAGATGAAAGGGGGACGCGGGTATTCCCGAATATAGTTATATTGTAGCGCGTTCATTCGTAAAAGTCAATACCTTGCGGTGACGAGAAGGCGGTGGGTGTGGTCGCCGGAGGTGCCGGGGATAGCGTCGCCGGAGCAGGTCATGAGGACCAGGGTATCAACAGACTCTTCTTTTAGAACGTCAGACATTATTATATCTTGTTTTTGCTTTTCTTCTATATTGGTAATGGTATAAGATTTGCCACTATAGGTTATTTTGTCGCCTAATTTGACGTCCTTTAGGCGGGTGAAAATAGTAGAGGAATGACCGATAAGGAGAGTCTTATTGCTATGCGCGGAATAGGAGCCGACAATCTGGTCTGGGACTTCTAGTTCTCTGCCGTTAAGCGCGACCGGCTTAACCGGGGCATCTAAATCTATACTGTCTATGGTAAGTAAGCCAGAAGCGGAGCTAGCTTCGGTAGCATAGGCTACCCCTGTATTTTCTCTAACGGGCTGGAGTCCGATAACGACAAAAGCAATAGCAGAAAGAAAGTAAGTTGCAAAAATTGCAAGATAAATCTTACGTGCGCCAGAAAAACGTGGTCTATATATGACACTTCCCATTTATGCTTTTATTATAGCATAGCCGGGATGAAAATGTATATGGTTTTAGACTAAATTAGATGGCGCGAGCAAAGACAAGGCGACGGTGAGACATAGACTCTAGGGCTGGATCATAAGAACCGGTACAAGTCATAAGAACGATTTCTCCGGCACGAGCGTTGAGGTTGTCAACGGCAAAGTTACCAAGAGCGCCGGTAAGCCAGCTAGTGCTTTTTAGCTTATAGTCGCTAGCAGAATAGACCTGATAAGTGGTGCCATAAAGAGTAATAGTATCACCGGCACGGAGGTTAAGAATACTAGAGAATACGCCAGGGTTGTGGCCAACTAGAAGAGTACCGTTAATACCGATTTGGTTAGAAGGGACTGGGATAGTTTTACCAACTATGCCGACCGGGACGATATTGGTGTCAATGCCAAGCTTTGGGATATAGAGTTGGTTGTGTTTAACCTCAACAGGTTTTTGGGTGACAGTAGAGGTAGATTTAGTGGTAGAAACGGTAGTAGAGGCACCAAGTTCGCTGATGTTGACTTTTTCTGGGGCAGAAACGGATTCTATAACAGAGGTAGAAACGGCGTTAGTATCGGCAGAAATAGTAGCAAGAGCCTGGGATTGAGAAACAGGGGTAGCAAGCTTGCCAATAAGAAGGCCCAAGATAAACGACCCGGCAACAACGCCAGAATAATGATAAATTGGGTGGCTAGTCATGTGAGACTTTACTGCGTTAAAGACAGTATAGAAACCGGCGTTACTACTAAGCTTGGAGCGGTCAAAAGAGGTATTATAAGAAGTATCATATTTCTTATAAAGTCTGGCCTTTTTGGCACTAAAAATACGGCGATATTTGTAAAAGTTATATTTAAAACCGTATTTTTTCCCTGTTTTCATAAAATCTCCCAAATAAGGTTTATGCTTTTATTATAGCACAAGAGACCTAAAAAGTCAATACTTGGGACAGGGGTCCACCCCTGTTAGTGAAAAAGCTACCCCTGTTATACCCCTGGAGAGAAGTTTTTTAGCTTATTTCTATGTGCCTTATATCTAGGGTCGTGGGAGCCGACCTCAGCCCAAAAAGCGGAAGAGTGGTCCATATGGTTAAGATGGGCGAGTTCGTGTAAAATAACGTAGTCGCGAAGTTGTTCTGGGACTTGCATGAGGCCGATATTAAGAGAAATAGTGCGAGTACTAGAGCAACTACCCCAGCGCGTACCGGCATGAGATAGGCGGACCTTTTCATAAGAGTAGCCGTATAATTTGGCATAGTATTCTAAACGATAAGGGAGATATTCCCTGGCTTTTTTCATCAAAATTTTCTTTTTGGCGTCTCTGGCGCGCTGAGAAGCAGGGTCTTTTATGGGTAATTTTTCTCTAATGACGTCGCGGTTTTGGGCGAGAAAACGCTTAGCTAGGAAGGCACTAGTATAAGCGGGGACGGACATTTGTAATCTACCAGAGGTGGACACAGAAAACCTGACCCCAGAGCTAAGGGCGTTTTTCCGGACGATAACTTCGCCAAATTCACTGTCTTTTAAAATCATTTTAGCCGGCGAGCTGAGAGAGGGTGTGAGAAAGCTGGGTCTCAAAGGTATGTTTACCAGAGAGAACGATTGGTTTCTCAAATACCTCGTCTGGAGCTTCTAGCTCGGAAATCTTGCGATCGTATTCTTCTTTGGCACGAGCGACGGATTTAAGTCTGGCTTTTAAGCGGGACTTAATAGTGTTGACGTCGGTCTGAATCCAGATAAGAGATGGGTTGTAGCCTTCATCAATGAGAAGTTTCTTAATTTCTTCTCTGTCTGCTTGGGTGTCTAGACCACCTTCAATAATGATGTTTTGACCGGTTCTAGCGATGAGTTGCAAAACTGCAAGCATAGTATCGCGAGAAAAACCGTTTGCTTCACAGACTTCTGTTAGGTTGTAATATGGCGCCCTGAATTGTTGCGAGAATTTTTCGCAAAATGTTGTTTTACCACTAGCCGGGGCCCCGAAGACTAGGATCGCACGAGGTTGCGACAGAACTTGTGATTTTTTACCTTCCATAATGCTTTTATTGTAACACAGGTTAGACGTCTATTTCAACTTTTTTGGTCAGTCTAGAGGAATTAGAGATGAGGACTTGGGATGGATAGTAGAATACCCACGCCGAAAAGTCAAAGAGACGCTTCATAACAAAAGGTAGAACGTGGATACCGGAGAAGAAAGAGCAGGCGACGCAGAAATCGCAACAAGCAAAGAGGATAAATCCAAATAGTGCGCAGAAAGCGGGGTTTTTCCTGTGGGATTTTTTGTACCATTCTAGGGCGGAGAGAATGTTGGCGATGAGGAAAAAGGCATAAATTGCACCCATGAGGACGATGGCGTAGAGGTTGAAAGCAGAAACGATGATAAAAATAATTATGATAATAAGGGCGATAGGAATAACGTATTTTTTCTTGAGCTTTTTTAGGCGGGCAAAATGGATAAATTGAGCGATGGCAAAAGTAAAAACACCAAAGAGCGAGGTGTTATTGACGGCAAGAAGTAGGTCTGCGACAAAAGTGAAGCAGAATGCAAGAAGGAGATATTTATCGTAGAAATATTTTTGGGCGACATAGACCAGACAAAGGCCGATGCCGAGCAGTTTTAAAAAAGTTACGCCAAAGAAATGCGGGAAAAAGGCATCAAGGGCGATGAAACCAGCAAAAATAAAAAGCCAAATCGCGCGCCAGATGCGATCAACGCGGTGAAAGTAGTCAAAGAATTGCTTCATGCTGTCTCTAGTATAGCATTTTAACGCTTTTTATGCTAAAATACAGGAGATAGGGGTATAGCTCAGTTGGTAGAGCACAGGTCTCCAAAACCTGGTGTCGGGAGTTCGAGTCTCTCTACCCCTGCCAAATTCATGTCAAAATCGCCCATCTGGGCGTTTTTTCTATGAATTCTATTGATATGTGTGCTATAATTGAATATGATGAAAATACTAATGCTTGGATGGGAGTTGCCACCACATAATTCTGGAGGACTGGGTGTGGCGTGTCTGAACCTTTCGCGGGCGTTGGCGCATAATGGAGCGCAGATTGATTTTGTAGTTCCCTATACAGCTCCGCACGAAGGCATTGATTTTATGAACGTACTTTCCGCCTGTAAGGTAGATCCGCTATTCCGCTATGGGGCGGGGGCGTATGATTCTAAATACGTGGACAAATCGTTGGTCCCGGAAGGTGAAAAAACTGTAAGTATTAGAGAAATCCAGCACGATTATTGTAAATTTGTAAATGATTATCTGATGGAATATAAACCGGACGTGGTGCACGCGCATGATTGGTTGACGTTTGAGGCGGGGGTGCTCGCTAAGAAGAATTATGGGATTCCGCTAGTGGCACATGTGCACGCAACGGAATTTGATCGGTCTGGAATGACATATGGGAATCAGCTGATTCATGAAATTGAACGCGAAGGTTTAACGTATGCAGACAAGATTATTGCTGTGTCTCAGGCGACAAAGGATATTATTGTAAAGAAATATCATATCCCGGCGGATAAAATTGAGGTAGTATATAATTCCCTAGATGAAGAGTTTGTAAAATCTGCCTACAAATATGATGATGACGATTATAAATACCTAGAAAAAATGAAATCTCTAGGATATACGATTGTTTCTACGGTGGGGCGGTTTACAGTACAAAAAGGTTTAGCTAATATGATGCGAGCGGCAGCGCGGGCGATTTCTAAGAACAAGAAATTGATTTTTGTGTTTGCGGGAGATGGTGAACAACGCTCGGAATTATTAGAGCTTTCGGCTAAATATCGGATTTCTGCTAATGTAGTATTTACGGGTTTTGTACGCGGAAAACAGTTGCGCGATATCTATGAAATTTCTGATATTTTTGTGATGAGTTCTATCTCTGAGCCATTTGGACTAACTGCGCTAGAGGCGGCGCATCACGGAGATGTATTAATTCTGACTAAACAATCTGGCGTAGCGGAAGTAATTAGAAGCGCGATGAGATATGATTTTTGGGATACAGAAAAATTGGCGGATGAGATTATCGCGATTGCTGAGTCTAAGGCACTAAAAAAGGCTTTGCGCGAAGGAATTGAAAAAGAATATATGAAAATATCGTGGAGTGATATTGCAAAGCGGGTTCTACAAGTATATAATAGAGTTGATAAACATAAGGAGTTTTGTTAGTGCGAGCAATTTGTCTGTATCTACATATCCACCAGCCTTGGAGGTATCGTCGGTATAGTATTTTTGATGTAGCGCACAATCATAATTATTGGTACGAAAACGATTATTATGACAAGCAAAACAATGAGCGAATTTTTCGCAAAGTTAGCGAAAAATCATATAAGCCAATGTTGGCACTTCTAGAGAGAAATCTAAAAAGATATCCTGGATTTAAGGTGTCTTTGTCTATTACTGGAACGTGGCTAGAACAGGCGTTAGAGTGGGAGCCAGAACTGATAGAACAGATACGCCGGATGGTTTCTACTGGACAAGTAGAAATTGTGGGCGAGACTTATTATCATTCCCTAGCGTTTTTCTTTGATAAGACAGAATTTGTAGAGCAAGTAAAAAAGCACTCTGATTTAATCGCAAGATTATTTGGAGTGCGTCCGCGCGTATTTAGGAATACGGAGCTTTCTTATAATAATGAGCTTGGAAAATGGTGTGACGAAATGGGGTACAAGGCAGTACTAGCCGAAGGCTGGGACAAGGTGCTTGGATGGAAAAGCCCAAATCACGTTTATAAGGTAGCAGGCGGAACTCGGACTCGGTTGTTACTTAAAAATTACAGGTTGTCGGATGATATTGCGTTTAGGTTTTCTAATAGACAATGGGCAGAATGGCCACTTACTGTAGAAAAATATCAAAAGTGGGTAGATGATGACTGCCTGCGCGGAAATCTGATTAATCTATTTATGGATTTTGAGACGTTTGGCGAGCATCAGTGGGCTGATTCTGGGATTTTTAACTTTATGGATGAGTTAATCTATAAATGGTTGTCTGAATATGATAATAAATTTGTAACAGTGAGCGAGGCGGCGGATTTGGAAGAGCCAGCAGACGAAATTTCTATGCCAAATACTGTGACTTGGGCGGATACAGAGAGAGATTTGACGGCGTGGCTTGGTAATGATATGCAACAAGAGAGCCAAGAGGCATTATACAATATGGCCTCTGAGGTCAAGAAAATTGGTGGAGATTTGTTAGACGACTGGCGAAGAATGACCACTTCGGATCACGCTTATTATATGTGTACAAAATATTGGAATGATGGTGATGTACACGCATATTTTTCTGCATACGATAATCCGTATGACGCGTTTATGTATTATATGAACGTACTTCGCGATTTTGAATACAGAATCACTAAAAAGAGCGAATCTTAGCATTTTTCCGTCTTTGCTCGATGTATAATCGCGCTTCAGATGGAGAAAATACTAATCTCCGCTCTTTTAGTGGTTCTGTAAAATTAGCGTTTCTTTTCTTTGACTTCGTTACGCCCAAGGTTTTTCTTGGTCTCGGTAAATTTGACGTGCTTTCTTAGGATTGGGTCATATTTACGGAGAGTTAGCTTATCAGGGGTGTTCATAGTATTCTTTTTGGTATAATACTGACGAATCCCAGATTCTTCAGAAACGAGGCCAACGAGTTTGCGCTTAGTATTATTCTTTTTTGCCATATTGCTCTATATTTTATCACAGATTATAGAAATTGTAAAGAAAATCAGCGAAACGATCTTCTTTTATTGCTTCGCGCATTTCTTCGCAGAGATGAATAAGAAAACGGATATTGTGGATAGAGAGAAGTGTGGCGCCAAATGTTTCGTCGCATTTCATAAGGTGGTGGATATAGGCTTTGGTGTAATTTTTACAGGCATAGCAATCGCAAGTATCTTCTAGTGGAGTAAAATCTTTGGCAAAACGAGCGTTTTTGAGATTAATGCGGTTTTCTTTGGGCTCGCCTTTATCGTTTCTACGTAGTCCGGAGATAAGCGCGTTGCCATGACGAGCAAGACGGGTAGGAGAAACACAGTCAAAAATATCAACCCCACGTGCCACGCCCTCTACTAAGTCAACTGGTTCGCCGACGCCCATTAAATAGCGCAACTTATCTTCTGGAAGATACGGAACGGAATATTCAATAGCCTTGTACATATCGTCTTTACACTCGTCGTCGTTGGCGACGCCACCAATAGAATAGCCATCAAAGTCCATTGCAACGGTTTTTTCGGCGGAAAATTTGCGCAAATCTTCGTATGGACCGCCTTGGACGATACCGAAGAGGTTTTGATTCTTGTTGTTATGGACTTTTTTGCCGCGCTCGGCCCAGCGAAGTGTACGTTCAATGCTATTTTTTAGATAGTTGTAATCGGCGGAAGCAGGAGGACACTCGTCAAAACTCATTGCGATATCAGAGTCTAATAGGTTTTGGATTCTAATAGATTCTTCTGGAGTTAAGAAAAGTTTAGCCCCGTTTAATTCGCTTTTGAAATGAACGCCCTCTTCGGTAATATCTTTCTTTTTGTTGGTAGCAAGTGAAAAAACTTGGTATCCGCCAGAATCGGTTAGGATTGGGCCATGCCAATTCATAAATTTGTGTAGTCCACCAGCCTCTGCGACGATTTCTGCACCAGGGCGTTGCCAGAGATGATAAGTATTAGCAAGGATAATGCCGGGCTTACACGCTTTGACTTGTTCGGGGCTCAAAGTTTTGACGGTGGCTTGGGTGCCAACTGGCATAAACATTGGAGTCTCATATTCTTGGAGTGTGCCATCAGGATTTTTGGCTGGTTGGCCGTTTTCGTCCAAGAAAATAGCTTTACCATATCTAGCGCCGGTGATTTTGTCTTTATGGATCAGTTCGTATTTTACTTTCATGATAATGCTCCTGCTTAATTTTGTACTGTCTATGCTTGCGTTATTTAATAAACATGGCGTCGCCAAACGAGAAGAAGCGGTATTTTTCTGTTACGGCGTGAGTATAAGCCTTGAAAATTAAATCTTTGGTCGCAAAGGCGGAAACTAACATAAGCAGGGTGGATTTTGGGAGATGGAAGTTAGTGATAAGTCCATCTACTGTTTTAAACTTGTAGCCCGGATAAATAAATATATCTGTTTCGCCTTTTTCTGCGACGATTTTGCCGTTGTTTTTGCTCGCAACGGTTTCTAGAGTGCGGACAGTAGTAGTGCCAACGGCGATAATTTTGCCACCGGCATTTTTGACGGCGTTGATTTGCGTAGCAGAATCTTCTGTGATTTCATAAGTTTCTGTGTGCATCTTGTGCTTTGTGACGTCATCTACTTGTACAGGACGGAATGTGCCAAGACCGACGTGGAGAGTGATTTTAATAATCTTAACACCTTTTTCCTCAATCTTTTTTAATAGTTCCGGAGTGAAATGAAGTCCAGCAGTAGGCGCAGCGGCAGAGCCAAGGTTGTGCGCGTAGACGGTTTGGTAACGAGATTGATCTTTTAATTTTTCGTGGATATAAGGCGGAAGTGGCATAGTCCCTAGCTTTTCTAAAATTTCTAAGAAAATGCCAGAATACCCAAACTTAACAAGAGTAATTCCCTCTTCATGGATTTCGGTAACCGTGGCGGTGAGTAGTGGCTCCTTTGAATTTTTAGACGTTTCGCCAAAGATGATTTTAGTGCCTGGTTTTAGGCGCTTCTGGGGACGAGCAAGACATTCCCAAGTGTCTTTTTCGTGTTCTTTTAGAAGTAGCAATTCTACGGTGCCACTAGTTTCTATTTTGGTACCGATAATTCTGGCGGGGAGAACCTTGGTTTCGTTTAAGACTAAGGCGTCGCCTGGGTTTAAGAAGTCTATAATGTCGGAAAAATGTTTATCTTCGTAGCTTTGCTGTTCTCGGTCAACAACCAAAAGGCGCGAGCTAGCGCGGTCTTTTAGAGGAGTTTGCGCGATAAGTTCTTCTGGTAAATTGTAATCAAAATCAGAGGTTTTCATTTTATATATTATAACATATTTTGCATAAAAAATGGAGCCACCTGTCAGGCTTGAACTGACGACCTACGGTTTACAAAACCGTTGCTCTACCAACTGAGCTAAGGTGGCAACAAAATAATTGTACCAGACCTTGCTAATCTTTTCAAGTTTTGTTATAATAAACTGGTAGCTTAATATGCTGGAGTCGTCTAGTGGCTATGACAGCAGACTGTAAATCTGCCGGGGTTCCCCCATCGTAGGTTCGAGTCCTACCTCCAGCACCATTCAGGTGCCGCGATAGCTCAGCTGGTAGAGCGCATCCATGGTAAGGATGAGGTCTCGGGTTCAAACCCCGATCGTGGCTCCATTTTTTTGTTGTCTTGACTTTTTGAGAAAAATCATTATAATATAAAGTAATGAACCAAACTTTGAGTGACTACAAGGATAAGGTAAGGGGATGTC
>JAFTBP010000001.1 GCA_017455145.1 Candidatus Saccharimonadota bacterium | reverse complement strand
TGACTACTGGAGTTGCGGAAAGACTAAGTGTATATCCAGAAGCAGAAGATGATTCTGTGACGGTTTCGGCGTTAGTGTTTCTGGCTGGAGCAAGGATAGAAGAGCACAGGAAAGTAACAAGAAACGCTACGGAAAACATAGCCGTAGCGGTAGAAAACAAATGCCAACGAGAGTTAGAACGAGAAAGACCAACGAGGCGTGCGTGCCTAGTTAGTTTCTTAGTTCTGTTATACCCCCCCCCGTGTTGACCTGATTGACATTGTTGACCTTCCCTTTATTTGCGATTTATAGTCTTCTGGCAAAAAGCCAAAATGACCTTTGTATGTATTGATTATAGCATGAGCGAGTTGGCGGGTGCAAGAGTTTTTTGAAACTTATTCAGACTTGTTTTCTTCGGCCTTTTTGGCGTCGGCTTCGCGCTTTTCTTTGAGCTCGTTTTTGATCTCTACGGTAGTATAGTTGGTGTTTTCGTCAACCTTGACGGCGCGAAGGAACTGGCGAGAGAGATAGGTCTGTTGGACCTGAGACCAGGCACCGGTACAAGTAATAAGAGACAGGGATTCTTTGCCGGCTTCGGGGGTGGTCATCATCTTGGCCATCATGGCGTCGGCCTGGGCTAGTGGGACTTCTTGGTTTTCTACGACGGCGTAGCGGAAGAATTTACCGTCGCCACGCTCAATAGTAATAATATCGCCATTCTCTAGCTCTGGGAGATGCTTAAATACGCCTTCTTTGGTTGGGCCGCCATTGTGTCCATCTATTAGCATGACGCCGCCTTCGCCAGGCTTACCGGAAGAGCGATACCAGCCCACGTCAAAAATACTAGCAGGAGTCTGTAACCGGCCAGAATTATTAATAGCAACTTCTAGGACTCTAGCGCGGTCGATACCGAGCCTCTCAATAGAGAGGAAGCGAGGCTTGTTAGGTGCGACTTTGTAAGCGAGCTTGTCGGCTTCTGTGACGTCTTCTTCGTTGACATCCTCGGAAGTGTCGGCGGGAGCGATGGCATTATTAGCAGAGACGGCGCGGACGCTACCTTCTTTTTCTGCGTAGTAGTTGTTCTCCCAGACCTTAATCTTGATGAGGCAGATGATAAGGATAAGCAGTATGATGCCCCAGATAATTTTGGGAAGATTTTTCTTCCAGTTAAACCTTAGTGCCATATGTCCTATTTATAATCGTCGTATGTTATCATTAGCGCGCGAGAATCTAGCTGGCGGAGGCTTTCGAGGGCGACCGTCACTACGATAAGAAGACCAGTTCCTGAGATAGAGAGGCCAATAGGATAGCCTAGTGTTAAGATAAAGATGTAATCCGTGATGAATGGAAGCATAGCGATAAGGCCGAGGGAAAGAGAGCCGAGGAGATTGAGACGGTTGACGACGTTGTTCAAATACTTAGCTGTAGTGTTGCCCGGGCGGATACCCTCAATGAAGCCACCTTGCTTCTGCAAATTATCGGCAATCTCGTTAGTGTTAAAGATAATAGACGTATAGAAGTAAGTAAATGCTACTACAAGGACAAAATACATCGCAGGATAGACAAACCACTCGCCGGTAATACCGTTAGGATACTGCGAGGCAAAGTTGGATGCGCTAGGCGCGGTGAAGAGGTTAATCATATTAGTTACAAACTCGTTGCCTGGGTTAAAGGTAAGGATGAGCTGGCCAATAAGAGCCGGCATAGCAAGAAAAGACGTAGCAAAGATAACTGGGACGACGCCGGCGGCAATAAGTTTAATCGGGAGAATGGATTTAATTCCACCATAGGAGCTATTACCGTGAACGCGTTTGGCGTAGTTAATAGTAATAATGCGCTGAGCTTCGTTTAGTTTAACTAGGAAGTAGACGACAACGACGAGCGCAACAGTAAAGCCAAGCAAAATCCAGAAGACAGTAGGATTAACCGGGAGATTAAGCCAACCAAAGAGGCTGAGCGAGCCCTCTGAAGTATCAAATAGTGAAGCAAAGAGCTGGGCAAAGGTGTTTGGGAATTGGGAAATAATAGAGGCAAAGATAACCATAGAAATACCGTTACCGATTCCCTGTTCGGAGATAAGCTCGCCAAGCCACATTAAGATAATAGAGCCAGCCGTCATAGCCGTAACAGCGAGAATCCACTGAGAGGCAGAGAGTTCTATTACGCCGGCGGTGTTGGCCATAGCGGACTGTTTTAAGATGAAAATATAGGTGATAGACTGGACGATAGCTAGAGGAACGGTCAGTATGCGGGTCCACTGGTTAATCTTACGCCGGCCGGTTTCGCCGTCCTGGGACAGTTCTTCTAGGCGCGGGATAGCCTTAGTGATAAGCTGGACTACGATAGAAGCGGTAATAAACGGAGAGAGGCCGACTAGGATAATAGAGAGAGAAGTTAGTCCACCACCAGAAATCAGGTTAAGGAAGCTAGAAAAGTCAGATTTGGCAAGTAAATTCTCTATAGCCTCTTTAAAGGTGGCGGAATCGCCCAAAGGAACCGGGACGTGAGCCAAGAAACGATAGACAACAACAATGCCTAGCACGATTAAAATGCGTTTTAGCATGTCTTTGTTTTTGAACGATTTGAAAATAGTCTTGAAATGCATGATCTGTAACTTCCGTATTACTCTATCTATAATAACACAGAATTTAAGATTGGGGAAGAAATTATATCTTGTCGGCTTTAATGAAATTTTAAGCTTTTTCTGTTATACTTATGGTTATAAAGGAAGGAGTTTTTTATGCCCGATAAACCAACTGATGAACCCGGAGGACAAGGTGGCGGAATGCCTCCAGACGGTGGGGGCGCTACTGGAAGCGCAAGCTATACCGGAGCTAGTACAATTTCTAGCGATGATATCGTTACGGGAGCTACCTATGAAAGTACCACTGGTGGACAGAATGCCTTATTGATTTCTGGCGGAAATATAGAACTGAATAACGTTTCCGTAACAAAATCTGGCGATTCGGACGGGGACTCGGCGGATTTTTATGGAACGAATGCTGGTATTCTAGTTATAAATGATGCAAAAGTAGATATTACGGGCCTTTCTGTTAATACTAATGGAAAACACGCCAACGCTGTATTTGCTTATGGAAATGCCGTGATAAATATTGACGACAGCACCATTAATACTACGGCTGATAATTCCGGCGGAATTATGGTAACTGGCGGTGGTACGATTAATGCTACAGATGTAACTGTGGCGACGACAGGAAGATCTTCGGCTTCAATCAGAAGTGATAGGGGCGGAGGAACAATTAACGTTAACGGCGGAAGTTATCAGACTAGTGGCGTGGGTAGTCCAGCAATTTATTCTACGGCTGACATTTATACTACTGGCACCGTACTAGGATCTACGGCGTCGGAAGGCGTGGTAATAGAAGGTAAAAATTCCGTTACATTAGACAGAACTAGGCTAACCGCAACAAATAACCAGCTAAACGGCCAGTCAGAGACGTATAAAACCATATTTATTTATCAATCTATGAGTGGCGACGCTAGCGAAGGTACGGGAACATTTTCTGCGACCGATTCCCTAATTACTAGCAATCAGGGAGACATATTCTTTGTAACTAATACGGACGCAAAAATTACGCTTTCTGGAAACAAGTTTATCCAGAATGATACAAGTGGAGCCTTCCTTCGCGCCTCTAAATCTGCGTGGGGCAATTCTGGCAGTAACGGCGGAAAAGTGACGCTCTCTGCAACAGATCAAGAAATCAATGGCGATATTGTGATTGATAGCATTTCTTCACTAACTATGAGCCTAGAACATAGCTATTTTAAGGGGGCATTCACTGGCGAAGGAGCAGTAAGCCTAACTGTGTCAGAAGATTCTATTATAGTATTAACTGGAGACAGTAAGATTAGCTCGCTAACTAACGCTGACAGTAGTAATTCTAATATTTATGCTAATGGGCACAAACTCTATGTAAACGGCCAAGAGGTGGCTATAAATGAAGGCGAGGCTCCAGAATCGTTCCTAACGTTTGACGAATCCGTATTAGCAGAAACCGACACATCGGAAGATGTGGTCGTGATTGTCCCGCAAAATTCTAGCACTTCTGGGTTCCCGACCTGGGGCTATTTTGCTATTGGTGGAGGCGTAATTGCGTTAATTGTTATTGTAGTCGTGGTGATTTTTGCGATTAAAAAAGGCAAGAAAAAGCCCCTAGTACTGAACGAGCCACTCAGCCAAAATATCAGTAGCACGCCAGTACAGACGCCTGCGCCAGAGCGGGAATCAACACCAGGACAGAATCCTGAGCAATTCGGATTATAACAAAAAGACCCCTTCCGGGGTCTTTTTGATGAGAAAGTTTAATTATTTCTCGGATTTGTTGCCTTTTCTACTGTCTTCTGAAACAGAGCGCGTAGGGACGGCAACTTTGACAAACTTACCACCGGCCTTTTTGATGGCTTCAATAGCAGTTTTGGAAGCAAACTGGGTAGAGAGGTTAACTTTAGCGGTAAGTTCACCACGAGTGATAACCTTTACCTTGTTGAACGGACTCTTGATGAGGCCTGCTTCGTAGAGCTTAGCGTTGTCGACGTCGCCAGATAGATCGTTTAGTCTATCAGTATAGACGACTTCGGCTTTAGCGTGCAGGGATTTGAAACCCTTTAGCTTTGGTACAGCTTGCATGATAGCGCGCTGACCACCCATGAATCCGGCTGGCATCTTGCGGTGGCCAGTACGGGATTTCTGACCCTTAGTACCACGACCGGCGGTCTTACCCTGGCCGGCAGAGATACCACGGCCTTTACGAGATGGGCGGGTGTTCTTGTCTACGACTAAATCATTGTACTTCATTATTTATCCTCCTTTTTAGAGGTCTTTTTGGCGGTAGCCTTCTTGGCTGGAGTAGCCTTTTTGGTGGCTTTTACCTTGGTGGTTTCCCAATCTTTTCTAGGAACCTGGGCCTTGAGACCATCAACTACTGCGTAGGCAATGTTGACTTTGTTGGTGGAGCCTAGAGATTTGGAGATTAGGTTCTTAACTCCGGTAAGGCCGATGATAGAACGAACTACGCCACCGGCGATAATACCAGTACCAGGGGCGGCAGGTTTCATGAGAACGTCTGCGCCAGTAACTTTGGTTTCTACTTCGTGGCAGATAGTTTCGCCATCCATAGCGAATTCAATCATGTTTTTCTTGGCCTTAGAAGTAGCCTTCTGTACGGCGGAAGTAACGTCGTTACCTTTAGCTACGCCGATACCAATTTTGTTCTTGTGGTTACCAATGGCAACAAGAGCTTTGAAGCGCATACGGCGACCACCGGCAACGGTACGAGAGACGCGGTCGATGTTGATGGTAACTTCGTCAAACTCTTTTGGAGCGACGTCAGCCTTGACACGATCACGGCGACGACCACCTCTACGGTCAAATGGGCGACCAGCGATATCGCGAGACTTTTTGGTTGCGGCGGTCTCGTCAGACATCTTGAGGGTGCCGGATTTGTTGATTACTTTTGGTTGACTCATGTTGTCTGCCATATTAGAACTCCAATCCTTCTTTTCTGGCAGCATCTGCTAGAGCAGACATACGGCCAGCATAAGCGTTAGCTCCGCGGTCAAAGACAACGGTTTTAACTTTTGCTTTCTTAGCTTTTTCGGCAATTTCTTTGCCGATGGCAGCGGCTTTTTCTGTCTTAGAGCCAGAAATCTTACTGCCAACGGTAGTAGCATAAGCGAGCGTGACTTTTTTGTCATCATCAACGATTTGCGCAGTGATGTGCATATTGCTGATGTGGACAGTTAAGCGTGGGCGCTCAGCAGTGCCGTGAATTTTAGCACGAGTGCGTGCTGCACGATAAATAGCTTTCATTATTTCTTACCTGCCTTTCCGGCCTTGCGGATAATATGTTCACCAACATATTTAATGCCTTTACCTTTGTATGGTTCTGGCTTCTTGAGGGCGCGAATTTCTGCGGCGACCTGTCCGACTTTCTGTTTGTCGATGCCAGAAACGGTAATTTCCATTTTGTCGGTTTTTAGTTCAATACCTTCTGGAGCATTGTATTTGACAGGGTGAGAAAAGCCAAGGGCCATAGTAATCTCTCTGCCACCGCCTGAAAGACGGAAACCGACACCATTGATTTCAAGTTTTTTCTCAAAACCTTTGGTGACGCCAATGACGGCGTTCTGTAGTAAAGCGCGCTGGAGACCGTGCCAAGCCTTAGACTCTGGCTCGTCATCTTTGCGGGTGACTACGATTTTGTTCTCTTCTACCTTAGTGGTAGTATTATTCTGGATAGGAACCTGGAGCGTGCCTTTTGGGCCTGCGACAGTAATATCTTTGTCGCCGACCGTAATTGTCACGCCAGCAGGAATATCCACTGGTAGTTTTCCGATACGACTCATACCATTCCTTTAGTTAATATCCTTATTATTTTAGCACAAACGAGCCAAAATTACAAGGGGGTAACTTAAGATTAGTTCTTTTCTGAGACTTCTGTGACGGAGCCAGATTTATCTAGGCATTTTTCTCCCTGAAAAGCGTGGCGGGCGCCGGAATCTTCATAGTATTTTTCACAAGGAATTGGAGCTTGAGTAGCCGCAAAGAAAACCCAGCTAGCGCTCTTGTCGGAGCGGTAAAATAGGCCAGCAGCATTGCCAAGTGTGACGGTAAGCTTCTGATATGGTTGATATGGGCTATTTTTAATGTCTTCTGCGCTCGCACTGATCATAACTGGATAGTCGCCTTGCTTTTCCTTGTAGGCTTCGGCAAGAGAGTTTGCAAGAGCGATTTTTTCTGGAGAAATCCAGGAAGTGTGGCCACAGCTAAACGTAACTATATTGGTATTGGCGTCAAAAGCGCCACAGAGGATATTGTTCTCCTTGTCAATGTAGCCATAATCGCCAGAAAGATTTTGTTTTACGTCCTGATATTCAACAAACCCTAGCTCTGATAGCTTAGCCTTGGCTTGATCAGCCATAAGCCCCATAAGGGCCCTACTAGCGCTAATCTGAAGACCAAAGGATTTTTCCAGAGGAATAGCGACTTTGGCGGAAGAAGGAATATAGAGCGGGCTATTAGTATCATAAACGTCCTGAATACTAGTAGCAATGTCTTCTTCCTCGGAATCAGGGATAGAGTTAGCGTCAACAGAGGCGATAGCAGATTTAATATCGGCGAGGACGTTTTTTACTAGGGCCTGTTTTTCCGATTCGGTAACTACGATTTCGACGTTTTCGGACTTATTGGTAGAAGATTCAGAAGGGGTAACGTTGACGGCTTTTTGGCTGTTACCTAGAGCCTTTAGGGCGATACCTAGCCCGGCAATAGTCACAACCGCAATCACCCCACCAGCAATTACGCGTGCCATTCTAGGATTATGTGGCACGCTATAAGAGATGTTGCTAATATCCGGAACGATAATTGGCTCTTCTGTAGGCGCTGGAGTTACCTCTGGAGATGGTGCTACGGTCGGCGCTTGAGTAGGCTCTGGCGTAGGCTCTGGCGTGGGTTGGTTTTCTTCCATAGCTAAATTATAGCATAAGCAACAAAAAATCCCCAAAATGGGGATTTTTTGGTTTCGTCAAGAATTAGTAAACTTTGACGAGGATTTCGCCACCGAGGCGAAGCTTCTTGGCTTCTTGACCGCTCATAATACCTTTGGAGGTAGAAATGAGGACGATACCACGACCAGATTTAATGGTTGGGATTTCGTCGGCAGAGGTATAAACTCTACGGCCAGGCTTAGAAACCTTGGTAATTTCGTTAATCTTAGCAATTTCGTTCTCTTTGTTGATAAGAACGTGTAAGATGTCGCGTGGGTGGGCCTTTTCAATGCTGTAATCAGCGATGTAGCCACCTTTTTTCAGACCTTCTACTACGGCTACTTTAAGCTTAGAAGTAGGGGCAGAAATTTCATTTTTGTTAACCTGAATAGCGTTGCGGATGCGAGTAATCAGGTCAGCGATTTGATCAGTAGATTGTAATGACATAAATACTCCTTTCTCCTTACCAGCTACTCTTTGTTACGCCTGGGATTTCACCCTTAGAGGCTTTTTCACG
>JAFTBP010000012.1 GCA_017455145.1 Candidatus Saccharimonadota bacterium | reverse complement strand
GAAGTATTTTTAATTTTGTTATATAATATAATGTAGAAGAAAGGAACTGACATTCATGGATAATAAGGAACGATTACAAAGCTATGTCCGTCGCCAAATTGAGCTTTGCGACGAGATTTTGGGCGCAAAAATTAAAGTAGGTGGGAAAGTCTTGAAGACTAGGAATATCTATATCAAGATTTGCGAATACATCAAAAACTTTAAGAGTGGAAAATCGGATCGCCGTTGGGTGATTATTCCAGGTCTTCGTGGAACTGGTAAGACGACCGTGTTGGCGCAGTCGTATTTCTTCATTAAAGATTTCTACCCCAACGCAGATGTTATCTATTTCTCAATTGACGACGCAATGGTAAACGGTTTTAGCCTTATAGAAGTTATTGATACCTACATGGAAGAAATCGGGCAAGAACCAGAGACCGCTAAAGATGTTTTTATTATGCTTGATGAGGTTCAAAATAACTACGATTGGGCTAAAATCTTGAAAACCTATCATGATAAATCGCCAGGCGTGTTTTTACTATGTAGCGGTTCGTCGGCTGTCAATCTTCAAAGCAATGCCGATGTTGCTGGTAGGCGAGCGGAAATAGAGTGTTTATATCCTATGAGCTTTTGCGAGTATGAAGTTGTTGAGCACGACGTTTATCCGATAAAAGGGCTGAAAAGCAAGTTAGACGACGCACTATACGCTAGTAAAGACGCTAGGGAGTGCTATGCCAAATTGAAAGCCTGTGAGCCAGAAATAGTTGAGTATTGTAAGAATGTTAAGCCGTCCCACTGGGCAAAATATATCAAGACTGGTTCGTTGCCATTTACGTTGCCTACGAGTGATGAGGGCGGCGTTTATAAGCAAGTATTGCAGACCGTGGAGAAAATAGTTTATAAGGATTTGCCGCAGATAGATAGTATCGACGCCAAATCTATTCCCGTGGCGATGTCGCTTTTGCAATTGCTATCCGAAGCTGATTCTATAAGCGTCAGCAAGGTTGCTAACTTATTGGGCGTAAGCCCTGTAACTTTGACTAGTATTCTTGATTCGCTTTGCAGGGCAGAGTTACTGATAAAAGTTAAGCCTTACGGTTCTAATTTCTCGGCGGCTCGTAAGAATAGCAAGTATTTGTTTGCTAGCTCTACAATTCGAGCGGCGCTCTATTATCGTAATGGATCGCCAGCTTCCGAAGACGTAAGAGATGGGCGTATTCTGGAAGATGTGGCAGGACTACACTTCTATAGGCGCAATAACATTAATCATGCGGGCGATTTGTTTTATGATAGTGCGCAAGGTGGTGCTGACTTTATCATAAAGACTGGCGATACGGCTGTTGTATTTGAAACTGGTAGGGGTAAAAAAGACTCGACGCAGGTCGAGAGTACGCTTGATAGAATTGGTGAGCGTGGGCGTTATGGCGTTACTGTATGTGATACGGCTGAAATTGCTTTGTCTAATTCAGAGAAGAATGTATCCATCCCGTGGCGAGTGTTTGCATTAGCTGGCTAGACCACTATACCGTGGTGGTCTAGTATCGATTTCGTAAGCTCGACGTTAAAGTTATTTAGTAGTATAATATATTTTGACGGGTTGCGAATTAAGTTCGTCCATCGCCCGCCAGAAATAGCTAATCTAGAGACGAGCGAAGCTCGTCTAATTAAAATAAAAAATACAGAAAACGAGAGCTTGCTCTCGGCTTTTTGTATTTTTTATTTTAATTAAAGAAACTTGTTTCTCTGGATTAGCTATTTCTGCGCGCTTTGAGGGTGGCGAGATTCTAAATCTCCACCTTTTGTGCTATAATAAACTTATGACAAAAGAATTACATCCTGTTTCATGGGAAGCAGAAGAATACATTCCTAAAAACCACAACACCTGGTGGTACATCGGTCTTTTCGCGATTAGCCTCGGGCTCGGCGCTCTCGCCGTTTTCCTAGAAGGCTGGACTTTCCTTGCCCTTATCATTCTTAGCGTTATTACTATCTTAGTCTCTACCCTACGCCCTCCCCGCAAAATCACCTACCACATTGACAACAAAGGCATCAAAGAAGGTAAAATTATTCACAAATACGAAGATTTTCGCGCTTTTGGCATCTTAAAAGAAGGCGAGCACTACTCCGCCATTCTCATCCCCAAAAAGCGCTTCGGCATGAGCGTCAAAATCTACTTCCCAGAAGGTAGTGGCGAACAAATCGTCGATTTTCTCGGCGCCCATCTCCCTATGGAAAACGTCAAACTAGATTTGCTTGATAAACTCGTAAACTTCTTGCGCATTTAGAAAATCTGTGCTACAATAGACATAAGCTTAATTATAAAGGTGGGAAAATGAATCCAACAGTAGACAACGATTTGCAGAAAGCAATCGACGATATCACAAAAAACACTAACGCAGACCCAGTCTTCTCCGACCCGGTCGCAGCGCCATCATCCATCCCAGAAGGTGATAGCGGCAATATGAGCGCCCAAGTAGGCCCTATCGGCGGCATCAAGCCAGCTCCGCGCCCAGCAGCGCCACGCAGAGCCACACCGGCCACTATGCCGATGCCTCCCATTGCAGCGCCTACGCCTACTCCGGTACCGATTACTACTCCCCTACCACCAGCACCAGAACCAGTCATAGCTGAAGCCGCGGTCTCCGAAACCGTCACCGCCCCAGCTAATAGTGATATGCGCGAAGTTAAGGAAGCCGCTCTCCGCGACCTCGCTCCACTCCTTAGCAAAATCGACATGGATTCTTCCAAAAAATTCAAACTTTACAAAAGCATCCGCGAAGAACTTCACGATGACTCCGTCATTGGCGATGCTTATGCTGCCGCCAAAGACATCGCCGACGATACCGAGCGTGGCGAAGCCCTTCTTTATCTCGTCGAGTCTATCGACAACATGTAAAATATTTCATTCCCACTAAAACATTCTTTTACAAAAAATGAACCGGAATTCACTTTCGGTTCATTTTTCATACTAATTTTCTTCGTTGGGGCTTCTTTAGAAAAGAAG
>JAFTBP010000011.1 GCA_017455145.1 Candidatus Saccharimonadota bacterium | reverse complement strand
GAAGAACGACCGCTAAAGCCATCCTTGCGGAGGCCAAAATTGAGCCTACCACTCGGGTGAAAGATCTCACCGAGGCGAACGAGCAAAAAATCAATGAGATTATTGCTAACAAGTATCACGTAGAAGGTGATCTCCGTCGCTTGGTGACCAATAATATTAAGCGTATCAAGGATATTAATTCCTACAAGGGGCTTCGCCACAAGGCTAAGCTTCCAGTCAACGGTCAGCGCACTCGTACGAACGCACGCACTCGTAAGGGTAAAGCTATCGCAGTTGGTGGTACGCAACCAAAAGCAGCAAGTAAGACTTAAGGAAAGGAGTAGAATATGGCAGAAGATGATATTAAGAAAACTACTGACGTTGTTGAAGCTCCTGAGACAGAAGCTCCAAAAACTGCAAAGAAAGCTAAAAAGGGTAAACGCATTGTGACTTCTGGTCAGATGCATATCCAAGCAACATTTAACAATACTATTATTACATTTACCGACAAAAACGGTGGTGCTATTTCTAGCTCTTCCGCTGGAGCTAACGGCTTCCGCGGTTCTAAGAAGGGTACCGCCTATGCAGCTCAGATCGCTGCCGAAAAAGCCGGTGAAATCGCCAAAAAAGACCACGGCATGAACAGCGTTGATGTTTATGTTAAGGGTATTGGTCTTGGTCGCGATAGCGCCATTCGCGCCGTATCTAGTGTTGGTATGAAAATCGACAGCATTACCGATATGACCCCAATCGCTCACGGTGGTGTCCGTCCTAAAGGAGAAAGGAAACCATAATGGCACGTGATAAATCTCCAATCGTAAAACAGAGCCGTCGCGAAGGTTATGCTCTCGCTCCAAAAGCTCACAAGGTAATGGCCAAAAAGACCGGTATTCCTGGTCAGCACGGTGACATGCGTCAGCGTGGTGGTAGCCTCTACCTTACCCAGCTCCGCGAGAAGCAGAAAGTCCGTCGTTTGTACGGTTTACTTGAAAAACAATTCGCAAAACTAATGAAAGAAGCCACCCGTGCTGAGGGTCTAACTGGCGAAAAATTGCTTGAGTTCCTAGAGCGCCGTGCTGATAACGTTGTTTATCGTGCCGGTTTTGCAACTACTCGCCGCCAGGCTCGTCAGCTTGTTTCTCACGGTCACTTCACTTTGAACGGTCGTCGCATCGATATTCCTTCTATTCGTTTGAACCCAGGCGACGTTCTAGAAGTCCGTCCAAAATCACAGAAATCAGCTTACTTCAAGAATCTTGATCAGATTATCGGCGCAGTTGGACAGCCAAAAATGTCTTGGCTCAAAGTCGACGGTAAGAAGATGAAAATTGAGGTCACTGGTTTGCCAAAGCGCGAAGAAGCAGAGGCGGGCATTAACGAACAATTAATCGTTGAGTACTACTCACGCTAAGGAGGACAATAATTTATGACAACTAAAGCAATCCACGAAGCCAAACTAGAGGAAGTGAAAGAGCTCGGCGAAAACAGCGCAGAGTTCGTCGTTCGCCCTCTATACTATGGCTACGGCAATACGCTAGGGAATTCCCTTCGTCGCGTCCTTCTTTCTAGCATCAAAGGTGCTGCTATTACTTCTTTCAGCATTGAAGGTACCACTCACGAATTTACCGCCATTCCAGGTATTCGCGAAGATGTCGTAGACATTATGTTAAACCTAAAAAACGTCCGCGTTAAATCCCATTCTGACGCTCCAGTCGAACTCTATCTAGAGATTAAGGGTTCTGACCAGTCCGAAAAAGATGGCGACAAGCGCGTCGTTGCTGGCGATATCAAACTTCCAGCCGAGATTGAAATCGCTAACCCAAATCAGGTAATCTGCCACATTGACGATCCAAAGTACGTCCTAAAGATGCACATGATTGTTGATACTGGTCGTGGTTACCTCACCATTGAAAAATCTGGTGCAGACCGCATTCATAGCGACATGATCGCTCTTGACGCTGTGTTCTCCCCAGTTCTACGTGTTCGCTACAAAGTAGAAAACACCCGTGTTGGCCAGGATACTAACCTCCAGCAACTCACCCTTACTATCGATACCGATGGTACGCTTTCTCCAAAGGAAGCATTTGAAGAGGCTGCAGCTATCCTAGTCAACCAATACACCGCTCTAGCTGGTGGCACTACTGTCGAAAGTGCCCCAACCCCTGGCACCACCAAGGAAGAAGAAGATACTGGTCTTATGCTACCTATTGAGGAGCTTGGTCTATCTGCTCGTACCGCTAATGCGCTTACGAACAACGACATTAAAACCGTACGCGACCTCGTCATGCTATCTGATTCTGATCTTAAAGACCTCAAAGGTTTTGGTGCAAAGGCTCTAGACGAAGTCAAAGAAAAGATAACGGAGTTAAATATTTAATATGCATCGCCACGGATACAAAGGCCGTAAATTCGGCCGAGAAACCGATCAGAGGCTAGCACTCCGCCGTGGGCTGATGTGCTCCCTGATTGAACATCAATCTATTACTACTACTCTCGCCCGTGCCAAAGAAATGCGTCGTGAGACAGAAAAACTAGTGACCTTAGCTAAGAAGGGTGGCCTCGCTAATCGTCGTCTACTTATCGCACGCCTTAACAGCATTGAAGCAGCTGATTTCCTAATGGACAAAGTTGCTCCACAAATTAAGCGTGATTCTGGTTATCTCAAAATTGAACGCGCAGAGAATCGCAAGGGAGACAACACTGAGATGGCTACCATCTCCTTCGTTGACGAGATTGAGATTAAGGAGGACAAGTAATGAAAACTTATTCTCAGAAAACCGCCGAGATCAAGCGTGATTGGTATCTTATTGATGCCTCTACGCTTCCTCTCGGCAAGCTTGCCGTCGTCATCGCTGACAAACTAATGGGGAAGAGCAAAGTTACTTATACCCCACACATTGACAACGGTGACTATGTTGTCGTCATTAACGCCAAGAGCCTCAAGGTAACTGGCAACAAAATGACCGACAAAATGTACTACCGCCACAGCGGTTTTCCAGGTGGTATCAAAGGTCTAAAGCTTGAAGAAGTTATCGAAAAAGACCCATCCTATGCCATCAAAGAAGCCGTCAAAGGTATGCTCCCTAAGAACAAATTAGCAGAAGGACGCCTCTCTCGCCTCCGTGTTTTTGAAGGCGCAGAACACGCCCATACTGCACAGAATCCAAAGGAGATTAAATAATGGCAGAGAAAAAATACACCTACGGACTAGGTCGCAGAAAGGCAGCTACTGCTCGCGCTCGTCTCTACAAAGGTAAAGGCGAAATTACCATCAACGGCAAACCAGCTCTAGAGTACCTATCTGGCGACAAGTCCAAACTTGCCGAAATCACCGATCCACTTGCTCTCACCCAGAAGCAAAAGGACTATGACATTACTATCGTAGTAAAAGGCGGTGGTCTAGCCGGCCAAGTTGACGCTATTAAACTTGCTATTTCTAAGGCTATTACGCTAGAAGCTTCCGATCTTCGCCCAGTGTTGAAGAAAGCTGGCTTCATCAAGCGTGATCCACGTGAGAAAGAACGTAAAAAATACGGTCTTCGCTCCGCCCGCAAGAAAGAGCAATTTAGTAAACGCTAATCCACTACCGGATAAAAAATCCCCCACAGATTTCTCTGTGGGGGTATTTTGTGCGCTTTTAAATGTTCGTATCCTCTATTACTGTATATTTATTGTTACTCGCATATCCCACAATTTCTTTGTAGGCTTGCCATACGTCGGCCGTAATTTCCTGACCGGGTAGAGCATAAAACTCTACTGTGCCATCATCCGCCAGTCTATAAAACCAATTCTGTTTGTTGTACCCAAAGAAATACAGGAAATCATTAGGCAGTAGCGTTTCACTAGTTTCATCAGACCACAAACTTATAGCTTTTATGGCCGCTGCGTGGCTCTTGTCCGAATAGCCGTCAACCAGGTCAGCATATTGGAAAGGCTGTTCTACTACTCCAGAGAGTGTATCCGGATAAGTCTCCGAATGTACCCTATAAAAAGCAGTTAGAGCTACTGCCACTCTTCCGTCTATACTGTCTACATTTCCAGCCTCAGACTCAATTAGTGTAGCAACGTATTTTACGTTATAAATTCCGGCTTCTGTATCCGCAAGTTTTGCCTCGCTAGCCAGCTTCTCTTCATCAGCTGCGTCTAATTCTTCGGAGATACTAAGGTCAATTGCATTTAGTTCTGGTTCCACGTGGAGACCAGTTTCCTCTGCCGGTACCCTAGTTCCGATATTTTCTACGATCTCAGACTCGCAGTTTTCGCTTGCTGATACTTGCTTGGCATTATTGCCGATACACATAATTGCCACCATGCTGATTGTTGCCACTACTTCTACAAATCTTCTGTTCCTCAAAAAATCTTCCTCCCTTTTCCATTAGCGACCTCCATGTCAGCAAATGGGCTACTAAGCGCACAAAATGATAATTTACCAGGACCTCCATGTCCTAATCCTCTTATTATAGCACAGATAGACCAAAAAGTCAATACATAAATAACCCCCCTAGAGCTTAGGGAACTTCTCTTGCACATTTTAAACTTTTTAAACTAAGGCGGTTATAATAAATGGTGGAGACGATGAGACTCGAACTCACCACCTCAGCAATGCGAATGCTGCGCTCTACCAGATGAGCTACGTCCCCAACTCCCTAAATTATAGCATAAAAAAATGCCTAGGGCTAGGCCCTAGGCGGGGTGTTGTTTGATTATTGTTTAGATTTAGATTTAACGATTAGATGAGCGATAAGCCCGGCGATTAACCCGGCGATTAGCCCTGTTGCCAGGGAAGAATACGCAATTAGTTCTTCGCGCTTTCTGCGCAACCTTCTCCTATGCCGTCTACGAATCTCGTCGTCCTCCGGATCCTCAAAATCATACTCATCAAAATCTTCTTCCTCCCCCTCATAATCATAAACATCGGGATAAATCCTATCCATACCACACCTCCTAAGATACTTAGTTCGCACTACATATCTTATTATAGCACAGATAAGCTAAAAAGTCAATGCGCTATAGCTTACCCCTCTGTTGGGAGCGGGAATTTTAGTGCTAGAGTCTTTACCTCTTCGCGAATCGCCGATAACTTATCAGAAGCCTCATCTAGCTTGTCTTCAGTGCCTACCTCTGTACAGATATCCGCTACGTCTTTCATCCAGTCCGCAATCTGTTCCATTTCGTGGATTCCCATTCCGCGCGTTGTAATCGCTGGCGTACCAAGCCTCACTCCCGACGGCCTAAACGCTGCTGATTTGTCATTTGGAAGTGCATTTGCGTTAAGCGTTAGCCCTACCATATCTAGTGCTCGCTCATAGAATTTTCCGTCAATCCCAAAGCTCTTTTTTACGTCAACTAACACTAAGTGATTTTCTGTTCCGCCCCCCTGTAATACAAACCCATTTTTCTGCAATCTAGAGGCCAACGCCTTGGCGTTCTTGACGATTGCCTCTGCATATTTCTTGAACTCTGGCCTCAGCGCTTCACCAAACGCCACCGCTTTTCCAGCGATTACGTGCTCTAGTGGCCCGCCCTGCGTACCAGGGAACACCGCACGATCAATTAGGATTGGGATATTTTCTAGTTTCTTTTCCGGCTTTTTAAGAGGTGAGGCTACATTCCCCTTGGACAAAATCAGCCCTCCGCGAGGCCCTCGTAAAGTCTTGTGCGTGGTCGTAGTTACTACATTAAACCCAAAATCCAGCGGATTTGGATGTACTCCTCCCGCAATTAGCCCCGCTACGTGCGCCATATCTGCCATTAGCAGGATTTCATGACCAAATTTCTCTTCTGCTTTCTCTCTAATTTCTACTACGCGAGCAAAATCCGGCACTTTCATAAACGCCGAGTATCCAATTAAGATAATCTTTGGCCCCTCTGCCATCGCTTTTTTCTCTAATTCATCATAATCAATATCGCCGTCCGCCGTCGTACCATAATCTATAAATTTATAAATCTTGGCTGACCTAGTTACTGGCGACCCGTGTGTTAAGTGTCCGCCATGCGCTAGGCTCATCGCTAGGATTTTGTCGCCCGGTTCACACCACGCAAAATACACCGCCTCATTAGCATTAGCCCCAGAATGTGGTTGCACATTAGCATGGTCCGCATGAAACAGCCTCATCGCACGCGATATCGCGAGCCTCTCTATTCTATCTACATTCGTCTGTCCACCATAATACCTGTAATTTGGCAAAATCTCTTCCGCGATTTCATCATCAGAAAATAGCCCGTCATAGCTAGAAATCCCCTCAAATGACGGATATCCCTCAGAATATTTGTTAGTCAACACTGATCCCATCGCTCTCAGCACGCCCTCAGACACGTAATTTTCGCTCGGAATTAGCTCTAGCCCCTCGCGCTGGCGCTTTTTTTCTTCGTCAATCAACTTAAATACTGGATCTTTCATAAACCTCCTTATTTTTTATCGTATTGAGAAAAGGTGTATTTTATACCATTGTCCTCGCCCTTTCCTAGCTCCACCCGTGTATATTTATCCTTGTCAAATTCCGGAAAAAACGTATCCGCCTCTGCGTCTGTCGCATCCACCTCTGTTAGATATAATCTAGCCGAGTACGGCAACATTTTCTGGTATACACTTCCGCCCCCCGCCACAAACACTTCTTCGTTAGAACACGCCAACTCTCTAATAATCGCTTCTGCGTCGCCACTTTTTCTAGAGAGTACAATGTTTTCTCGGCCTTCTAGGCCCTTTCCGCCAGGGATGGATTCATAAGTTTTTCGTCCCATAATGACTTTATGCCCCAGCGTTTTTTCTCTAAAAAACTTCATGTCTCCCGGCAGTCTCCAAATCAGCCCGCCCTTCTTGCCTAGCTCTCTGTTTTTTCCGACCACCGCAATAATAGAAAACATATTCCTCCTATACCGCTATTGGCATTGTAATCTTGCCTAAATTCTCATAATTCTCTAGTTTAATATCCTCTAGCGCGCCAGAATTATCAAATTTGAAAAAGTCCTTTACCTTTTGATTAATCCAGAGCTTTGGCGCCGAAGGCAAAGTCCCATCAGCCATCGCTTTGTCATACTTTTTAATCTGTTCTTTTATCCCATCTACTTGATTTTCATAGATGTGTGCGTCGTTAGTTACGAAGGTAAATAGCCCCGGTTTTAGTCCCAAACAATGCGCTATTAGGTAACAAAACGTCGCATATTGCACGATATTAAACGGCAATCCCAGAGGCACATCAGACGACCTAGAATTGACAAGTAAATTTAGCCTCCCATCTGTAATATTCCACTCACTATTCCAAACGCAGCTCGGAAGCGCTGCTGTCGGTATGTATTCATTCTGCCAAAGAGATAATACCATTCGCCTGTTTCCAGGGTCATTTTTTAGTGTGTCAATGAGGTTTTGTGTCAATTTGTACCTGTTAACAATCCAACCATACGCCGTGCCAATTGTATGCGCAAACTCTTTCGGGTCCCAATGCCTACCTAGATAATCTCCAGCCTCATCTATCTCCCATTCGTCCCAGATATGGATATTTCGCTCTTGGAGCCAGCGCACATCGTTACTCTGTACCTGATAAATCCAAAACATCTCCAGTACCGCCGTCTTAAACGCGACCTTTTTGCTAGTCAAAATCGGAAATTCTTCCTCTAAATCAAACTGTAATATCTGATGTGGGAGGCGTATAGTCTTTACGCCCTCTTGCGCCGAATGTCCCGGCATCGCCTTATTACCAGAGTCAGCCTTTTTGTAATTCTCAACCTCCTGCCCAGACTTTAGAATCCTCTTACAAAGGTCAATATATTGGTCATCAAACTTCGTCATTTTACCTCCGTTTGACTCTAATTATAGCACAAAAAGAGGCCCGAGAGATATTCTCGGGCCAAGGTGTGGGTCAAACAGACTTGATATGGTCCTCCGGGGCATCCAGAGGTATATCAGTCACGTCAATAGTCATACATTCAGGTACAGAGTGATATGTGTCCTTAAAGGCCGCTGTTAAGATTTTCCTTAAGGGCTCTTTTAAGTCTTCCGGCGCGTGTTTTACTGCTACCCTCAGGTGCAGAGTCCAGACATCTATCGCGCGCGAAGTCCCCAGGATTTTTGCAAACCGTATATCTCTGCCTGACGGATGAGGCTTTTTAGCTTTAACATCGCCACATGTTCCTCTGTTATAGAGGAAAAGCTGATACAGTATTGCATCAAGCTTTTCTACCATTTTCAAGAAAAGTGGCATTCTATCCTTATAGGACTCAAATTTCGGGCCAATATCCTGCATTTCTATACTGTAATGGCTCGGAAAATAGAGAAAGAACTCATCCATTAGCTCTTCTTCGTCCTGTCTCATGCTAAGTAACGCGTCGCTACCGAGCGCCGAACCATCATCTAGGATGTCGCCGTGCTTTATCTCCCCCACATCATGACAAAGCTCAAACATTAACTGTGTGAACCACGTACTCTGGTCAAACAGTTCCGGATAATGCATCAGGATCAGCCCCAGTAAGAACGCCGATCTCCCCTGATGTTCAGAGACAAACTCTGGCTTCATGCTATACATTTCTTCTCTAGGTAAATTCAGCGAAGAAACCACCTTACAAGCAATCGTGCCACCTCTCTCAATAAAACCAGTTTCTGAGTACAGCATATAAGCACGCCAAACGTTTTTGCTTCTACCCATAATCCACCTCCTGTAAAAGTACAACCCACACCAACTCTTCTATCTTATCATATCTGTTAATAAAAAGATACCCCTTTACAATTTTTAGTGTCTTTGCTATAATGTACTTGACAATCTCCAGAGGAGATTATTTTTTATAGAGAGGAGCAAAATGGCCAAAGTTACCAGAATTAAGGCAGGCGACCACTCCAAAACTGAAGAAGTTAAGGAGAAAGTTAAAGACGTCCAGCCTAAAAAAGTAGAAAAACCTAAGCAAAAATCCGAAAAGTCCGAGAAAAATCCGGCCAAAAAACCGTTTATTCTCATCCGTCCGATTGTCTATTTCTTCCGCTATCTCCGTGATTCTTGGCGCGAAATCCGCCAGGTCCGCTGGCCATCTCGCAAGGCTACCTGGAAACTATTTTTCGCTATTGTAATCTATACTCTCCTCTTTGGCGCTATTATCATGCTCCTAGACGCGCTATTCAGTTGGTTATTTAACTTAATTATAGGATAAGAAAGGAAATTATATGGCAGTAAATCGTTACGACGACACCAGAGCTTGGTACGCTATCTCCACCTACTCTGGCTACGAAGACAAGGTTGCCGATTCTATTAAGCAACGTGTAGATAGCATAGAGATGAAAGGCAAGATTTTTGACGCCCTCGTCCCTAAAGAGAAGCAAATTGACATCAAAAACGGCAAACGCAAAGTCGTAGACCGTAAAATTTTCCAAGGCTACGTCCTAGTAGAAATGAAACTCTCCGACGAAACTTGGTACATCATTAGAAACACCCCAGGTGTTACCGGCTTTATTGGCACCGGTACCCAGCCTACCCCTGTTTCTCAAAAAGAAATTGAAAAAATCAAGAAACGTATGGGCGTAGAAAATCCAAAATTCTCCGTCTCTTACGCTATTGACGAAGTCGTTTCTATCACTGATGGCCCATTCAAAGGCTTTGACGGCACTATCGCCGAAATTGACTCCACTAAGGGCAAACTTAAAGTTATGGTTTCTATGTTTGGTCGCGAAACACCAGTAGAACTTGACGCTTTACAAGTTAAGAAAATTTAGGTATAATATAGTAGTTACGCACTAGAAAGTGATATTTATGGGAAAACAAGAAAAGAAATGTATCGGAAATCTTAAATTAAGAGTTCCTGGTGGTCGCGCCACCGCAGGTCCTCCAGTTGGTTCCACTCTCGGTCAGTGGGGTCTAAATATGATGGACTTTATTAACCCATTCAACGAAGCTACCAAAGATTTTATGGGCAAGAACGTTATCGTTCACATCAAGGTATATGATGACCGCTCTTTTGACTGGGTCTGCCTTGGTCAGCCTGTTGACGACCTTATCCGCGAAGCTATCAAAATCCAGAAGGGTTCTGGTAAGCCAAACACCGATAAAGTCGGCAAAATCACCCGTGCTCAGCTTGAAGAAATTGCCAACAAAAAGATGGAACAGCTCAACGCTGTTGATCTAGAAGGCGCCGTCAAAGTTGTCGCTGGTACCGCTCGCTCTATGGGCGTTGAAGTCGTAGACTAGAAGACTACTACCCCTGATATTGACTAATATACTGATAAGTGGTATAATGTTAATAGAGGGGGTATTTTTTATGTTTTATTTCACGAATAGCATACGCACTTTAGGAGGACAAAATATGATAAAAGTTTTGATTTTTTTGATCTGGCTTTTAGAGACGGCTAATATCGTTAGTCATCTCTATTTTAGGATCAAACACCGTGGCCAAGCCAAGCTCCTAGCCAAATATCTGACTAGTGATGGCAATATGATGACCTACTGTATCCCAGATTACCGGTCCAATGCTAACGCTAGTTTTAAGTTTCTGACCGAAGGTAGGAGATACGACAAAAATCTCATGCAGGGCGGAATGACCCTGATAGCGTACGAAAGCTGGGGTATGAACGTCGAAGTTATCGCCAAACAGATTATAGAAGACATCAAAAAACATGACTATCTGCCTTTTATTATCTCTGTTGGTCTGGGCGACCAAATCGCCCGCCTAGTTGAGCAAGAAGTCCCAGATTTAACTATTATCACCATTGATCCGCTACCTTCTGACGAGGTTTTGCGCTTCGGTGTCCAGGTTAAATTCCGTATTCTTCTGCCGTTTTTGAACTTACTGGTAGCGATTTTGGGTTGGGTTAGCCAGCTTCACCTCATCCGGACTAATGTTCCGTGGCTTCGCCAATCTGTTACTCTCTATGCCGACCAGCTTAATTCTATTACTTATTCTAAACTAGACGTAGAAAAATATGCTACTTCAGTCTTAGTTTTAAGCTTAGAAGATCAGCTCACCGACAAAAAAATCGTCAGGGAACTGTACTACGGCGTGCCGTCTAGCAACTTTATCTGGGTCGACACTTGTAGATTCAATACCTACGATGGCGGTATCATCTACCGCGAAAAGATGAAAGATCTACTTTATAGTCTATATTAACTCCCCCAAGAAAAAGGACGCTCAAATTGAGCGCCCATTTTTTACATTTTCTGTCATTATCTCTGTCATTACTTCTCTGATATAGTTAATATCTCCCAGCCTTACTAGGAACTCTTCCGTAGTAGAACCAGAGAATTTCTCTTTGCCATATTGATTGAGAAATCTCTCAATTCGGTCTATTTCAGAGTATCTAAGGTCCTCAGGTTTCCAGACGCCGTCCATATCAAAATCCTTAATCTGGATTTCGTACCAGGTGTATTTTTCGTGACCTGGGATAAATACCCCAAATCTCCGTCTCCAACTAGTAGAGCGATACATCTTTACGCCTACCGATTCGTGCCTTTCGCATCTGTCAATGAAGCTAGAATCAAAGTAGTATGCGGTCATCTTCTTTTCTAGGAGTACCTGCACTCCTAACACCTTAGAGAATAATGCAACAGTAGCGTTGAATAGTTCATTGTTCATATTTCCCACCCCTTTCAATCTTAATGTACTATGAACTGCTCGTCCTTAAATTATAGCACACTTTAGCGTAATTGTCAATAGAGGACCACCCATTGCAGTTCTCCCTCTAATATGCTATAATAGAGAGCATAAATTAATTTGATGGGAGGAGCTCGTCTCCGTTATCACCACAGAAAGGAATATAATGGCAGAAGAAGATGCCAAACTTACCACCCCTGTAGAAACCCCAGAAACTGAGGTCGTTACAGAAGAAAAATTTGCCAAATCCGGCAAAAAGTCCAAAAAACACATCGAAGAGGTTAAGGCCGAAGAAGAGCGCCAAGCTCGCAAGGTCGAGACCAAAAAAGCCGAAAAAGAAGCTGAACAGAAGCCAAAAGGCGCAGCTCCTAAGGTTCGCCCGCTCCTTGAGCGCCGTGGCAAAAAATACCAAGAAGTCGCTAAACTCGTCGAAAAAGGCAAGGTTTACAGCCTAAAAGACGCTGTTGCTCTAGCTATTAAAACTAGCCCAGTTAAATTTGACGCTACCATGGAAGCCCACGTTCGCCTTGGCGTAGACCCACGTCAGGCCGACCAAAACATTAGAACTACCCTAGTTCTCCCTAACGGTAACGGCAAGACTGTCCGCGTAGCTGTTTTTGCCCCTCTAGACGAAGCCAAAAAAGCTGCCACCGCTGGCGCTGACATCGCCGAGGATGACGCCTTTTTGAAGCGCCTAGAAAAGGGCGAAATCAACTTTGACGTCCTTATTTCTACTCCTGCATTCATGCCAAAGCTCGGTCGCTTTGCTCGCTTACTTGGTCCAAAAGGCCTTATGCCTAATCCAAAAGCCGGCACCGTCACTATGGACGTAGAAAAAGCTGTCAAAGAAGCCAAAGCCGGTAAGGTAGAATACCGCGTAGACAAACAAGCTATCGTCCACATCGGACTCGGCAAGGTCTCCTTTGGAGAAGACAAGCTACTTCAGAACGCTAACGCTTTCTTTGACTCATTAAAGTCCCAGAAACCTGCCTCTCTTAAAGGTCAGTATGTTAAGTCCGTTTATCTTACTACCTCCCAAGGCCCATCTATCGCTGTAGAAAACCTCTACAACTAATCGCCTAAGAGACATTAAAAAGCCACCCCTAGCGGGTGGCTTTTGTTGTGAGGGAGTTAGACAATTAAATCATTAAATTTAACGCGATAAACCAGATAGTTGTTCTGGTCGGTGATATAACTAACCTTAGCGGTGCTCATAAAATCCGTTATCATCCACCGGTCAGATTTGCTGACTTCATAGAACGTTTCGTCAAACCAGAATGCCGAAATTGGATTGTGTCGAACATATTCCTTGCGGTCCACAGGATTTCTAATTAGTGCCTCGCGATAGCCCCGTTTCTCGTCCCCAAAATAGACCAAGAAACAAAAACTGTCACGATAATTATCGTCCGCCATTACAAACCTAGAGCGATTAGAGAGCGCCCGCTTTATCGCAAAAAACGCCTTGTTTTCTCCGCCATTTACTCTCGCTAGCACGTTTTCTACCTCTGATAGAATTAGCATACGATAGATTACGGCGTGTCCTTGTGGTTGGATATCATAGACGTTATTTAGATCCGAGCAATCCAGCGCAAAAATATCATAGGCATCACTAGATACTCCCAGATATTTTAGCCCCATCGCCACGTGCAAGTGCCGAACCAGTGGTGTAAACCCTGGCAAATTCCAGTTAAACCACATATTAGACAGCCCTAGATAGACTAGTGGCTCCTCGCCCTTGTGTCTTTTTGGATTATACGCGTCTTCTTCAAAACAAGAAATCGCAAACGCAAACAGCACCACATCAGACACTTTTAGGTTGTGTTCTTTTAGCATTTCCTGAACCACCTCACTATAATGGAGTCCCCAGTGCTCAGTCAATACCTTTGTTACCATACTCGACGCTCTTTTTTGGTCACGAAATAGATATGTTAGTTTCTCTTCTACTCGCGCCAGCATCAAAAAACGATTTTTCATACCACTCACCCCCTGTAAATGAACTTGCCTCCCCCAGGCACAACCCTATTATTATATCACAAATGGTGATATTTTCCACCCCTAGATATTTCCTGAGCACGATAAATCTGCTCGGCCAAAATCACCCTCATCAATTCGTGCGGAAACACTAATTTAGAAACGCTCCAAACAAAATCTGCTCGCGTTCTGACTTCTTCTGATACCCCATAAGCCGCTCCGATTATAATCGCAACGCTTTTTCCGGAGATAAACACCTTTTCTAGCCTCTCTGATAACTCTGGCGAAGAAATGTTCTCACCCCGCTCATCTAGAAGAATTACATATTCAGACGATTTGAACGGCCAGTTAGACTGAAGATTTGCGATTTTCTCCTCATCAAAATACTCAAAATGGACATCAAACGGCTTTTTTAGCCTTTTTTCGTACTCATTTTGACCTTCTAATACCCAATCTTTAGACTTTTTTCCACCCGCAATTACTCTAATCATATCTTTATTTTAGCATAAAAAGCGCCCCAGAACTTATCTGGGGCGTAAAATAGGTTAGCTAGCTTCTGCTACTGTTTCCATTAGGTTAATTCCATACATCGACAAAAATGCCGAATTGAGATCCTGGCGCGCCAGTTCGTTATCAATCTTATGGAAATTAGAAACCAAATCTTCAACGGTCTCTATATTGTTTTCCCAAAGAGCATCCTGCGTTATGCCTAAGCAATGTAACGCCTCAGACACTTTGACCTGATCAATCTGCATTCCGTGATATTTTGTATATTTCTTAATGTCAGGCAAAGCCGTCGGATGAGAGAGAAGTGCTCTAAGAAGTATCGGATTACTCCAAATCTTGACCAAATCGCCAGAGTAGAATTTCGTTCCGACAGTCTCGTCAAAACTGACGTTCTCCGACAAGAAATCAGGATTAATCGCCTCAGCCAGCTGGCAAAGCGGCGTCTCCTGCGCTTCTATGTAGCGCGTCGCATTCCCAACAAACGGTGGTTTAGATATCCTAGTATAGTTGAAATTAGTTAGGCTCATTTTGGCCTCCTTTCCGGCTTCTAGCCTATGAATCTCGCAAGCTAACCTGTTAAGGAACATTTTGTGTTTTAACACTATCTCTCTATTATAGCACAGATGCTTAAAAAAGTCAAAGATTTTTAGAAAAATCTTGTATTTATTTCTATTTTGTGATACCATAGCTTGGTGAGTTGAGGGGATGGATAACTTTGTAACTTACAGTATTGGAGGTGTAAGCGTTATGGGAAACGAAGAGAATACCACTGTTGAAAGTACTGAAGAAGTTAAGGCTGAAGAAATTCAGACCGAAGAAGAAGTTAAGGCTGAAGAAAACGCCGGCGACGAAACTCCGGTAGAAGAGGGAACCACTGAAAATTCCCCTGCAGGAGAGGGAGATATTGCCGATGAAGGCGAAGAAAACGCAGGAGATGACGCAGGTGATGATGCTGGCGAAGGATCAGGAGACGACGCAGGAGAGGGAGAATCAGGCGACGAGAATGAAAAAGCTGGCGATGATGCCGGAGAAGCTGGCGATGACGCGGGAGAAGATTCCGAAGGGGGAGATAGTAATCCCGCAGAAGAGTAAATAGTAATACCTAACTACTAACACCCCAATTACACTCACTTTAAAAGGCCGCAAATTTGCGGCCTTTATTTTTTTGAGCTAATAGCTCTTTTTCACACTAAACGACAAAAGATAAATACCCCTTGTATTTTTTGCTCCTCTATGCTAAAATATAACAAGTTACCAAAGACAGCGACGGGAGTCATCCTTAATTATGTCGCCGAGGATACGCTTTTAAAGCATTCTTATATCTAAAACGGTAACGGAATTTAACAATCCGACGCCTTTACATAATTTAATCAAGGAACTTGAATATGGCTATCTCAAAGGATAAAAAGCAAACTTTAGTTGCTGATTTGACTGAGCTTCTATCTAGTTCTAAGATGACTGTTTTTGCCCGCTATCAGGGTCTAACCGTTGCCGAGCTCCAAGAGCTTAGAAAGTCTGCTCGTGAAAACGGCGTCAAAATCAAAGTCGTCAAAAACCGTTTGGTCCGCGTCGCCCTAGGCGAAATCGCTGTCTACAAAGACACCGATACTACCGGTCTTACTGGCCAACTTCTCTACGCTGTTTCTGACAGCGACGAAGTTGCCCCAGCTAAGGTACTTGCCGAATTTGGTAAGTCCCACGACGCTCTCCAAATCGCTGGCGCAATCAATGATCTAGGTGTTAACCTCTCCGAAGATGAGGTCAAGAGCCTTGCTGCTCTCCCATCAAAGAACGAGCTTATCGCCCAGGTGGTTGCCCAACTTCTCTCCGGTGCTACCGATTCCATCTCCGCCCTTTCTGGCGGTCTATCTGGTATCGTCTCCGGTCTAGAAGCCCACGCAAATTAGCATTTATTAATTTAACTTGAAAGGAGTCTCAAATGGCTGCTGATATTAAAAAATTGGCCGAAGAATTGGTCAAACTTACCGTTCTTGAAGTGAACGAACTCAAAACTGTACTAAAAGATGAATATGGCATTGAGCCTGCCGCTGCCGCTGTTGCAGTTGCTGGTCCTGCCGCTGGTGCCGACGCTGGTGCCGCTGATGAAGGCAAATCTGAATTTGACGTCGTCTTAAAAGACGCTGGCGCTCAGAAGATTGCTGTCATCAAAGCTGTTAAGGAAGCTACTGGCCTTGGCCTTGGCGAAGCAAAAGCTATCGTTGATGGTGCTCCTGCTACCGTCAAAGAGAAAGTCGCTAAAGACGAAGCTGAAGCCCTCAAGAAATCCCTTGAAGAAGCTGGCGCTACTGTCGAGCTCGCTTAATTTATTAAATTCTGTCGGATTGTTTACCACAAAAAAGTCCACCTCGTCTGAGGTGGATTTTTGGTGGTGCGATTATCTTGTTATTCTGTCATATTCTCCTGCGTCTAAATATCCCGGCGGATAATTTACCCGCCCCATATTAGCAAATACCTTAGCATCATCTGTGCCAAACATAGTTCTTCCAGTCGTTTGCGGTTTTGCAGTCGCCGCACGTTCCAATAGTTCCAAACCTGTTTCAGTAGTTGTAAAAAATTCTAACATTAGCACCTCCATCTTAAAGAGCACCACCCCAACTCTTCTATTATAGCACAGATAGTCTAAAAAGTCAATATCAATAACTCTTTTCTACGGTCTGTCATTGTCAAATTTACAACATTTTCAGCCTTCTATCTGTAATTTACGTGGAAAACTTTTGAGAGAAAATTATTGACTTTAAATTGTTGCTGGTGTACTATAATATCAATACTATATTTAACAGACAGGATGCGAGAGGTATGTCTGAATTACCAGAAAAACAAATAAAAAGACTTCGCAGCCTTATCCAAGAGGCCGAGACTAATTTGTCAGCAGCAAAAGAGCTGTTAATTTCTGTGCTCGGCGACGGCGAAGCTATCACTGCGCCTCGCGACGTCGTAGTCTCCGCTCCTGAAGGTAGAGTAATAGAAGGCGTCTTTGATGGTCAAATTATGATTGACCAAGAAGGCAAAAATTATCCTGTCCCCGCTAACTATGCATCCAAGTCTAAGCTCGTTGAGGGTGACATTATGAAACTTACCATCACTCCAGAAGGTAAGTTCCTCTATAAGCAGATTGGTCCAGTTGAAAGAAAAACCGTCATTGGTACACTTACTCATCACGACGATAAATATTTCGTAGAAGTATCCGGCAAAGAGTACGAAGTTCTCTATGCCTCTGTTACTTATTTCCGTCTCCAAGAAGGCTCCCAAGTCGCCGTCATCATCCCAGCCAACAACGACAACGCTACCTGGGCCGCCGTCGAAGCCGCTATCTAACCCTATCTAACTAACTCGTGATATAATAGGGCTATGAAGGCTCTGTATCGCAAGTATCGTCCGACCAAGATTTCTGATGTTATTGGCCAGGATCAAGTTACTATCCCCCTAGAAAATGCCTTGAAAAAAGGTACTTTTTCTCATTCCTACCTCTTTACGGGCCCTCGTGGCTGTGGTAAGACGTCCGTCGCCCGCATTTTTGCCCACGAAGTTAACAAATTCAAATACGAAATCGAAGATAACTACACTGATATTATAGAAATTGATGCCGCTTCAAACACTGGCGTAGATAATATCAGGGAACTAAGAGAAAAAGCCTCTATCGCTCCCTCTACCGGCAAATACAAAGTCTATATCATTGACGAAGTTCATATGCTCAGTAAATCCGCCTTTAACGCGCTCCTCAAAACCCTTGAAGAGCCCCCTGCTCACGTCATTTTCATTATGGCAACTACTGACGCCTACAAAGTCCCCATAACCATCACTTCTCGCGCCCAAGTTTATAATTTCCAGCTGGCGTCTCCAGACGTAATGCAAAGGCATCTAAAATCAATCGTAGAAAAAGAGAAAATCAAGATAACAGATGACGCGCTCTCCGTTATTGTTGCCCGAGGTGGAGGCAGTTTTCGCGACTCAATTTCTCTTCTAGACCAAATGTCTACTCTAGCCACAGATGACCAAGAAATCACCAGGGAAATGGTGGAACGTTCGCTTGGTCTCCCAGAACAGTCCCAAACCACTCATCTTCTCACTGCTTATGAGCAGGGAAACACTGCCGAAATCACTGACCTTCTAAAATCTATTATCAATTCCGGGACTAAACCAGAAATCGTCGCCGAAAACCTCATTTCTGTCATCATTGAAGACCCAAAACCTACGCTTCTTCCTCTTTTATCTAAACTCCCAGAGGTTAAAACTCCCTTCTCAGAAGCTAAATTACTCCTTGCTTTTCTAGAAAATACTGCTGTTACCCCTGTTGCTACCCCTATTGCTCCAAAAATAACCGAAAAACCACCTGTTTTAGCTCAAGAGAAGCCCGCTAAGGCCATCCCTAAAAAAGAGCCTGCTCCAGCCCCAGTTCCAGAGGCCCCAGTTCCAGAGACTGTCCCAACGCGTCCTACCACCTTTGACTGGGATTCTTATCTAGAAAACGTCAAAAACGTCAACCTTGCTATTGCCTCCACTCTTTCAAAATGCACCTACAAGTTAGATGGCACCATCCTCAAAATCATCACTGAGCGCAAAATCCACAAAACCATTCTAAATTCCGCCAATAATCAACGCGTTTTACAAAAGTTCTTGCCAGACGGCTACACCGTAGAAATTGGAGACGCTACAGAACTCACCAATTCTTCTGCCGAGTTTAGCAAAATTTCTGATATAATGGGAGGTGTTACGGAGGTTAAAACAGATGGAGTCCCATTCTAGCTCAAATTCCCAGGATGCGCATGTCCCGCCCCAGGATGTTAATGCCGAAAAATCTTTACTCGGCGCTATTTTGTTATCTGATACCTCATTTCCAGATATTCTAGAGCGCGTATCCGACAAGGATTTCTACGAAGAGCGTCACGGCAAAATCTACAAAGCTATGACCAAGCTCTACAATACCCACCGTCCGATTGATTTAATTACGCTCACTTCTGAACTTAGAAGCGCCAAAGAGCTGAAAACAGTCGGTGGCGCAGCCTATCTTACAGAACTTACTAATTTCGTCCCAACTTCTGCTCACGCGACTGCTTATGCCGACACTATCAAAGAATGTGCCACCCGTCGCCGTTTAATTGAAGCCGGTACAAAAATCGTAGAACAAGCCTACGATGGTGGCAGTACTATCGGCGACCTCTTAGGAGATGCCGAAAAAGACCTTTTTGCCGTTTCTGATAACACTATCAAAACCGAATATACCGCTCTTGCCGACCTACTCGTTGAAGCCTATGACCGTATTGAAAATCTATTTCAAAACAAAGGTGCCTTGCGCGGTCTTAAAACCGGCTTTCGCGACCTAGACAAAATCACCGCTGGCATGCAAAAAGGCGACCTCGTCATCCTCGGCGCTCGTCCTGCTATGGGTAAAACCACTTTTGCGCAAAATCTCGCAACCAACGTTGCCACTATTAACAAATGTGGTGTACTCTTCTTCTCAATGGAGATGGCCAAAGGCGAAATCGTAGACCGTATGATTTCTGACGGCTCCGGTATTGACGCCTGGAAACTCCGTACTGGTAACATTACTGGAGACGATTTTTCACGCATTGGCGACGCGCTAGGAGAAATGGGCGAAATCCCACTTTATATTGACGATACTAGTAGTATGACCGTTTTGGAGCTTAGAAACAAGGCTCGTCGCGCCGCTCACGATCATAATATTGGTATGGTTATTATTGACTACTTACAGCTTATTTCCGGCTCAGATCGCTACGCTGGCAATCGCGTCCAAGAGGTTACTGAGATTTCTCGCGGGCTTAAACAGCTCGCCCGCGAACTAGAAGTTCCAGTTGTTGCTTTGGCTCAGCTTTCTCGTAACGTTACCGGTCGTGACGATCCCCGCCCAGTTTTGTCCGACCTTCGTGAATCCGGCTCTATTGAGCAGGACGCCGACCTTGTCATGATGCTCCACCGCGTCGACTACTACCATATGAACGAAGAGGGTTATGAGCCAACCAATATTACCGAGTTGTTAATCCAAAAACACCGCCATGGCTCCGTCGGTAAAGTAGAACTCTACTTTGATGCCGACCACGTCCGCTTTTTGTCACTTGATAAAAACCACGAATAAATGATATACTGGTTATGTGAAGAAAATTACAATTTCCAGACTTTTTCTGTATAGACACAGATTTGTAATCGGTTATTTTATCTTATTTTTGTTGTTCATAGCTCTGATTTTCCTAATTCCAATGCTATCTCCAGGTGGCTTGTCTGAAGCCGAGATGAACTCTACCGTCACTTCTAATAGTCTCAGTCTAGAAACCGTTATGTCTGGCAACATTGTAGATCTTCCTTATCACGCCCTCCAAAAAGCCTGTATTAAATTCTTAGGCTTTAACGTCTACATTATCAAACTTCCAAGTATGATTATTGGATTCTTACTCGGCGTTATTCTCATTCTTCTCTTAAACCGCTGGTTCAAAAACAATGTCGCCATTATCGCCTCCATTCTTACAGTTTTATCGGCGCCATTTTTGTTCCTCGCTGGAAACGGCACCCCACTTATTATGTTGGTTTTCTGGCCTACACTTTTGCTCTGGCTTGGTTCTAAAATTAACGGCAAGAAACTAGAAAAAGCTGTCTATACTTTCTTCTTTGCTATCTTTATGCTTTTCTCGCTCTTTACCCCATATATGGGCTATTTTGCGATTTTCTCTCTATTTTATGCTATCGTCCATCCACATCTTCGTTTTATGGTAAAATCCTTACCTAAAATTCCAACCATTTTGATTGGGCTCATTGTGCTTGGCGTCATCGGTATTATGGGCTATGAACTAATCAAATACCCATCTACTATAACTTCGCTCTTCTTTATGAAAGATTTCAACTGGGGTACATTCCTAGAAAACATCAAAAACGCTCTCCTAGCCTTCTTCTCTTGGAGTGGTAACATTGAGTCCGTCTTCCTTGCTCCTATGATTGGTATGGCTTCTCTCACACTCGCTATTACTGGCCTCATTTCCACCACCAAAGGCTTCTTTGCTTCACGCAACTCTATTGCTTCTATCTTCCTTATCTTCACCGCTATTATTTCCGGATTCAATCCTGACTGTGCCGTTCTTATTATCTTGCCGTTCGCCATTCTAACCGCCCACGGTATCCGTTACATTCTAGAGAAATGGTATGGCCTCTTTCCAGAGAACCCTTACGCTCGTGTTTTCGGACTTATTCCTATCTCTACTTTCCTTGGCATTATGATTATCTCAAGCCTCGCTCACTATATCTTTGGCTATAGCTATAACCCAATCGTCGCCAACCAATACCAAAACGACCTTACTCTTATTTATAAGCACGTTGAAAAGGGCTCTACCATTCTCATTCCAGCCGGCACGCTCAATTACGATTTCTACCACATTCTAGAAGAAAAGGGATTGTATAAAGTTACAAGCAATACCCCATCTACCAAAGACAAAGACGATATTCCGCGTATTGCTACTCTTGGTCTCTGGCCAGCCAAACTTCCATATGACCTTTCTCGCATTATCACCTCGTCAAAATCCCTAAATTCTGATAGAATATATCTATACGAAGATAATTAGGAGTATTTGTTATGGGTCAAACCTTTGATCAGATGAAAATGCTGAACCAGTTGCGCAAAGCACAAAAAGAACTAAAGAATGAAATCGTAGAAGTAGAAGCTGGCGATGGTGCCGTAGTTGTTCAGATTACTGCCGAACTTAAGGTAAAGAAAGTCACCATTGATCCAGAAAAAGTTGATCTTGACGACATCCACGAACTAGAACGCTGGATTGAAAACTGTTTCCGCGACGGCTATGCCAAAGCTCAAGAAATCGCCACCGACAAAATGAAGCCTCTTATGGGTGCTCTCGGAAATCTTGGCCTAGGCGCATAAAATGTTGCCCAGCGCGCTAGAACAAGCGATTGAAGCTTTGGGTACGCTTCCAGGAGTAGGTCCGCGCTCAGCAGAGCGCTATGCCTACTTCCTTTTCCGATCTAGTCCAAAGCTCTGTGATAATATCGCATCCTCTCTTAAAAATCTTCACAGCGGGGTTAAATCTTGCCCTGTTACTTTTGCATTAATTGACGCCTCCGAAAATATCTCGCCACTATATGATAATCCTGCTCGCGACAAAACCACCGTACTTGTAGTAGAAGAACCCCTAGATATCTACGCCATTGAAAACACCCACGCCTATAAAGGTACTTACCACGTCCTCGGCGGAGCAGTATCTCCAATAGATGGCATTACTCCAGACAAACTCCATATTAAAGAATTAATATCACGCGTAGAAAAAGACGGAGTTTTAGAAGTTATTATTGCTACTAATCCATCCATTGAAGGGGAATCCACCGCACTCTTACTCCAAAAACTCTTAGGAGAAAAATATCCAGACCTCAAAATTACTCGCCTAGCTCGTGGTCTGCCTCTGGGTGTTGATTTATCATATGCTGACCAAATCACCCTTTCTGCCGCCCTAGAAAACCGCACTAAACTTTAATTAGTGGTATAATTCTCTTATGGATATATTTTTGATTATTTTAGGTGTTATAAATATTATTTTAGTTATTTTTCTAATTGCTAAGAAATCAGGGAAAACCGAGCCAGAAATGCCTCGCGAGCTCTCCGAACGTCTAATTCGCATAGAGTCCGAGCTAGACAAGCTTACCCCTAAGATTTCTAACGAATTCCGCGAGAACAGAAAAGAACTCTCTGATAATTTCCAAATCATTCAAAAGACCGTTGATACCAGAGTTAAAACTTTGCAAGACGAAAACACTAAAAAACTTGAGGAAATGCGCGAAACCGTTGATGAAAAGTTGAAAGCGTCCGTAGAAAAACGCTTTAATGAAAGTTTCAAAAGCATTTCTACTCAGCTTACTCAAGTCTATCAAGGTCTCGGCGAAATGAAGAACCTCGCCACCGGCGTTGGCGACCTCAAAAAAGTTATGGAAGGCGTCAAAACTCGTGGTATTTATGGCGAAGTCCAACTTGGCTCAATTATCTCTGACATTTTAAACAATTCCCAATACGAAGAAAATATCGCCACTAAAAAGGGAAGTGCGGACCGCGTTGAGTTTGCTATCAAGATGCCCGGTAAAGACGAAGATTCTACTATTTATCTCCCAATTGACTCCAAATTCCCAGTAGAAAACTACTCTAGATTAATCGCCGCCTACGACAACGGCGACAAAACTGATATTGAACGCTTTTCCAAAGCCCTTGCCACCGACGTCAAAGAACAAGCCAAAAAAATCAGCACTAAATACTTGGATCCTCCTGCCACTACTGATTTTGGCATTATGTTCGTCCCAACAGAAAGCCTTTATGCCGAAATTTTGCGCATTCCGGGCCTCTCTGATGAAATTAGGCAAAAACACCACGTCAGCATTACTAGCCCATCCACACTCCCGGTTGCACTAAATGGCTTACTTATGGGCTTCAAATCCGTCGCCATTGAGAAACGTTCCAGCGAAGTCTGGCAGGTTCTTGGCGCCGTTAAGAGCCAATTCGGCAAATTCGGCGACCTTCTAGACGCTACCCACAAAAAACTTATGGAAAGCGCCAACAAAATTGAATCCGCTGCTACCACTTCTCGCCAAATTGAGCGCAAACTCAAAAATGTTGAAGCCCTCCCCGAATCCGACTCAATCAAGCTGATTGGGAAAGTTGGACACGAAACGTAAGGATCGTTGCGACATATGCCTGGCCAAGCGGCCGTGAGCGGTCGCACGAGCCTTATGTGAGTGGCCAACTTGTGCTATAATACCTGTATATGTATAAGTCATTCACTGATTTTATTGAAGGCAAAACTCGCCTCTGTATTATTCAAGCCGAAAACCCTGATGGCGATTCTTTGGGCTCTGCACTTGCGCTAGATTACTTACTAGTCGGCAAACAAATCGCCCTTTACTGTCCCGTAGATATTCCTAAATATCTCCGCTATTTTGACGATTGGTCTCGCGTCACTTCCGAATTCCCAACCGATGCTGATGGCTACATCATTGTTGATACCTGCGCCGAAGTTCTACTTTCTAAATTACTAGAAAACCCTGCCATTAGAGATGCTCTCTACCACGCACCGGTTTTCATTCTAGACCATCACGAAACCGAAGACGATTTATCCTTTGCACACCAAGGTTTAATCCAAACCCTTCCAGCCTGCTGTGATTTAATTTACAAAATCGCAAAGGAACAAGGTCTATTGTCTAAAGACTTTGACAAACTAAAAGACGAAGCCGACCAGGTTAGAGAGTCTAAAGCCTGCGAATACCTCTACTACGGAATCGTTTCTGATACCTTAGGGCTAGTTTCTCCTGCCGTTACTGCCGATACTTTTGAAGTCGTCGCAGACCTCGTCCGTCACGGCCTTTACGTTTCCGCTCTTGATGAAAAGCGTCGCGAATTTTCCAAGAAATCTCCGCGCATCTTAGATTTTAAAGCAGATCTCATTAAGCGTGTTGAATATTACCTAGACGGCAAACTCGCCACCGTTCATATTCCTTGGGACGATATCCAAAATTATTCCGACGAATACAACCCTAACGTCCTAATCCTAGAAGAACTTAGAATGGTAGAAGGCGTAGAGATCGCCGCCGCCATCAAAACTTACCCAGACGGTAAAGTTACTGGCAAACTCCGCTCTAACCGCTCTTATTGCGACAAAATCGCCGAATATTTTGGCGGTGGCGGGCATCCGTATGCTGCCGGATTTAGAACCTATGATTTAAGCTACGAAGACACTGTCCACGAGCTCATTAATGCTATCACTAAGGTTAAAGCCGAGGAAGAAAACAATGCTTAAACTCTATAACCAGCTTAGCAAATCCGTAGAAGATTTTGTGCCTCTAGACCCCAAAAACGTTAAAATCTACACCTGTGGACCGACCGTTTATAGTTATGCTCATATTGGCAATTTTTCTTCCTACATTTATTGGGATTTGCTCGTTCGTACCCTCACCTTAAATGGCTATAATGTCAATCGCGTACTCAATCTAACAGATGTAGGACATTTATCGTCCGACGCAGACGACGGCGAAGACAAACTAGAAAAAGGCGCTAAAAAAGAGGGTAAGACCGTCTGGCAAATCGCCGACAAATATATTGACGCATTTCTCAAAGATTTCTACGCGCTAAATTTGAGTGAGCCCACCAAAATCGCTCGCGCCACCGATTACATTGATGAAGATTTAGAGCTCGTACGAACTTTGATGGACAAAGGCTACACTTATACTACAGGCGATGGTATATATTTTGACACCAGCAAGTTTGAACACTACGCCGATTTTGCCAGATTAGACCTAGAAAAATTAAAAGCTGGCGCCCGCGTAGAATTTAGCAGTGAAAAGAAAAACGCTTCTGATTTTGCTATCTGGAAATTCGTCCGCCCCGGAGAAGACCACGCAATGCAATGGGATTTTGAGGGCCGCCCCGGCTATCCGGGTTGGCATCTTGAATGTTCTACCATTATTCATACTGAGCTTGGCGAAACTATTGATATCCATACCGGTGGCATAGACCATATTCCAGTTCATCACACCAACGAAATCGCCCAAACTGAAGCGGCCTATGGCAAAAAAATGGCTAATTTTTGGCTTCACTGTAACTTTATCACCATAAACGGAGAAAAAGTTTCCAAATCACTGGGCAATATTTACACTCTAAGTGATTTAGAAAAACGCGGATTCTCGCCACTAGATTTTAAGATGTGGGTATTACAAGGACATTTCCGCGGAGACCGTAATTTTAGTTTTGAGGATCTAACTTCCGCCAAAAACAGAAGGTTAAACTGGAGAAATCGTATCGCTTATGCCTACCAAATTACTCCAGAGCCTACTTTTAGTAGAGAAACCGCACTTGAGCTTGTCTCTAATAATCTAAATTCTTCCGAGCTACTTGCCTACATTGACAACTCCGTATTAAGCCTAGAAGATTGGGAATTTATTGACAAGCTTCTTGGCCTAGACCTTATCGCTACAACTCCAAAGGTCTCCTCAGATATTCTTGAAAAAATCAAAGCCCGCGAAGATGCTAGAGCTACCAAAGATTTTGCCGTTTCTGACCGCCTGCGTGACGAACTAGCAGACAAAAATATCACTGTCCTAGACACTAACATCGGACCAATCTGGCAATATTTAGCTTAGCACTCAAAAAACGCTCCAAAAGGAGCGCTTTTTTATTGTTCAGAGACTGCTCTAATTGCTGGGTACTCGTCAATCAAAACTTTAATAATGCCCGCAATCGGAATGGAGATGATCGCGCCAATTAATCCAAATGTATACATACCAAGCGTAATCGCAACAAGGATTAGTAATGGCGGAAGAGACATTCTATTGCCTTGTACTCTAGGAGCAATAATATTAGCCTCAATCTGCGCAAAGATAAGATATAGCACTAAGAATATTAGCGCAGCCCACGGGCTAGAAATAAATAGCACCAGCGTTACCGTGATATCTGTCATTGCCTGCCCAAACATCGGAATCATATAGAATGCTAGCGAGACCATCGCCATCGGGAGCGCTAGCCCAGAAGAGAACCCAAAGACTAAAGACAAAACAAACACTACTAGCCCAGTGAACGTCGCATCAACTACCGCAACTAGAAGTTGCCCAGTTACATATCCAGAAATTACACCAGAAATCTTTTCTAATATCCGCTTCGTCAATTTGGAGGCTTTTTCGTTCTTAGCATTTATCTTGGAAATCATAGAGTAAAATAGCCCTGGTCCTTGTGTAATAAATAGAATCGTTAACACTAGTGTCAAAACCGTCCCCATCAAGAAACTCGCAATCGCACTCACACTAGAGAACAGTGTTTCTGGGATATGTCCAAATATTGAAGAAAAAGTGTTTTTAGCAAAAGAAGCAATCTGCACGCGCGCATTTTCTACGCCAAGCGATTTTCCAATTTCATCAATAAATCCACTTTTGTCTAGAAGAGCCTGAATTTGTTCCGGCGCCTGCCCAAGAAATCGTGACGTCTCCGTAATTACTACTGGACCCACTGTAGCGATAATTAAGCCGACTACAAGCACTAATCCTGTTACGGTAATTCCGGCTGCCAGCCCCGTATGGTTTTTAGGTCCAAGCATCTTAGTAACCCGAGTCACTAGCGGACGAATCGCCGCCGCAATAAAAATCGACGCACCGACGATAATTAAGCCAGTTTTAGCACGTATCACTAGTAGCCCAATCAAAACTAACGCTGCTACTACCAGCCAAAACCTAATAAACGTTTTTGTGTCTACCTCAATAGACTTAGACATATACACCTCCTCCTTGTTCTTATTTTAACGCAACTTAAACACTTTTTGAAGTTGCAAAAGTTTTTTGTCAGCGACCTCATTAGCATAAATTTCGCCAGTCTCTAGCAACTCATATACCATCTCGTCTGGAATCGCATCAAGCTCTGCCTGGAAATTCTCCAAAAATGCCGATACGGAACTTGCTACCTGTTTTTTGAGGTCCCCATATTTACTCTCGCCGTTCCAGGTCGCAATTACATCTTGAAGTGGTTTATCATTAATTAGGGCCTCTATTTGAAGTAAATTAGAAATACCAGGCTGATTAAACATATCAAATTTTATGTTCGCATAAGAATCTGTCGTTGCTCCCATAATTTTCTTGGCCGCACGTTTTGGATCGTCAGATAACATAATTTTAGAATTTTCTGATTGCGCAGATTTACTCATCTTCTTTTCAGGATTAACCAAATCGCGAATTCTCACCCCTTCTTCTTCGCCCATAAATTTCACTTGGTCTGCCGTTTTTTCTGGCACTACAAATATTTCGCCATATTTATTATTCACACGCATCGCAAGATTACGCGTAAGTTCCAGATGCTGGAACTGATCCTCGCCTACTGGCACATAACTCGCCGAGTAAAGCAATATATCAGAAGCCATCAAAACTGGATAGTCAAAAATTCCTGCATTTACACTTTCTTTACCTTGGCTTTTATCTTTAAACTGTGTCATCCTAGATAGTTCGCCCATCGTCGCAACACAATTCAAAATCCAACACATTTCCGAATGCGCCGGCACATAACTCTGGCGATAAATATGTACGTTCTCGTTTATTTTCAAACCAGAAGCAATATAATACTTAACCGAATTAACTAGATTTTTCTGGAAATCGCCATCCGTTTCAGAAATAATAGAATGAAGGTCAGGAACAAAAATATTAATATTATGATCTTTGCTATGTTTGTTGGCGAGTCTCACCATCGGGAGCATCGCACCCAGGAAATTACCCAGCGTTGGCTCACTGTTAACTCTAATTCCAGTTAAAATCGTTTTCATACTTTTATTTTAACACATTTTATGATAAAATATACCTCAGTTGGGGCATTAGCTCAGTTGATTAGAGCGCTTCGCTGGCAGCGAAGAGGTCACCAGTTTGAATCTGGTATGCTCCACCATTTTTTTGTCTTTATTTTTATTTTATGGTATAATAACGAGGTTGCGGTGGGGGGAAGTTCTTTAAAAGGAGGTTGTTATGAGCGTAGTTGCAAATCAGCTAGTTTATGACGAATCAAAAATGTATACTAGACTAATGGCACAATTTCAGGCCTTAGGCCTAACACAAAGCGTCAAAGCTTTAGCATTTGCCAGAAAAAAACATGACGGAGCAGTCCGCAAAATGACTAATCAGCCATATATTGTCCATCCACTCTTAATGGCGTCAATCGCTATGAGCATGGGGCTAACTAGCGACGATTTATTTTCCGTCATCATATTGCACGATGTTCCAGAAGACACCGATACTGCCATAGCCGATTTACCGGTTAGTGACGAAGTCAAACGCGGTGTCGAAAAAATGACCTGCAAACCTTATGTTGGTGAAAACAAATTGCAATGCAAGACGCGTTATTTTCACGAATTATTGCAAGACAAAAACGCCATTATCTGCAAGGCGCTTGACCGTTTTGTTAATCTCTCCAGCATGGCTGGAAGTTTTGAGCCAAATAAGATTAAAAAGAACGTAATTGAAACAGACCAATTACTATTGCCAATCTTGAGAATGGCCAAAGACATGTATCCAGAAATCGCTCCAACATTATACCTGCTTAGAGTCATGGTTAGATCTATCAACGAGACTCTTGCAAACGCCTATGGCGTAGAGCTTCACGGAGAACAACTTTACGGCGGTAAAAACCACTACGAAAACGACTTCCAATAACCAGCAACTGGGCCCGCCTTGCGGGTCCTATTTTTACAATCATAGAATCTATGCTAAAATATAGAAAACTAATTGAGAGGAAACTATGGCTGAACAGACCACAGAAAAAACCACAGAAAAAGCCAAAAAATCAAACAAGGGCCTAATTATTGGCGGGATTATTGGTGCAATCGTCCTAATTGCAGCTATTATTGCACTAGTCGTAATCAACCCATTCAAGAAAGTTGATTTAACCGGCAACTACGAACTTACCGCCCTAGAAGTAAACGGCGAAGACCAGACCTCTACGCTCGACTTAATGAAGGCCTTTGGCATTTCTGCTACACTTGAGATTGAGAACGACAAAGAAGGCAAGCTTAGCATCTTTGGTGACGAAGCTAAGTTTACCTATGACGGCAAAAAATTCCACTTTGAAAAGAGTGATGACGACGAAGAAGATACGCCAACCGAAGCGGATTACACCACAAAAGATGACACTATCACTATTACCTATGAAACATCCTCTGACGACGGCGACGGTAATATTGAAACCGGCAACGAAAAACTTACCTTTACCAAGAAGAATGACTAATAGTGATTATTACTGGCAAAAAATTCAGCAAACCTAGTTTGTCTCGTGTCAAAAACGGAGATGTGATTTTGCCAGGGAAGATTCAGCCGGAAGAGCGTATCCGGCTGGATCTCTATCTTGTAGAAAAGCACCCAGAGTTCAATCGCTCTACGCTCCAAAATTTCATCAAATCTGGTTATGTTACAGTAGGCGGAGAAGTCATCAAAAAACCAAACTACGAACTAATCAAAAATTCTATCCCAAAGATTGTTTTACAAGTTCCAGAAAAATCTCTTCCGGAAGATGTTAAACAATTTTTGATTTATGAAGATAACAACGTTCTAGTTATTAATAAGCCTGCCGGATTATTATCTATGGCCAAGGGCGAATTCACTACCGAACCCACACTAGAAGATTATGGATTATTAGTTCACCGCCTAGATCGTGATACTTCTGGTGTTGTCATTTTAGCCAAAAACGAAGCCACGCAGTCTATGCTTCGCCGTCAGTTCCAAGACAGAAAAACTCACAAAACTTACTATGCCATAGTAGATGGCAAACCAAAGTTAGACGAAGCCTTAATTAACCTGCCTATCGCAAGAAATCTAAAACGTCCTACTACTTTTATGGTTGACCCTAAAGGCAAACCTTCTGAAACATATTACAAAGTCTTAAAATCAAACGGCAAAAACTCGCTACTAGAATTAAAGCCCGTTTCTGGCCGCACGCACCAGCTTCGCGTCCACTTAAATTATATTGGTTGTCCTATTGTCGGCGACCGCGTTTATAACGAAAAATCAAAAGCAGACCGCCTAATGCTCCACGCCGGCAGTCTAGAAATTACCATTCCAGGCGACGCAGAAAACGTCAGAAAAACTTTCTCCGCTCCACTTCCAAAAGAATTTGAAAGCATAATTTAATGTTTTTTGATGATGAACTAAAAATAGAACAAATCGCCAGCTTAAGTGGTTTCTCTATTTTTGTGATGCCCACTATTCCAGACATCCTACCAAAAACTGGCGACAAAAATCATCTTGTGGTGCAACCAATCCAAAACAGTATTACCATTGAACAAGTTCGCGAAATCATCAACCAAACCAAAGTTAAACAAACCAAGGATTTTTATATTTTTGTTTATAATGCCGAAAAAATGAACGAAAAAGCCGAAAACGCTTTTCTAAAACTCCTAGAAGAACCTGCTGATAATTATCATTTTGTGCTGTTTACAAACTCCGCCTCGGCCCTTCTTCCTACAATTTTGTCACGCGGAGATTTATACATCAAACGAATAAAAAACCCTCTAAATACCCCAGTAGATGCCCCAGAAATGGCAAAATTATACGCCAAACGAATAATTTCTGCCAAAAATTCCGATTTGCCAAACCTAATCAAAGATTTATCAAACGAAAAAGACTTCAAAAAAGACGCTCGTTTTACTAGTTTACAAATTACCGAAACCGCCATTGAGATTCTCTATAAATCATATTTTGCTACAAAAAATCCAGCCTTTCTAAAAAAGTTACCAAAACTTCTCACTCTCCATGATAATCTTAAGCAAAATGGCCACATAAAACTTCATCTTATCGCTGATTTATGCTAAAATAAACTTATGTTAGGTGTTATTGCTATTCTCTTGATAACCATTTATATGGTATTCTTTTTTCCGGTCATCAAGAAAAAGCCTGCCAAGACCGAAACCAACGAAAAAACCGCTCTCCAGGTTAAAAAACTCTGGCAAATCGCCCAAGTTTCTATGAAAGAGCGCAAAACTCTTCGCGCCGAGAAAGCCCTTCTCGCCATTCTTAGAGTAGACGAAAAAAACGCCGCCGCATATAACCGCCTGGGTATTTTATACGCTAAGAGCCAGAAATTTGACGAAGCTATTGAGTGTTTTGAAATTGCCCAATCCCTAGATGAAAATGCTTCTTCTCTCCACAATGCCGGCCTTATCTATCTAGAAACTGGTGAATATGAAAAAGCCGCCATGGCATTTAAACAAGCCCTAGAATTAGAAGGAGATATGCCAGCTAGATATATTGCCCTATCTAAGGCCGAAGAACGTATGGGCAACCGCAAAAACGCACTAGAAGCTTTGGAACAAGCCTACTCTCTAGACCCGTCTCTTAGTACGCTCCGCCTCATTCTCGCCATTCATAAAGAAGCCGAGGACGAAGAGGGAATTGCATCCACCAATGCTAGAATTGAGTCTTTCATCGCCAAAGCCGAAAAGAAAAAGCGCACTACTCGTCGCACTATACCACGACCCGTAGCCAAACGCCCACTTCCTCGCCCACACGTTCATCCAAGGAGACGTATCTAAATGAAAGGGAAGTCCGAGCTTATTAGAAAAAGTATTGGCGCTAGCCTGCTTATTGCGCTCGGCGACTATGCTTTACTTAAACTTGGAAATCCTATCGGCCCCGTTATTTTTGCGCTTGGACTCCTCGGCGTCTGCTATATGGGTCAAAATCTCTTTACTGGAAAATGCGGTTTTCTCTTCCAAGACAAAATCAAAGTCCTAGATTTATTTATCATTCTTGCTGTTAATCTTATCACCGGATACCTAATCGGAATGGTCTTTAGCATTGTAGATGATAGTGTCAAATCCGCCGCCGTTTCCAAAGTTACTAGCTGGACCTTTGATCTTCCTATGCTAATCAAATCCATCCTCTGTGGCGTCATTATGTATATTGCCGTTTTTATGTACAGAAAAGGCACACCACTTGGCATTATTTTTGGCATTCCACTTTTTATCTTTTGCGGATTTCAGCACTGCATCGCCAACGTCATCACAATGGGCGTCGCCATTACTTTTGACGCCTCACTAATTATCTGTGTCCTAGGCAATTTTTTTGGCTCTATTGTAATGTGGTTCATTACTAAAGATGCCAATATTTTGAAAGCCAAGTAGCATCAGAAACATCACCGTTTTTATCAATCGGCACTCCGTTTACCATATCGTCTGCCAGCTCAAGCATTACGTCTTTTATTTCAATATTGTTCTTATAATAATCTGGAATCTTATTATATCCTAATTTTGCGCCAATGATATTTCCAGCAAGCGCCCCCGTAGTGTCAGAATCACCATCGTGATTTACTGCCGAAACCACCGCATCTTCAAAGCTATCCTGATGTTTTATAGTAGAATATGTTGCAATTGCTAGAGCCTCTTCTGATACCCATCCTTGACCTAGCTGAGAAATCGCATTTGTATCTTCTATATTTTCTTTTGCGAGTTTTATCGCGCGCTCTAATATTTCTTTTAGTTCGCTTTTTTCTGTGTCCCACCTTAGCTTGTGACACCGATTATTTTCATAATAATCCGGCTCCCAATCCATCATATCTTTTATAGAACGCAAAACCGCTGTTTCAATTTTTGTATTTTCACTCACAATATAAGCAATAATTTTAGCCATCACAAACGCTGACAATATCGCTAGTGGATGTCCGTGTGTAATATTTGCCGAATATCCGGCTATTTTACCAGCTTCCTTCGGAATAATATAAAGCCCAATTGGCGCTACGCGCATTACGGCCCCAGAGCCTTTACTATCATTAATTAGCCTACTAAAATTAAGCGTTCCATTGTCATCCTTAGTTCTTTCTTCAAGCGCAGTCAAACACGTCCTTCCAGGTTCTCGTATTACATTCAACTCTGGAATTTTCTCTATCCAACAAATCGGTGTATGCTTATCTGTCTTTTCTTGTGTCCTTAGCCAATCAAAATACCCAAGACAAATCGCTTCCGGCGGAGCTAAAGCGATTCCACGAATCGCCAACCTTGTTTCGCGCCAAAGCAAGGCATTCGCCGTAAACAAGGCCATCTGCGTATCATCAGAAATAATACCTTTGTTATTTTTAAACCGCGTAACTTGTTTTGGCTTTATACCAATTTCAAATTCAATCTGATACCCCAAAGCGTCGCCCACAGCTCCACCAACAAGACATCCCCTTACCTTATCCTTGTAGTCACTCAAAGTTTGGTTCATTACTTTATATTATAATGATTTTTCTCAAAAAGTCAAGACAACAAAAAAATGGAGCCACGATCGGGGTTTGAACCCGAGACCTCATCCTTACCATG
>JAFTBP010000010.1 GCA_017455145.1 Candidatus Saccharimonadota bacterium | reverse complement strand
AGATAAGATGAAAAGTGGCGATTCCTGGCAAAAGGACCAATTAGCCCGTAATCTATTTACGAACCTAGAAATCAACAATAAAAATGAGGTCTCCTACAGATGGAAGAAACCTCTTGAACCACTAGTTCTTGGGCGTTTGACTGAGAAATCTCGGTCTGGTGATCCGGGTGGGACTCGAACCCACGACACCAAGCTTAAGAGGCTCGTGCTCTAACCAGCTGAGCTACCGGACCAAATCTAATATAATCGGTTACCAAATCATTTTACCACATTTCTCATAAAAAGTCTAGGCCAAAATTAAAAGACGTAGCCTAAAGGTAAAAGTTCAATATCCCTCGACTACCAAATTACCCCTTGCAATTTTTCAATAATTTAGTATAATGATAAGAAGTGTTAATATAAAGGTTTAATTATGAGTTTTTCTATTCTAAAGAAAATCGGTGACGAACAGAAAAAGAAAGCTGTTATTGATGTCCGTTCTGGTGATACCGTTAAAGTCACTCAGAGAATCAAAGAGGGTGACAAGTCTCGTCTCCAGGTTTTTGAAGGCGTAGTTATTCGTGCAGATCGCAAAGAATCTCACACCGCTCGCATTACCGTTCGCAAGATTGCTTCCGGTGTTGGTGTAGAGAAATCCTTCCTTCTTCATAGCCCACTCGTAGAGAAAATTGAAATCACCAAGCGTGCCAAGGTCCGCAGAAACAACCTTAGCTACCTCCGCGCTCGCTCTGGTAAGTCCGCTCGTCTCGCTGGCAAAGATTTTGACCGCGCAGCCGTCAACGACATTACCGTCCCAGGTGAAGACGAAGTCGCAGAAACCGCAGAAACTGCAGAAACCGCCGAGGTCGCAACTGAAGCTCCAGTAGAAGAGTCAAAAGCAGAAGGAAAAGCTACCGAAGCTCCAAAAGCAGAAGAGAAGTCCGAAGAAAAGTCTGAAGAAAAAGCCGAATAATGGCAATTCTAGGAATTGACGAAGTTGGAAGAGGCCCCTGGGCAGGGCCTCTTGTTATTGGCGCTGTAGTTTTGCCAGAACGTTTAGACAAAGATGGTCAAGAAATCGAGTCTCAATCCTGGCAGAACGACCTCGCCGATTCTAAAAAACTAACCGTCAAAAAACGCGAAAAACTCGCACCAATCATTAAAGAAAAAGCCAAAGCGACGGGCCTTGGCTGGGTATCATCAAAGGAACTAGATAGCATCGGCCTAGCCGAAGCTCTGAAGCTCGCCACACGTCGCGCCGTCGAAAAAATCCCGCGCGATACTTTTTCGGAAATTATCATTGATGGCACATCTAATTTCTTAAAAGGCACCGATCTAGAAAACCTAGTTTCTGTCCTTCCAAGGGCCGATGCCAAGATTAAGGAGGTCTCCGGCGCCTCTATCATCGCCAAAGTCGCCCGTGATAATTACATGATAAAGCTTGCCGAAAAATACCCCGGCTATGGCTTTGAAAAACACGTCGGCTATGGCACCGCGCTCCACAAAAAGGCCCTAACAGAACTTGGCCCCTGCCCCGAACATCGCCATTCGTTCAAGCCAGTGTATGAAGCGTGGCAAAGCTTCTCCAAGGAAGATAAGCGACGCCACGTCCCGCCCCTTGGGACGCGGCGAGCGAAGCGACGGAGTCGTCACAGCGAGCGATACCCCTGTGACGACAGGGGTAGCGCGTGGCGTTTCCGAGGAGGAGCTTTGTACGCTTCGTCTATGAGTGCCCGTGGCGCGCGTGCGAGACTCGCTGGCTATTATGCTGAAGGTATCGTTGCAGATTACCTGAAGCGCCAGGGCCACACAATTATTGCTAGAAACTACAAGACTAAATTCTACGAAATCGACATCGTCTCCGCAACAACCGACCACATTTATTTTACAGAAGTAAAATACAGAAAAACCGATTCTCACGGCGCTCCGCTTGACTTCATCGATGCCAAGAAAAAACAAAAAATCGCCTTCGCATCAAACGCTTTTATGCAATTTTTAAGCAAAAGATTAAACCGCGATTTGGATGATATGCCGTCGCCAATTCTCGCCGTCGCCTCCGTTTCTGGCCCAGACTTCAAGTTGGACAAGTGGCTAGAGTTGGTGGTATAATATACTAATATGTTCAAACTCTTAAAGAACCTAAAAAAGCGCGACGTTCTGCTATTCCTAGTTGTGGTAGCAGGTATTTGTTTTCAGGTTTGGCTCGACTTAAAACTCCCGGACTACATGTCAGAAATTACCCGCCTAGTCCAGACCGAAGGCAACGAATTTTCTGCCATTATATATAACGGCGCTATGATGATGGCCTGCGCATTCGGGAGCCTTGCTGGCGCATTTCTAGTCGGGTATTTGACCGCCAACATTTCTGCTAGCTTTTCAAAAAACGTTAGAAAAACCCTATTCTCCAAAGTAGAAAACTTGGGTATGGCCGAAATCAAAAAGTTTTCCGTTGCCTCGCTTATTACCCGTACTACTAATGACATTACCCAGGTCCAAATGTTCCTCGCTATGGGTATGCAAATGCTAATCAAAGCTCCGATTACCGCCGTCTGGGCAGTCACCAAAATATTGAATAAATCTTGGGAATGGAGCACTGCCACGGCTGTCACGGTAGTGATTCTACTTTCTATTGTTGTTGCTATTATGGTTATCGTCATCCCCCGTTTTAAAATTATCCAAAAACTTACCGACCGCCTTAACGACGTCACGCGTGAGAATCTTACCGGCATCCGCGTCGTCCGCGCGTTTAATGCAGAGAGATACGAAGAGAAAAAGTTCAAAAAAGCTAACGACGATTTAACCGATACCCAGATTTTTGTCCAACGTATGCTCTCGATTTTGAGCCCTACCATTTTCTTCTTTATGCATTCTATTACGGTCGTGATTTATGTCATCGGCACCTACCTAATTAGCGACGCCGACCAAATGGGCAAGCTCACAATTTTTTCCAACATGGTAGTTTTTTCTAGCTACGCTATGCAGGTTATCATGTCATTTCTCATGCTCGCCTTTACATTTATGATGGTTCCGCGCGCCCAAGTTTCTGCCGTCCGCATTAACGAGGTTCTAGACACCGACCTCAGTATTAAAGAAGGGAAACAGGACATAAAACAGACCGCCGAAACCGGCACCGTAGAATTCAAAAACGTCAGCTTTAAATATCCAGACGCCGAAGAATATATTCTAGAAAACATTTCGTTCAAGGCCGAGAAGGGCCAGACTATCGCCTTCATTGGTTCTACTGGTTCTGGTAAGTCCACTCTAATTAATCTCATTCCGCGTTTCTATGATGCTACCGAAGGTGAAGTTCTAGTTGATGATGTTAACGTAAAGGATTACACTTTTGAATCGCTTTATAATAAACTCGGCTACATCCCTCAAAAAGCCGTAATGTTCTCTGGCACAGTTTCTTCTAACGTTGGTTTTGGCGACAACGGTAAGGGCAAAATCTCTCCAGAAAAAATCGTAAATGCCATTAAGGTCGCCCAGGGCGAGGCCTTTGTAAAAAAGCTAGACAAAACCTACTTTGCTCATATTGCACAGGGTGGCACTAATGTTTCTGGCGGACAAAAACAGCGCCTTGCTATCGCCCGTGCTATCGCTCGTGATCCAGAAATCTATATTTTTGACGATTCGTTTTCTGCACTCGACTACAAAACCGACGCCACACTTAGAAAAGCTCTAAAGGCCCATACTAAGAATGCTACTTCTCTCATCGTCGCACAGCGCATTGGTACTATTATGAACGCCGACCAAATTCTAGTGTTAGACCAAGGCAAATGCGTCGGTCAAGGCACTCATTTCGAGCTTCTAAAAACCTGCCCGGTCTATCGCCAAATCGCCGAGTCTCAGCTCGCTCCAGAAGAATTACAAAAAGGAGGTAAATAATGCCAGGACCAATTCGTGGCGAAGTAGAAAAAGCCAAGAATTTCAAAGTCGCCATTACGCGCATGATTAAGGAACTTAAGCCCTTTTATATTCCATCATTTTTTGCTACGCTTTTTGCTTCCATTGGCTCCATCATTGCCATTATCACGCCAAACAAATTATCCGAACTTACCGACGAAATCACTAATGGCCTCACCGGTCAAATGAATTTTGACGCGGTCTGGAGTATTGTTATTGTTGTTGCGATTCTCTTTGTTACGAGCCTAGTTTTTGAAATTATCGAAGCTTTCCTTATGACGGATGTTTCTAATAACTTTGCTCGACTCCTCCGCACCCAAATTTCCGAAAAAATCAATCGCCTCCCGCTCAAATTCTTTGATAATCACCAGACCGGCGACACACTTTCTCGCGTTACTAACGATGTTGATTCCGTCGCCCAGAGCCTCAACGAATCTTTGTCTACTTTAGTTTCCGCGATTACTTTGTTAGTCGGTGTAATTATTATGATGTTTGTCACAAACGGCGTTATGGCTATTACGTCAATTATTTCCGGTCTAATCGGTTTCTTCTTCGTATTTATTGTATTAAAACGTTCGCAAAAATATTTTACTATGCGCCAGCGTGAGCTAGGAAATCTAAACTCCCACATTGAAGAAATTTATTCTGGTCTTAACGTTGTTCGTGCTTATAATGGCAAAAAAGAATCCGACCAAGAATTTGATAAATTAAATAAAAAAGTTTACGATGCTAACCGTAAATCCCAATTCCTCTCCGGCCTCATGCCACCAATGATGGGATTTATTGGGAACCTTGGCTATGTCGCGGTCTGTGTTGTTGGTGCAATCATGGTTATGAATCATGCCATTACATTCGGCTCTATCATCGCCTTTATTATTTACGTCCGCATGTTCACTTCGCCACTTTCCCAAATCGCCCAGGCTTTGAACTACTTACAGCTTTCTGCCGCCGCCTCCGAGCGTGTCTTTGAATTCCTAGATACCAAAGAAATGCCGGACCAAAAAGATGCCACTATGCATCTAGACAAAGATAAAGTCAAAGGTAAGATTGAATTCAAGAATGTTAAATTCGGCTACAAAAAAGACCAGCTCATTATCAAAGATTTTTCTGCCAGTATTAAACCCGGACAGAAAATTGCTATCGTCGGTCCGACCGGTGCCGGCAAGACCACCATGGTAAATCTTCTCATGAAATTTTATGATATCAAGTCCGGTAGCATTTCAATTGACGATGTTCCGATTAATAAACTTACTCGCGAAAATGTCCACGAATTATTCACTATGGTTTTGCAGGACACCTGGCTATTTTCTGGCACGATTAAAGAAAACATTGTCTACAACCGCACCCACATTTCTGACGCACGCGTTAAAGAAGTCTGCGATACTATTGGCTTAACACATTTTATCAAAACCCTTCCACACGGATTTAATTCCGAAATTTCTGAAAACGAATCCGTTTCCGCCGGCCAACGTCAGCTTCTCACTATCGCTCGTGGTATGGTAGAGGATGCCCCGTTCCTTATCCTCGACGAAGCCACTTCTAACGTTGATACGCGCACAGAAGAATTAGTCCAAAAAGCCATGGACAAACTCATGCAGGGAAGGACCTCATTCATTATCGCGCACCGTCTTTCCACCATTAAAAATGCTGATTTAATTCTCGTCATGAAAGACGGTAATATTGTCGAATCCGGCAAGCATAAAGAGCTAATCGAAAAGAACGGTTTCTACGCCGAACTCTACAACTCCCAATTCCAAAATGCTTAAAAATATGTTATAATATATATATGATATATTTGGATCACGCATCAGCTACTCCAATGAAAAAACAGGTGATAGATGCTATGGCCCCGTTTTTTGCGGACCAGTTTTTTAATCCGTCTGCGCCATATCTTCCAGCTAAGCGTGTCCGCGAAATTTACGAAAACGCCAAGGATGATATTGCCCATACTATCGGCGCCAAGGGTAATGATATTATTATTACGGCCGGCGCGACGGAGGCTAATAATCTAGCGTTTTCTGCAGTTCAAAATTCTGAAGTCCTAGTCCTAGAAACTGAGCACGCCTCCGTTTTGAATCTCGCCAAAAACTATAAATACCAGACAATCAAAGTTGATAAGAACGGCCGGATTGACCTCAAAGATTTTCAAAAAAAGCTGACAGAAAAAGTTGGTTTTGTTTCTGTATCTCTAGCTAATAATGAACTTGGCACCATCCAACCAATCGCAGAAATATCGGAAATTATCCGTGCAGAAAAGCAAAAGCACCTATCGCTCGATAATCCGCTTCCGCTTATTTTTCATACCGACGCTTCTCAGGCACAGAATTTAATTAATATCAATGCTACGCGTCTTGGCGTAGATTTAATGACTATCAACTCCGCCAAGGTTTATGGACCAAAAGGCGTGGGCGCGCTGTATGTTGCGCATGGTGTTAAGCTAAAACCAGTATCTTATGGCGGTGGCCAAGAAATGGGGCTTCGCTCCGGTACAGAAAATGTAGCTGGAGTAGTCGGATTTGCTATGGCCTCTAAACTCGCCAAAGAACACATAAACGGCAATATCAAAAAATATGAAAAACTTTCTCAGCTTTTCCGCGAAGAGCTAAAGAAAAATCTAGACGGAATTATAGAACCAAAATTTTTAGGGAATTCTAAGAAACAACTAGTTAATTTTGTACCAGTTTGTTTTCCGGGCGTCGACGCGGAGCGCTTAATTTATATGTTAGAAATGCAAGAAATTTATGCCTCTACTGGTGCAGCCTGTGCCGCTAGCAAGGGCGAGAAGTCTCACGTACTTTCTGCTATTGGCTTAACCGATACAGAAATCGCTGGCTCTCTCCGCATTAGTATGGGCGTCGATAATACGGAAGATGACATTAAAATTTCTGCCAAGAAGATTGCCGAAGCAGTTAAACATGAGCTCGCCCGTGTAAATGAGAATACTAACAAGAAAACCGTTTTTGTAGGTATGTCTGGCGGTGTAGATTCTAGTGTTTCCGCTAAGCTCTTAAAAGACCAGGGCTATCACGTTGTTGGCGTTTATATGAAAAACTGGAGTCGCGATCTCCCAGGTATGAAATGTCCATGGGCGGACGATCTTTCTGACGCTAAACGTATTGCCGTAAATCTAGACATTGATTTTAAAGTTTTTGACTTTGAAAAAGATTACAAGCAGAAAGTCGTAGATTATATGCTGGACGAGTTTAAGCGTGGTCGCACGCCAAATCCTGACATCATGTGCAACCAAGAAATTAAGTTTAAATTATTCTATGATGTTGCGCGTGAACAAGGCGCAGATTTCATCGCTACTGGCCACTATGCTAAGGCTGACGGCGACAAACTTCTCCGTGCCAAAGACGAGAACAAAGACCAAACTTATTTCCTGTACCGTATTTCTAAGGACGCTATTGCTCACACAATTTTTCCGCTTGGCGACATGCTAAAACCTGATGTAAAAAAGCTAGCAAGTGAATTTGGCTTTCACAATGCATACAAAAAAGAATCTATGGGCGTATGCTTTGTGGGCGAAGTTGGGATTAAAGATTTCTTAAAAGAATACGTTAAAGAAAAACGCGGAGAAATTCGTGAAACAGAAACCGACAAAGTAGTCGGGTTCCACGAGGGTGCAATCTTCTATACTGTCGGCCAGCGTCACGGACTAAATATCGGTGGCGGGCTGCCATACTACGTAACTAGAAAAGATATGAAAAAGAACATAGTTTATGTTAGTAAAAACCTCAATAATAAAAATCTATGGACTAAGGAGCTAAAACTCACGGATGTAATTTTGCGCAACAAGCCGTCAGTAAATGTGATGGTGAGATTGCGCCATCGCGCTCCACTAATTCCTGCCAAAATTAGCACAAACGACTTAAAAAATAGCAAAAGCGTTTCTGCTACACTAGAATTTGAACAGGAAATTAAAGCTCCAGCCATTGGTCAATCCGCCGTAATTTATGACGGCAAAAACGCCGAGATTTGTCTCGGCGGTGGGATTATCTCGCGCTAATTTAGACGTTAAATTTAAACTCTACCACGTCGCCATCTTGCATAATATAAGTTTTGCCTTCGGTGCGGAGTTTGCCGGCAGCTTTTACAGCCTGTTCGCTACCGAGCGCCTTTAAGTCGTCATAATTACAAATATTGGCCGCAATAAATCCGCGCTCAAAATCCGTATGAATCGTACCGGCAGCTTCTGGCGCGGTAGCACCTTGTTTGATGGTCCAAGCACGACATTCTTTTTTGCCGGCAGTAAGGAAACTTTGTAATCCTAGCGTTTTATACGCGGCCTTAATCAGCTCGCCGAGCGCATCGTCTTTTACGCCATAACTTTCTAGAAATTCTTTTCTCTCGTCACGGTTCATGCCAGACATTTCTTCTTCTAATTTTGCGTTCACAAAAATCGCTTCGGCAGGCTCTACTAGCTTGCGCAATTTTTCTTGTAGATCCTTATCTGTCAGGCCATTTTCGTCCACATTAAACATATAAATTACGGGCTTATCGGTTAGGAATGGAATATTTTCGTCATTTGGATCTTTCTTGCGTTTTGCTTCAATTTTGGCCTTAGTTTCGTCGTCAGCTAATTGCAATTCTAGATTGATAATATCAATATCGTCTTTGGCCTGCGCAATAATGTCTTCCTCAATTTTATTATCGGCGCGTACGATATCATTATTAACAAACGCTCGCACAACGTGGCAAATTGCTTGACACTCGCGAATATGAGCGAGAAACTTATTGCCGAGCCCTTCGCCTTTGCTTGCTCCGGCTACTAACCCAGCAATATCTACAAATTCTACTGTTGCTGGCACAATTTTTTCTGTCTCATACATTTTGCCAAGCACATCTAGTCTCTCGTCCGGCACCGGCACAATACCAACATTCGGTTCAATCGTCGCAAAAGGATAATTCGCAGCAAGTGCGCCCGCGTTTGTTAATGCATTAAAAAGTGTTGATTTTCCAACATTTGGTAATCCCACAATTCCAATCTTCAAATTCATATCTGTAATTATACCAGAGTTTCTAGAAACTTTCAAATCCGCCCATCGTGTACCTAGATACACGATTCCCGTTGCGGTCTAACACCGACGCGTCCCAAATTGCGTCTGCCGGATTTTTTGCTAGATACACATTCTCAAATCTTGCCAACTCGTGGTCCGCTTCACGCGCGTCTCGCACTACTACTTGATATCTTTGTCCGTTTTTAGTAGAAATTACTAGCTCAAACATACTGCCAGTATAACAGAACTATAGAAAAACTGCCAAAAATCAAAGTTTTCCACAGGCACGCTATATATGGTGTATTTTTCTATTGACACACGCTATATATAGCGTGTATAATCATAAGCACAATAGATTTAAGCAAAAGAATTTTACTAAAAAAGGAAAAACTTATGAAAAATATTATCTACAAATCACAAGATGATGCCACGAAATTTGACTTTAATCGTTACCAAAAATCACTAAACAAATACTGCAAAATTGAGAAAAGTGATATTGAAAAAGCCCTAAAAACCGTAGATAAATACGAAAATATGCACGCCAGCGTCTTGGTAGAGCTCGGAGTTTCGCTTATGGAGCAAGCCGGCAATGACAAATCCGCAGAAAAATATTTTAATGATCACGCCGACTATTTTAGTGGAGAAAAATTTGAACGTCTCCGCCGGATTACCGGTTATCTCGTCGGTACACTTGATCGTTGGAATGACGGTAAAAAAGCCGAAGAAGCCGTTCGCGTCAAACATTCTGTCAATTCTTGTGTAGATGATATGGTGCGCGCAGCGCGTCTTCAGGACCAAGCACTCGCTCAGAATATTGCCTACGCCGGTCACACTAACGCTTGAAAACGACATAAGAAAAGACCGCAAAATTTGCGGTCTTTTTTTGTGGATTAGAGCAGTAGATAGTCAAAGAAATCCCGATTCATTATTACTCGCTTTCCGTCAGGTCCCTCTATCCATACTGGATTAAATACTGTTCCGACGTCTTCGCCAAGCTCGTGTCCATAGAAATCTATCATTCCAAACACTCTACCGTTCCTAAACTTTGGTCGCATCTTTACCAGTTCTTCCAACACGTAGGATGTCTCTGGCTTTTGCATCATATAATGCAGACGCTCCGTATAATCCGTCCAGAAAATATAGTGTAAATAGAGGCGCTCCGTGTCTGGAAAAAGCTTGTTGCTATACGCTGTAAAAGACATCTTTTTCCAATCGGAACAATAGTCTATCACCCAGCGTTTCTCGCAAGCATCCCTATATTCCACCCAGGCGTGGGACATTTCCGCGCCGTGATTTAGGGAGCCGTGCACTAGCGCCGTAGAAGTATTGCTCTTTAGCTCTAGCATTACGACTATAGACAGCTCAAAGCTTAGGTCTAAGCCGTACTCTTTGGCTCGCTGTGGCAACTTACTCTCCAGAATAGTTTCTATCGGATATCCACATAAATACATATCCCCCACCTCCTTTATAATTTGCTAGCAATATTTGCTAATAAAAATATCATACCACAAAACCCTTGCAGGTCACATTATTTTTGTGCTACAATGATATCAACAAAGCCATAAGCTATTTTGCCTCATGTCTATAACGCACAAAACAAGGAAGGTCAACCAATGAGTATAAATCGTACACGGGGGGGGGTATAACAGAACTAAGAAACTAACTAGGCGCGCACGCCTCGTTGGTCTTTCTCGTTCTAACTCTCGTTGGCATTTGTTCTCTACCGCTACGGCTATGTTTTCCGTAGCGTTTCTTGTTACCTTCCTATGTTCTTCTATTCTTGCTCCAGCCAGAAACACTAACGCAGAAACCGTCACAGAATCATCTTCTGCTTCTGGATATACACTTAGTCTTTCCGCAACTCCAGTAGTCAACCTGAACGTTGGCGT
>JAFTBP010000009.1 GCA_017455145.1 Candidatus Saccharimonadota bacterium | reverse complement strand
TTGTTAACCTGAATAGCGTTGCGGATGCGAGTAATCAGGTCAGCGATTTGATCAGTAGATTGTAATGACATAAATACTCCTTTCTCCTTACCAGCTACTCTTTGTTACGCCTGGGATTTCACCCTTAGAGGCTTTTTCACGGAAATTAATACGGGAAAGACCAAAACGACGCATATAACCGCGTGGACGTCCGTCTAGGAGGTCACGGTTCTTGAGGCGTGTTGGGCTAGAGTTTCTTGGAAGCTTCTGAAGACCTTCCAAATCTCCGGCTGCCTTAAGTGCGGCACGCTTGTCTTTGTATTTCTCGTACATTTTTTGCCTTTTTTGATCACGGAGGATTGCACTAGTCTTAGCCATATTACTTCTCCTCCTTCTCAAACGGCATACCAAATAGCTCTAGCAATCTAGTGCTCCCTTCTTTTGATCCGTTCTTGATAATAAAGGTAACTTCTAGACCGTGGAGAACGGCAGCGTCTTCAAAGGTAATTTCTGGGAAGACGGTTTGCTCTTTGAGGCCTAAGCTGTAGTTGCCTTGCTTGTCAAAGCTGCTTCTAGGAACGCCGTGGAAGTCACGTACGTGTGGAAGAGCGATGTTAATGAGGCGGTCAACAAATTCGTACATCTTGACACCGCGAAGGGTAGTAAGATAGCCGATTGGGGCGCCCATACCTTTTCTAATCTTAAAGGTAGCAATAGACTTCTTGGCTAGACGAGCAGTAGTAGCCTGACCGGTAATTTTGGCCAAAGTAAGCTCTACGGTCTCAGTGTAGCGCTTGTCGTCGCGTTTTTTACCAACGCCACAAGATACTACAACTTTTTCTAGCTTTGGAACTTCGTTGATATTCTTGATACCAAGATCTTTCATCAAAGTTTTGACGATTTTTTCGTCGTACTCAGATTTTAGTCTTGGGATATATTTAGCGTCTGCCATTATTTGCCCTCCTTCTTAAGATTAGACAAATTGATTCCGACGTGGATGGTTTTCTTGCCACCAGCAGGGTTAAACTGGGTCTTCTTAAGATGGCGTTCGCGAACCTCAATACCTTCAATGAAAGCTTTGTTGTTCTCTCTGTCCATTTTGACGATTTTGCCAGATTTACCTTTGTTGTCGCCCGCGATGATAACTACTTTATCGCCAGTTTTTAGATTCTGTGCCATATTATAGTACCTCCGGTGCTAAGCTGATAATCTTGGAAAAACCACGTTCACGTAGCTCGCGAGGGACTGGCCCGAAAACACGTGTACCTTTAGGGGTTTTGTCATCATTAATGAGAACTGCGGCATTGTCGTCAAAGCGGATGGTAGAGCCATCTGGACGGCGAATCTGGCCACGGGTTCTAACAATTACTGCACGAACAACGGCTTTTTTCTTGACACCACCGGTAGGAGATGCGTCTTTGACGCTGGCGGTAACAATATCGCCAACCCGTGCGTATCTAGCACGAGTACCACCTAGGACCCGGATTACGCCAAGCTCTTTGGCGCCACTGTTGTCAGCGACTTTTAATCTAGTTTCCTGTTGGATCATATTTACTCCTCTGCTCCTTCAGAATTAGCAGAAATCTCATCTGCGCCAATTTTTTCTGGCATTTCAACTTCTGTTACATCTTCTTTTAGAGCGATGGTGCCGTGAGACTTCTCAAGAATCTTTACTAGATTGTAGCAAACAGTCTTGGAGAATGGACGGCAAGCGACGATTTCGACTTTATCGCCGACTTTTGCTTGATTTTTCTCATCATGGGCAGTGTATTTACGAGTTTTGGTGTACTGCTTACGATAGAGAGGGTGAGTTTCGCGACTTGCGATGGAGACCGTAATGGTCTTATCGCGCTTGTCGGAAGAAACGATACCGATAAGTGATTTGGCCATATTAGAACTCCTCTTTCTTAATAATCTTACAGCGGACTGGAAGTTTGTGAGATGCAAGACGAAGCGCTTCTTTAGCCTGTTCGTCGGTTACATCTGCGATTTCAAACATCACAGTACCAGCTTTAACCTTAGCAGCAAAGAACTGTGGTTCGCCTTTACCACCACCCATTTTTACGTCAAGAGGTTTCTTGGTAACAGGGGTGTGTGGGAAGATACGAATCCAGACTTTACCACCACGTTTAACGTAACGGTTGATGGCTTGACGGGCTGCCTCAATCTGACGAGAGTTGATACGCTCATTATCAAGAGACATTAGACCGTAGTCGCCGAAGTCAACAGTATTACAACGAGTAGCAATACCATTGTTTTTGCCGATACGAACCTTGCGGTGTGCGGTTTTCTTTGGTAGTAACATTGCCATAATTATTTCTCCCCCTTATAAATCCAGACCTTTACACCAACGATACCAGCGGTTGTTGGAGCGTGGTGGCAGTAGAAATCAATGTCTGCACGAAGAGTATGTAGAGGAACAGAGCCCTCAATAAACTTCTCACGACGAGACATTTCTGCACCGTTAAGACGACCGGCAACCTCAATGCGAACACCTTTGGCGCCTGCAGCCATAGTAGACTGGCAAGCCATTTTAACTGCGCGACGGAAGTTCATACGCTTGCCGAGCTGAAAACCGATGTTTTCTGCAACGAGTTTAGCGTTTAACTCTGGTTTTTTGATTTCTTCAACATTGATGCGGATAGGCTGAGAAACGAATTTCTCAAGCTCTTTCTTTAGTTCGTTGATACCTGCGCCCTGTTTACCGATGACGGCACCAGCTTTGGCGGTCAAGATGGTAATAGTGGTAAGGTTAGAACTTCTCTCAATGTTAATTTTTGCGATAGTTGGGCGAGATTTGAAACGGTTTTCAATAGTCTCGCGGATCTTAGTATCTTCAACCAGCCAGGTCTTGAAATCGGCTTTTTTGGTAAACCATTTAGAAGACCAATCTTTGCTGATTTGAAGACGGTAAGATACTGGGTTAACTTTCTGTCCCATTACTTTTCCTCCTTCTTTACAGCTTTTTCTGCTGGTTTTTTAGCTTTTTCTTCTCCAGCTACTTCTACAAAAATGTTAGAAGAAACTTTTTCGTATGGAAGAGCGCGGCCACGAGAGGCTGGAACGTATCTCCTGATGCGAGTGCCAGCAGTGACAGAGATTCTTGCGATACGAATAGTTTTTGGATCAATAGAAACGCCAGTATTTAACAAGTTAGCGTTTGCAGATTCAATAGCTTTTTTGACAGCGCGTGCGGCGCGACGTGGAGTGTTTTCTAGAATAACTAGAGCATCAGCAACGTAACGGTCGCGAACGAGGCTAGCAACAACGCCAGCTTTTCTTGGCATACTGTCTACGCCTTTAATATATGCGTGTGCGAAATGAGTCTCAGACATTATGCGGCTCCTTTCGCAGCGGCAGCTTCAGCCGCTTTCTTACCACCGTGACGGCGGAATTTACGAGTTGGAGCAAACTCACCGAGTTTGTGTCCAACCATATTTTCGCTAACAAAGACTGGGACGTGGACTTTGCCATTGTGAACAGCAATAGTTCTGCCGACCATTTCTGGAGAGATGGTAGACTGACGTGCCCAAGTCTTGATAACGGTACGATCGTCACTGCTTAAAGCTTCGATCTTCTTTTGTAGTTTATAATCTACAAAAGGTCCTTTCTTAAGACTTCTACTCATAGATTATTTCCTCTTTCCTTCGTGGCGACTACGCACGATCATCTTATCGGTTTTCTTGTTATGACGAGTACGATAGCCAAGAGTTAGCTGACCCCAAGGAGTGCGAGGGGCTTTACCAGAACCGTGACGACCGCCGTCACCACCACCGTGTGGGTGGTCGGTTGCGTTCATAACGACACCGCGAACAGTTGGGCGAATGCCTTTTCTGCGAGTGCGGCCAGCGGCACCGATTTTAACGTTCTGGTGTTGGAGGTTACCAACGACACCAACGGATGCTTGGCAAGTACTTAATACTTTTCTAAATTCGCCAGATGGCATTTTAAGAGTGGCATAGCCGTCTTCTTTTGCCATAAGCTGAGCAGACGTACCAGCTGCGCGGACCATCTGGGCACCACGACCTGGGGTCAATTCAATAGCATAGACAAATGTACCAACTGGGATGTTTTCTAGTGGCAAACGGTTAGAACTCTCTACGGCAACTTCGTCACCAGTAGTAAAGGTAGAGCCTTTTGTCATATTCTGGTCGGCTACTACATAGTAGTAGACGCCGTTTTGATCTTTAACTCTAGCAATACGAGCAGAACGGTTAGGATCGTACTCAATTTCCATAACGGTAAGTTTAAGATCTTTTGGAAGATTGTGGGTGAGCAAGCGATAATGACGCTTGACGCCGCCACCACGGTGACGTACGGTAATACGACCCTGGTTGTTCTTACCAGCCTGTTGTTTCTTAGCCTTAAGAAGAGATTTCATTGGCTTAGAAGTAGTAATCTGGTCAAAATCTTGGGTGGTTTTACCACGCTGTGCAGGGGTGGTTGGGCGATATGATTTAATAGCCATTACTTATCCCCTTTCTTTTCTGCCTTATCGGCTTTTTTGTCAGCCTTTTTCTCGGCTTTCTTGTCAGATTTGGCATCGGAGGAAGCTTTTTCTTCCTCAAAGACTGCGATTTTATCGCCTTCTTTTAAGGTGACATAGGCGAACTTGTGATCTCTTCTGTAAGTGGTGCCTGGGTAGGCGTGCTTACCGCGAGAGAAACGAGTCTTTTTGCCTTTTCTGGTTAAGACGCGAACGTCTTCAACAGTGACAATATATTCTTTTTCAATTGCTTTTTTAATTGCTACTTTAGAAGCGTCTAGCGGACAAACAAAGATGTAAGTACGCTTAGCCTGCTCAAAGTAAGCTTTCTCGGTAGCACGAGGAATGTATACTGGTTTTTTCACTTCAGCTTTTTTGACTTTGGTCTTAGTAGCTTTGGTTTCTGCTTTAGCCATTATGCCTCCTCCTTTCCGATAAGCCAGTTCTCTACATCTTTAACGGCTTCAGGAGTGAAGACGATAGCGTCTGCATTCATAATGTCAAAGACGTTAAGATAAGTAGCGCGAACGAGCTTTAGATTAGCCATATTGCTGGTCATACGAATCAGCTCAGGAGTTTTTTCGTGAGTAACAGCGAGAACATTCTTACCGTTAAGTTTTAGACTCTCAAGATACTTTGCGGTATCTTTGGTCTTGCCGGTCTGTTTGAGCGCTTTGTCTGTTACGATAACTGCTTTCTCAGCATTCTTAACAGAGAGAGCGCGACGAATCGCAACTTTCTTTGCAGAGCGAGAAAGATTTTTGGTGAAGTTTTCTTCACCGGTGCGGCCGAAGGCTACACCACCGTGGCGCCAGATAGGGTTTCTAGTAGAGCCGAAACGGGCACGACCAGTACCTTTCTGTTTCCAAGGTTTTTTACCACCACCGCGGACTTCGCCACGCTTCAAAGTTTTAGCGTGAGAGCTGCGAGAGTTGGCTAGGTACGCATCATAAGCTGTTTTGATGAGCTCGTGATTTTCTACCTTGAGGTCAAAGATTTCTGGGTTCAACTTAGTTTCTGCCATATTACTCCTTTCCCTCCACGGTTACGATACCTTTGTTAGGACCAGGGACAGCGCCCTTAACGCCTAGCAAATTCTGTTCTTTGTCGATATATGAGACGACGAGGTTTTTAACAGTTACCTGATCGTGGCCCATACGGCCTGGCATTCTTTTACCCTTGAAAACTTTCTGAGGGTACATAGAACCAATGGAACCAACACGGCGGATATTGCCCTTAAAACCGTGCGTGTTTCTTGATTCGTTAAAGTTCCAGCGCTTAACAGTACCAGCAAAGCCTTTACCTTTAGAAGTACCTGTTACTGTAACTTTGTCTCCAAGCTCAAAGTTTTCAACTGTAAGAACGTCGCCAGTTTTGTATTCTGGGGTTTCTTCAGTTCTGAACTCTTTGAGAACTTTTGGAGTGATGCCGGCGCTTTTGACGTGGCCGGATACCGACTTGCTCAGGTTCTTACCCTGACCGTAACCTAGCTGTACAGCGTTATAACCATCGGTTTCGACGGTTTTTACCTGAGTCACTGTAGCTGGGCCGGCTTGAAGGATAGTAACAGGGGTAACTGTACCGTCTTCGCCGATGATCTGGGTCATACCAATTTTGGTGCCGATGATGACTTTCATCTTATCCTTTCCTTTATTTTCTCTATTCTTTCTGGGACTTTCCCGGCTTGCCGGGTAGTATTCCTAACACGCAAGATACTAGACTTATGAGCAGTTCCTAAATTAGGCTTACCCTATCGTCTAGTTGCTTGTATGTTATCTTCTAGTGTCACCTTAAAAGAATATACGAGGTAATTTTATCATACTTTGCACAAAAAAACAAGGGGAAAGTCCCCTTGTTTTTTAGGTTTTCGCTTTAGACCTCGGCAACTTCGTCTGAAGTTGGCTCGTTTTGCTCATCAATTGGATGAACACCGGTGCCTACAGGAATCTTGCGACCAATAATCACGTTCTCTTTGAGACCGTGTAAGTGATCAACACGGCCAGAGATGGCGGAGTTAATAAGGACGCGAGTCGTATCCTGGAAGGATGCGGCAGAGAGGAAGGAATCGGACCAGATAGAGACCTTGGTAATGCCAAGTAGCAAGTGGGTGTACTTAGCAGGTTCTTTACCTTCGGCGATGAGTCGCTTGTTCTCGGCTTCTACAGCAGCCTGAGAGATGATGTCGCCTACGACGAGATTAGAATCGCCAGATTCATCAATCATCACTCTAGAGAACATCTGACGAACGATAATCTCAAGGTGTTTTGCTGAAATCTCGTGGCCCTGAGCAGCGTACACAGCTAGAACGTCGTTCATAATGTAGCGCTCAGTTTCTTCTTTGCCCTTGTATTTCAAGAGGTCTTGAAGGTTCAAAGAACCAGCAGTTAGGCGGTCGCCGGCTTTAACAGTGTCGCCACCTTTGACCATAAGTTCTGCGTCGCCTGGGATTTCAATGCGAGCTGGAGCACCAGCACCACCTACTAGGATGATTGCGTCGTCAACAAGCTGAGCGTTGCCGTCGTATGGAGCGACGATTGGTTCTTTGCCAAGTTTTTTGGAGGCAATTACATCGCCAGCTTTAACGGTCGCACCATCTTTGACTTTGGCTTTTCTTCCCTCAAGTTCAATACGAGTAGTCTCGCCGACCTCTGGGGTAATCTGGACAAGATAGGTGTTGTTATCTTCCCAAACTTCTACAGTACCGTCAATTGGAGAAACCCAAGCTTGACCCTTTGGAGAGCGAGCTTCAAGAAGCTCTTCTACACGAGGAAGACCACGTGCGATAGCACCGGAACCTGCCACACCAGAACCGTGTTTAGTATCAAGTGTAAGCTGTGTACCAGGTTCACCAAGGGACTGAGCAGCGATAACGCCGACAGGCTGACTTGGGGCGACAAGCGCACGAGTAGACATATCAATACCATAGGCCTTCTGAGGAATACCATCAACAGCGGTAGTAGTGAGAATGGACTGAATCTTAACAGACTCAATCTTATCATCCTCTTCTAGCTGAGCAGCAATTTCTGGGGTGATGAGCTCATCTGCGCCAAGATATCCTGGGATAGGGGCAGCGGTATAGCGTCCAGAAACCCAAGCGGAGAATTCTACGCCAGCGTCTCTAACTTCAGCTTTTCTAACCTCAAAGCCTGGATCCTCGGCAACTTCTTCGGTAGTGAATACGTCCTGAGCAACGTCAACAAGACGACGGGTAAGATAACCGGAGTCGGCTGTACGAAGAGCGGTAGACACCTGACCTTGACGAGCACCACGAGTAGCAATAAAGGATTCTAGGGTGTTCAAGCCTTCCTTGTAGGAAGATTTAACTGGAAGCTCAATCTCGTTGTTGTTAATATCCACCATAATACCAATTTCGGCGGAAGCGAGCTTGATGTTAGAAATGCTACCACGAGCACCAGAGTTAACCATCACAGCAATATCTGTATCCATCTCGGAGAGCTTGCTCTTCAAGAAGTCAGAGATCTTGTTGTCAATGTCACGCCAGTTAGTAACAGTAAGGTTGTAGCGCTCTTCTTCGGTAACGAGACCTTGGTCGTATTGTTCCTGAATAAGAGCAGTCTTAGCATCACCTTCGGCGATGAAGTCCTGAATCTCTGGATAAGTTGGATAATCGTCCTTAGCGGTAGAAACAGAGGCAATAGTCTCGTATTCAAAGGCTAGATTCTTTAGTTTGTCGGCGGTAGCAACCGTAGTTTCTGCGCCGTACATATCAAAGATGTTAGCCATGACTTTCTTGAGCTGTTTAGAAGTCTGGACAGAGTTATCATATGGGTAATCTTCTGGCAAGATTTCATTAAAGATAACGCGACCTAGGGTAGTGTTTCTAATCTCTTTCTTGGCAAACACGCGAATTGGGGTCTGTAAGTGAATAAGGCCCTGATCGTAAGCCATTTCTGCTTCGTAGATAGAGCTAAATGGCTTGACTTCGTCAGTCGCAGTACCAGGCTTGTCATAGGTGAGGTAATAAATACCAAGCACGACGTCCTGATAGATAGAAAGAACAGGAGCGCCGTCAGCAGGCTTGAGTAAGTTCTTTGTAGCAGACATAAGCTCGCGAGCTTCTGCCTGAGCCTCGTTAGACAAAGGTAGGTGGACAGCCATCTGGTCACCATCATAGTCGGCGTTGAAACCAGTAGCAACTAATGGATGAAGCTGGATTGCTTTACCATCAATCAACTTTGGCTGGAAGGCCTGAATAGATAGACGGTGTAGAGATGGAGCACGGTTCAAGAGAACGTATTTGCCCTTAATTACTTCATCCAAAGCATCCCAAACGATATTTTCGCCGGCTTCAATCATACGAGTAGCGGCACGGATGTTGGCGGCGTGTTCGCCAGCCATAAGCCAAGAGATAACAAATGGCTTAAATAGCTCTAGAGCCATCTGTTTTGGCAAGCCACATTCGTTAAGCTTTAGTTCTGGACCAACTACGATTACGGAACGACCAGAATAGTCAACACGTTTACCAAGAAGGTTCTGGCGGAAACGACCCTGCTTACCTTTTAATAGGTCAGAGAGGGATTTAAGCTTTCTTCTACCATTCTGAGAGTTAGCAGTACGGTTGCCGTGAGAAGCAGAGTTATCAATAAGTGCATCAACGGCTTCCTGAAGCATACGCATTTCGTTTCTACAGATAACTTCTGGAGCATTAAGGTCAAGAAGTTTCTTCAAACGGTTGTTACGGTTGATAACGCGGCGATAGAGGTCATTAAGATCGGAAGTAGCAAAGCGGCCGCCAGGAAGTGCAATCATTGGGCGAAGGTCTGGAGGAATGACTGGAATAACAGTCAAGACTAGGTCGGATGGCTTAATTCCGGCAGTTTGCATACCCTCAATAAGCTTCAGGCGTTTGCTGATTTTCTTCTCTTTCTGACCCTTAGCATTCTCAGCTTCTTCAGTAAGCTCTGCAATCATTTGCTCAACGTCAATTTCGTCAAGCATTTTCTTAATGGCAGTAGCACCCATTTGGACCTCAATAAGGTCAGCATAGTCTTCGTGCTCAATTTCAAGGTTACGATAGTCAACCTCGGAAATGACGGCGCCTTTTTTGAGGCTGGTCAAGATTTCTTTCCTGGTGTGATAATCGTTATCAAGATCGTCAAGTTCTTTAGCCTCTTGCTCGGCTAGGACCTTAGCGTCAGCGTTTTTGTCCTTGGCTGCTTCTTCGTAGCGAATACGAATAGCTTGACGAGCAGCGTCAGTCTGAGCATCAAGGTCGTTTAGTTTTTGAGCAATTTCATCATCTTTGGCATCTGTAATTAGATAAGATGCAAAGTAAACTACCTTCTCAATGTTCTTAACGGTAAGGTTAAGAAGTAGAGAGATAGCAGATGGAGTGCCACGCATAAACCAAATATGCGCAACAGGTGCGGCGAGGGCAATGTGACCCATACGCTCACGACGAGAAATAGATTTTGTGACGAGATTTCCCTCTTTATCAACGGCAGCTTCGCGAGAGCGAACACCCTTTAACTTAGAATCGTGTGGATTAATATCTTTGACTGGGCCAAAGATACGCTCACAGAAGAGACCGTCACGTTCTGGCTTCTGAGTGCGATAGTTAATTGTTTCAGGCTTAAGAACCTCGCCATAGCTCCAGTTTAAGATGTCGTCAGATGACGCTACGCTTAAACGAATGGAGTCAAAGTCGGAAGCTGAGATAAAATTATCCATCCAAGCCATATTAGAACTCCTCTCCGAGGTCAACGGTACCATCGTCTTCTGCGACGATTTCTTCGCCTTCCTCATCAGTTATTTGTATTCCTTCGTCATCAATAAGCTCTTCGGTTTCCTCGTCGGAGAGATTATCGGTGTCGGTTTCAGTATCTTTTGCGTGTTGCGCATAGATAAGTTTGTCGTCTTGTTCCTTCTCAATTTCGCGGGAAGTTTCTTCAATTACGTCGGAAGCGTCCGTAGAATCGCCATGATCTAGGAGGTCAACTTTGAGGCCGAGGCCCTGAAGTTCCTTAACTAGAACGTTGAAACCTTCTGGAAGTTTTGGACCTTCAATTGGGAGACGTTTAATGATAGATTCGTAAGCTTTGGCACGTCCGTAAACGTCATCAGATTTAATGGTGAGCATTTCCTGCAAGGTGGTAGCAGCGCCGTAAGCTTCAAGTGCCCACACCTCCATTTCTCCGAAACGCTGACCACCGTTCTGAGCTTTACCACCAAGAGGTTGCTGGGTAACCATAGTGTATGGACCAGTAGAACGAGCGTGAATCTTATCGTCAACCATGTGGTGGAGCTTGAGCATATGCATAACACCAACAGAGGTACGCTCCTCAAATGGTTCGCCAGTGAGACCATCATAAAGCTGGACGCGACCATCGCGAGCGAAGCCAGCTTTTTCTAGCTCGTCACTAATAGTTTCGTCGGAAACACCGTTGAAGGATGGGGTAGCAACCTTGTAGCCAAGAGCGCGAGCAGCCATACCTAGGTGAATCTCAAAGAGCTGACCGAGGTTCATACGAGAAGGCACGCCCATTGGAGATAGAATTACATCAATTGGGGTACCGTCTTCCATAAATGGCATATCCTCAACAGGAAGAACGCGAGATACTACACCCTTGTTACCGTGACGGCCAGAAAGCTTATCGCCAACACCGATTTTGCGCATTTCTGCGACGTAAATCTTAATCTGTTTGAGTACGCCAGCTTTTAGATCGTGGCCTTGCTCACGAGTGTAAACGCGGACACCAACGACTTTACCGGTAGAAGAACCATTCATACGAACAGAGGTATCGCGAACATCTTTAGCCTTTTCGCCGAAGATGGCGCGAAGTAGGCGCTCTTCGGAAGATAGTTCCTGCTCGCCCTTAGGGGTAATTTTACCGACGAGGATGTCGCCGTTTTGTACTTCAGAACCTACGGCTACGATACCATCTTCGCCAAGGTGGCGGAGAGAATGTTCGGAGACGTTTGGAATATCACGAGTAACCTGTTCTGGACCGAGCTTGGTTTCACGAACTTCTACATCGTAATCTTTAATGTTGATAGAGGTAAGCGTATCGTCTTGGACGAGGCGGGAAGAAATAACGATAGCATCATCCATATTGTAACCACGCCAAGGCATAAATGCGACAAGAAGATCACGACCTAGAGCTAGCTCGCCGTTATTGACGGAAGCGCCCTCAATGAGAATATCGCCCTTCTTGACCTTCTGGCCACGCTTGACCTTAACGCGCTGATTATAACAGCGGTCATCATTAGTCTTTTCAAAGTGGATGAGTTTGTATTCTTTTTCGCCAGTCTTGTTATAGTTGACAATAACAGATACGCCATCGGCTTTGACGACTTCGCCAGCACCTTCTGCTAAGATGAGCTGAGAGGTGTTTTTGGCGACTTCGCCTTCAATACCGGTACCCACGACTGGGTTGTCTTGGCGAAGAAGTGGGACTGCTTGTTTCTGCATAGCGCAGGCCATGAGGGAGCGGTCAACACGGTTCTTTTCTACAAATGGAATAAGAGAGGCAGAAACGCCTAGAATCTCTTTGTGAGCGGCGTCGATGTGAGTAACCTTGGAGGATTCTACCTGGGTTGGCGCACCCTTAACGCGGGCAGAAACACGAGCATCGATAAATTTGCCGTTTTTGTCCAAGCGAGCGGAAGTATCCGCAATTACCATATCTTGCTCTGAAGCGGCATCAACATAGACAACTTCATCAGTGACCTTACCGTTTCTAACAACGCGATATGGAGCCTCAATGAAACCATATTCATTAATGCGAGCGTAGGTCGCAAGATTAAGCACGAGACCGACGTTGGCACCTTCTGGAGTTTCTACAGTACAGATACGACCGTAGTGGGTAGGGTGAGTATCACGTACATCAAAGCCGGCGCGCTCGCGGGTGAGACCACCAGGACCCATAGAGGAAAGACGGCGCTTGTGTGCAAGTTCGGAGAATGGGTTAGTTTCGTCCATAAGCTGGGAGAGCTGAGAGGAGGTAAAGAATTCCTTAACAGCTGCCGTAACTGGACGAGCATTAATAAGCTGAGATGGGGTAACATCTTCAGGATTTGCCATAGACATACGGTCTAGGATGTTTCTCTGGAGACGTAGCATACCGAGGCGGAACTGGCGCTGAACAAGTTCGCCAACGAGTTTAATGCGACGGTTAGAGAGAGAATCAATGTCATCTGGAGCATCCTGAGTATTGTTAAGGCGAATAATCTCAGCGATGATAGCGATAAGATCTTTCATCTGAAGAGTACGATTTTCGGAAGTGTTTGGAGTATCAAAACCAAGGCGCTGGTTAATCTTGAAACGACCAACACGAGAATAATCATAGCGTTTGTAATCAAAGAAAGTACGCTCAATCATAGATTTTGCGTTTTCTACGGTAGCGAGATCGCCTGGGCGAAGTTTACGATAAACTTCAATTAGAGCTTCACTCTGACCAGCGGTAGTATCTTTCTCTAATGTAGCGTCAATATAGCTGATTTCGCCTTCGTCTAGGCCCTTGAAAGCCTCCTTAATTTCGCTCTTCTTGGAGATACCAAGAGCGCGGAGGAAGGTAGTAACAGGGATTTTTCTACGGCGGTCAATCTTAACATAGATAGCACCAGAAGGTGCGGTCTCAAACTCAAGCCAAGCACCACGACCAGGAATAACCTTAGCGCCGTAGTAATTACGACCACCGATATTGTCGGCGATAAAGAATACGCCAGCAGAACGGATAAGCTGAGAGACGATAACACGCTCAGTGCCGTTAATAACAAAGGTGGCGCGGTCGGTCATCCAAGGATAATCGCCGAAGAAAATATCTTGCTCTTTCTTCTCGCCAGTAACTTTGTTCTCTAGCTCTACTAATACGTGAAGAGCGGACTCATAGGTGGCAAGATTGTACTTGGCATCCTGTTCGTTCTCTTTTGGAGCTTTGAACTCGTAGTCTTTAAATCTTAATGATAGTTTTTGGCCGGTGTAGTCATCAATAGGGTTTAGCTCATTGAAGACTTCGCGAAGGCCGGATTTGACAAAATCTTCCCAGGAATCCTTTTGATGTGCAATCAAATCAGGAATAGGAAGTGCTTGGTCACCCTCGGTAAAAAACACGCGGGAACCACTTTCGTTCGCAGTTTTCACTAGTTACCTCTTGTTATATTAGTGTTATTATTCTTAGCGCCGAAGAATACTGCCAGGTCCGTATCCCGAATTCGCCAATTTCGGATACATAGAAAAACTTGACACACTACTTCTTGTGGTACATTTTAGCGCATTTAGTCAAAATTTGCAAGGGGTATTTTGTATGATATAATCCAGGAAAGTGGGTGCACTTTATTAAGGTATTTCTATTCTTGTGTTCTACATCGGAAGGAGGGATCACGATGGAAAAAGAGAAATTAGAATATGGCAAGAGACGCATAATCGCAAATACAGTGGAAGTCCTAGTCTGTGAGGTAAACTATTCGGAAGATAATCTTACAACTATAATATATGATTTTTATGATTATCTGTTAGAGCAGGGCCTGGAGGAATATTGGACCTGTTTTGAGGCAATGCCGATGTTTACTAATAGCGTTGGGCTTTATGTGCTTCCGGGAGCCAAATTTATCTTTACTAGGACAGTCAAAGGAAATGGCGCAACTGATACTGAGACTATGGGCGGAGGGACACAGTGGGTGTCCGACGTAGTTAACCTGATGAAAGATTTCTTAGTTCACAGACGCGAAATTTGCGAAGGACGCCTAGAAGATGTTTATGATAAGAACACCAGGTTAGTCTTTAGGATTGACGGAGAACAGTTTGAATGGAAATAGTATAAAGGGCGACTATGGTCGCCCTTTTTGCCGGAGTGGATTTTGGTGTGGATTTTGTACCAAAAAACCACTAGCTCTCAACTCTAGTGGCTTTTTGAACAGATAAGCTCTCAACTTATAGTGTAAGCTGACTCGCAGTTAGCTTTTGTTCAAATAGAACTGCTCTAATTTTAGCATAACAAGAATCTGCGTGTCAAGACTATTTCTACTCGTTTTTTAAATATCTAAATCGTCCATATCGGCGAGCTCGGCACGAGTTTTTTCGGCGAGATCGGATGCCTCGTCTTCGTCGCCAAAGGTGTCTTCGGCTACGGCGGATTCGTCAACTTCTGCTGGCTCTTCTTCGGCTGGAGCCTCTGGGCCTTCTACGGCTTCTGGACCTTCTGTAGCTTCTGCCGGCTTATCAGCTTTTTCTGGTTTTTCTGCGCGAGGCGCTGCCTCGTCGTTTACGATTTTAAGATTGTAGCGAGCGTCGTTCTTGGTGCCAAGTGCACGAAGGAGCGTGCGAATGGATTGCGCAGTAGCGCCACGACGACCGATAACACGGCCGACATCCTCTGGATCGACAGTAAGACTCAGGAGCACACCCTTTTCATCAATTTGGCGATCAACGATGACTTTGTCGGGATTGTTCACTAGAGTTTTTACGATATATTCTACGAATTGCTGGTCAATGGTTGCCATAATTTCTCCGAGATTAATTGTTAATGATTATATTATATCACGAAAAAGCCCCGTGCTGGGGCTTTTGGTTAAGCTTCTGCTGGGGCTTCAGTTTCTGCGGGAGCCTCGGCTGGGGCTTCTTCTACTGGAGCTTCTTCCTTTGGTTGGTTTTTGCGAAGCTTGTCGGCGTGTTTGGCCTTAGCGTGCTTTTCGTCAGCATCTTTGACCCATTTTGGCAAGGCGATTTTGTTGGCCTTCAAAATGCGGACGACGCGGGTGCTAGGCTGAGCACCATTTTTTAGATATTTTTCGACTGTTTCTTTGTCTAGGACAGTCTCTTTAGTGTGGGGGTTGTAAAAACCGACCTCGGCTACAACGCGCCCCGAAAGAGGGTGACGCTGCGCTTCTTGGACGATTATCCGGTACACTGGTAAATGTGTCCGGCCATTACGCTGCATACGAATCGCTAGCATATTTCTCCTTAAATTAATACTTGTTACAAGTATATCATAGTTTGCACAAATTGAAAAGGGCCTAAACTTAGGCCCTTCTTGCTCGTTTTTCCTCTCTCTTTTTGTTTAGTTCTTTTCTCCTGTTATACAGGTCTAATAGAGAGACGGTTTTGAGCTTTGCTTCCTCTTTTTTGCTACGTTGTCTAAAATAGTCACGGTTTCTAGCATCAAGCAGGAAGTTTGCAAAGATTTTAACGTCGCGCTCGCTCATTTTCTTTTCGCCAACGCGTTCTGCGGTGAGATTATATTTTTTGGCGGACGCATAGACGTCCCTTCTCCTGGCGTCTTTTTCTTGTTGCATGATAGCCTCGGTGCCAAAATAGTCATATCTCACTTTTTGTGCTGGGTAAATGCCTTCTTCACAGTTTTTCTCAAGCTTGTAAATCCAAGCCCAGTCCCCTACTCTGTCAACAAAGCGCCGAAGAGCTGAATGATAATCGTGGATGTTTTGCTCCACTTTTGTCACTTCATCTTTTGGCATAAAATCACCCCCAATCCCGCAAAAAAATTAATGTGCTACAATATATCTATTATAGCACACTTTTGGTCTAAAGTCAATCTGTTAGTGGTTTTTGCGAATTCTAACAGGGGAGATTTTGGCTGGGTTAAAATCAGCGTAGGTCTTTCTATAATACTCAATCCCCTTGACAGCGGCGTCGCCTTGAGCTTCTTGCTTAGAGTGGCCAGTACCAGTACCACGGAGTTTGTCGCCCACATAGACGCCCACCGTAAAGACTTTGTCGTGGTCCGGGCCTTCTTCTTTTAGAGTGCGGTATTGCGGAGTAATGCCGTCATAATGCTGGGCGGTTTCCTGGAAAAATGACTTTGGGTCTAGCCAGGAGCCGGATTTTAGCATGTCGTCGGTCTTACTCAAAATATATTTGGTGATGAATTTTTTGGCAGTGTCATAGCCCTGATCTAGATAAATTGCGCCGATTAGCGCCTCAAAACAGTCAGCATAAATCACGGCATGAGCACGCTCGGACCCCATTTTTTCGCCATGAGAAAGGCGGACCAGTGGAGCATATCCTAGTTCCTCGGCAGCGCTACCAATAGAATCAGTGCGAACAAGGGCGCTCCTCCAGGCAGTCATAATTCCCTCATTTTCGTCGAATTTACGATAGAGAAAATCAGACGTCACCATCTCTAGTACGGCGTCGCCTAGGAACTCTAAACGTTCGTTATGTTCCTGGCTAGCGTTCTTGTGCTCATTAATATAACTCCTGTGCGTAAGCGCAGTCACGAGCAAATCAAGGTCAGAGAATTCAAACCCCAACTTCTCCTTAGCAAACTGCTCGTATTTTTCTCTTGTTTCTTTGTTCATTAAAATTCTCCTGAGCGAATTTTCTTTTTTGCGATTAGCATTAGTTTCTCTATATCATCATATTCAATAGCGTCCAAGGCCTCGTTAAACCTAAACCATTTAATACCGTTCATCCATTTCTCTTTCTGGGGCTTTTCGTGGTCGTCTAGAGAGCGGACGAGGTAAATCTGGGTCGTCATAAGGACTAGCTTGTCTTGACGGCGGTATTTGAAGTGGATTTTGCCGAGCCAAGTTAGAACCTGGACATGGTGGAGGCCAGATTCCTCGCCAATCTCACGAATAGCGGTCTGTTTGGCGGTCTCGCCCGGCTCTATATGGCCCTTTGGAATAGTCCAGCGGTTTTTAGAGTCCTGAATCAACAGAATCTCTATATCTTTGTTGTCTCTGGTCATGCGAAAAACTATCCCGCCAGAGGTCGGCTCGCGGACGATTTCTTGGATAGCTGGTTTTTTGTGAAAAATTTTAGAAAATGGCGATTCTTTGTATCTTTTAGTCGGTAGTGCTTCCGGAATTTTCAGAGTCTCCCCCCTCGGAGTGCGGTAAGTCAGATTTGGTTTTCTCGCCGGCTTTGGTTGATTGTTCATTCTTATCCTTAGTAGCACCTTCTGGGTCTATCTGGCGGAATGCCGTACCTAGCACGCCGTTAATAAATCTAGAAGAGTTATCAGAGCCGAAGGCCTTGGCTAGCTCAACGGCTTCGTTAATAGCAACTTTTGGTGGGACTTTGTCGCCACAAAACTTTAGCTCATACAAGCCCATACGGAGTACGTTGCGGTCAATAGCAGCAATAGAGCTAATTGGCCATTCTGGGGCTAGAGGTTTCAAATCTTTGTCTAGCTCATCAAAACGTTCAGCCACACCGTGAGTTAAATTATAAACAAACTCGGTGTCGCCCAACGCTTTCTCATAAGGCTCAATATTCTTAGCGATAATGGCGTCAAGATCGGCCTCGGCGTCGCCCGCCTTTTCACGAAACTCGTACTCATACAAGCTTTGTAAAGATATAATTCTACCTAGGTGCCGATTACTTGCCATTATTTTTTAGTCGCTTTTTTAGTTGATTTTGCTGGCTTAGTTGCCTTTTTGGTGGCAACTTTTTTGACGGTCTTGACCTTAAGATTAGGGGTCTTTTTCTTGGTCTCAAAAGCTTTGACCGGGGATTTCTTGTTAACTGCACGAGCAAGCTTCAGACGCAAATGGCTACGGCGAAGGCCGGTCTTGCGATTACTGCTCTGTTTTTTAGGTTCAGGCATTAAATGCTCCTTTAATTGATAAATATATAAACTTAGGATTATTTTACCATAGTTTAGAAAAATCCGCAACAGTGAAATAGCGCTATGCGACGAGGTTTAGGAGCTTGGCTTTTTTGACGTAGATGACTTTTTTGATTCCGTCCTTGGTGAAGGCTTGGACGTTTTTCTCTGCGAGGGCGAGTTTTTCTATCTTTTCTTGATCTTCTAAGTCGTCTACGCTAACTGTTATCTTGGCGCGGAGCTTGCCGTTAACCTGGACGACTAGTTCTACCGTGTCGGCGACAAGATATTTTTCGTCCCAGACTGGCCAGACATCGTCAGAGTCCAACTTCTCTAGCATTTCACAGGCAAGGTGCGGAGCGAAAGGTTTCAAAAGCTTGGCGAGCGTGACTAAATCTTCTTTTTCTGCGCCGGTCTTGTATAACTCATTCACATATTCCATCGTCGCGGAGACGGCGGTGTTGAAATTGTGACGATGAATATCATCTGTAACTTTCTTGATTGTCTTGTTTCTGATGCATAGGCGATCTTTATCTTCCGTTCCTCGGGCAACGCTCCGAGCTCGGCCCGTCGTTACGGGCGAGCTCGTCGCAGACGCTCCCGTTGTCGCTAGATTGCCCTCAGAATCGGAAGCTAAAGCTCGCTCTTCGCCGAAGCAAAGGTTCCAACAACGATTCAAGAAGCGGTAGACACCGCCGACGGATTTTGGATCCCAAGCAGCGTCCATGTCGTATGGGCCGATGAACATTTCGTAAGTTCTAAGCGTGTCGGCGCCGTAGCCCTGGTCAATAACGTCAAGTGGGTCAATCACATTACCCTTACTCTTGCTCATTTTTTTGCCGTCTGGGGCATTAATATAGCCGTTATAAAGCAGAGTCTTAACTGGCTCGCGGAATGGGAGGAGGCCCTGGTCGGCAAAGAATTTACACCAGAAACGAATGTAAAGAAGGTGCGCCACGGCGTGGTCGGCGCCAACATAAATGTCCGTAGGTGCCCAATAGGAAATAGCTTCCTGATTCCAGGCGGATTTATCATCGTGCGGGGAAACGTAGCGCCAGAGATACCAAGAAGAGCAGGCGTAGCCATCTAGGGTGTCAGTCTCGCGAGTGAGGGTCTTTTTGACCTTTTTGCCGGTCTTTTTGTCTTCTACTTCCATCTCAAAGGTTAGCCAATCCGTAGCCTTAGCTAAGGCAGAGCGACCGGTATTGTCAGGCTTATAATCTTCTACTTCTGGGATAATGACTGGGAGCTGGTCTTCGGGAATAGGGTATTCGTTGCCGTCCTCGTCATAGGCGATAGGGATAGGGCAACCCCAATAGCGCTGGCGAGAAATCAGCCAGTCGCGCATGCGATAGGTTACCTTTTGTTCGCCAATTCCCTGTTCGTGTAGCCAGGCAACAATCTGTTCCCTAGCGTCCTCGGTACGAGTGCCGTTAAAATGGCCGGAGTTAATTAGTTCACCTTCGCCGTGATAACATTCGTCGGAGTCGGTAGAGCCTTCTGGCTTTTCTATGACCTGTTTGACTGGTAGGTTGAATTTGTTGGCAAATTCAAAGTCACGCTCGTCGTGAGCTGGGACAGCCATAATAGCGCCCTCGCCATAGCCCATCAATACATAGTCGGAGACCCAGATTGGGATTTTTTCTCCGGTGCCGGGGTTGATTGCATATGAACCGGTAAAGACGCCGGTTTTTTCTTTGTTTTCTTGGCGCTCGATTTCGGATTTCTTGAGAGTTTCGGTGCGATACTGATCAACTTTTTGTTTAGTGTCGTCGTTGACTAACTTAGATACTAGTGGATGTTCTGGAGCGAGAACGAGGAAAGTGGCGCCAAAAATCGTATCTGGACGAGTAGTAAAGACCTTAATAAAATCCTTGGAGTCGACTACTTCAAAGTCAATCTCGGCACCTTCGCTACGTCCAATCCAGTTTCTCTGCATAGTTTTAATCTTGTCTGGCCAATCTAGCTGGTCAATGTCGGCCAGAAGCTCGTCCGCGTAGTCGGTAATCTTGAAGAACCATTGTTTCATTTTCTTCTTTTCTACCTCTGTACCACAGCGCCAACAGTGACCGTTTTCTACTTGTTCGTTGGCGAGGACGGTCTGGTCTACTGGACACCACCACTGGTAAGATTCCTTACGATAGGCAAGGCCTTTCTTGTATAACTGTAAGAAGCACCACTGGGTCCAGCGATAGTAATCTGGATTAGAAGTGTTGATTTCACGACTCCAGTCAATAGCGTAGCCAAGGCGTTTTAGTTGCTTACGGAAGTTATGGATATTAGTCTCTGTAGCGGACTGGGGAGAAATACCGGTCTTTATGGCGTAGTTTTCTGCGGGGAGGCCAAAGGTATCATAACCAAACGGACGGAGGACGTTCATCTGTTGCTGGGTATAAAAGCGAGTGAGGACATCAACGATGGTGAAATTTCTAACGTGGCCAACATGAAGGCCGGCGCCAGACGGGTATGGAAACATCTCCGCAAGGAAGACTTTTGGCGTTTTCTTGTTTTTTGGGAGGTCTTTGCCTTCTGGGGCGGCGCGAAAAGTCTGGTCCTTTTCCCAAATTTGTTGCCATTTCTTCTCAATTTCTTGCGGGTTGTATCTTTCCATAATGTCCTCTATTTACTCTGGTAATTTTAACATAAATTGACTTTTCTGACAATCTGTGATATAATAGAAAGATACGGGGGTGCACTTTACAAGGGAGGTGATAGTATGGATAATCCAAAAATATCCTGTGATGGCCAGAATTTTCAGATAAATACTGGTCTTGCTTTTTCTGAATTCAAGGCGCTAATCATGGCGCAGACACGAAACAAGGCGTTTGATATTATCGTGAGAAGGCGCAGAGAAATCAACGAGACTATTCGGCTGGCAGGATTTAATGATGCTCTATCTAATAGAAACATGAGTAAACTATCTAGAAATGAGCTAGAAGATGTCAGGATTCAAGCCACTCAGGCCTTAGAAAAGGATGAAAAGAAGCTACATAAGGATGTAGATACGATTTTTAGATCGCTAGTGATTAATAAGAGAATCTTTTTAATTGAGGTGATTCTATTTATCTTTGCGTTTATCATTCATGCGCATATATTTACGAAGGTATTTCTAGGACTGATGTGTGCGTTTATGGCGTTTGCTATTTTTGTCCAACCGCTAAGACTTCTTGCTAGGGTATGTTTGTTCTATTATTATCACGGATGGAACGAAGGAATATTAAAACAATCTGATTATCGCGAATTCCAGAAGCGCGATTATGACCTGGAGATTCCGCTCTATTAATATCACCCCTACCCCTGTTGCCAAGGTTATACCGAGGCGACGGGGGATTTTTAATGCCGTGATAAGGCCAGGTGTGGATTAAATAGCGGTTTTTAGCGCAAAGAGGGCGATGCCGGCAGCAACAGAGACGTTAAAAGATTCTTTTACTCCGACCATTGGAATTTCAATAAAGAGGTCAATATAGTCATAGAGTTTTTGGTCTATGCCGTGGACTTCTTCGCCAAGAATCAGAACGGCTTTGTTTTTGAGGCGAGAAAGGAGACTAGGGGAGCCAAGGTCAAATTTACGGCCGTCGTTAACGTGATTTTCTAGGCCGATAATCTGATAGCCGTCCTCTTTGAAACGCTTCAAAAGTTTAGTTGGGTCGTCCGCCCAAGAAATTGGGATGTATTTTTCGGCACCAAGAGAGGTCTTCTCAATTTGGCGAGTAATTTTGTCGGCAATATGAGGCATACAATTAGGGTCTAAAGGACTTGGAGTATAACCAGAACAGATGACCTGCTCTACACCTAGGCCTTCGGCCGTACGAAGAATAGCACCCACATTATAAGTTGAACGGATATTGTGTAATAACAATATGATTTCCATTTGGTATTATTATACCACTTAGACAACTTTTACGCAATCTTTGCCTAAAAGTTCTGATAGTGGCGAGGTTAACTCTGTCCCAGCATCCACCCTAAACGGCATACGAAGAGGCTTTTTGCCGGATTTTTCGTCTAGAACCAAGATGATTTCCTGAAAACCAGGGTGAAGATCGCAGAGATGTTTGATTTCTGTTAGGACATCCGTATTATCTGGATCTTTGATAAGACAGAAGAGGCGCTTGCTTCTCTCATCTTCTACTGGTTTGGCTGGAATAACAGGTTCCTGAGGCGTGATTTTGGTGTTTTCGGCTCCTGCGGGGCGTTTTTTGACGTATTCAGCCGAAACCTTGCCACCACGGCGGGTTCCAGGCGCAAGCACCGGAGCAGGCATTCTAGCCCCTGTAGAAACATAATTATCAAGAGTTTCGTCGGCAATCACCTCTATAGAGTCAGCTAAAATTTTGATTTCGGGGGTGACATTGCCGTTTTTGTCTTTGGCGTTAACCCGACCAGTACATTTAATAACGTTATCTTGGACGATTTTGCCACCATACTGCTCAAAAACAGATGGGAAAACGACGATTTCCTGCTCAGAAGTCTTGTTTTCTACCTTCACAAAGGCCATTTTGGCGTTTGATTTGGTCAGAATTGTGCGGATGCTCGTAATAATACCACCTATCGTAACAACTTTACCGTCGTTCTCGGCAGTAATAAGACTATATGGGTGGGTTTGTTCTTCAAAATAAGTGTCGTATTTGTCTAGTGGGTGCGCCGAAAGATAGAGGCCCATCAAATCACGCTCCCAAAGAAGTTGCTCTTTGTCGGAAATTTTGACTGGAGCAGGCTTAATTTCTGGCTCTGGAATAGCACCGGCCGCACCAAAGGCGCCAAAGAGGTCGGTTTGGCCGGAGGCAACATCTTTTTGGCATTTGTTGCCGTAAGCCTGAATTGCTTCTAGATTAAATAACAAATCTGAGCGGTCCGCAAAACGGTCAAAGGCGCCAGTTTTAATCGCGGCTTCCCAAGAACGCTTGTTAAACTTAGTAGAATTAACGCGTTTAGCAAAATCACAAACTGATTTAAATGGGCCGTTTCGGTCGCGTTCAGGAATAACTTCATCTTCTACTAGGGCTTTACCCATACTTTTGATACCAGAGAGACCAAAACGGATAGTTTTCTTGCCTTTGACGATACCAAAGTCGCCATAAGATTCGTTAATATCGGGGCCAAGAACCTTCAGGCCCATATGTTTACACTCGCTCATCTCAATCGCAAGACGGTCCGTCCAGCGCATATCAGAGGTCATTAGCGCCGCCATAAAAGCATCTGGATAGTGCGCCTTAAGATAGGCAGTCCAATAAGCAATCAAAGCGTAACACGCAGCGTGGGATTTGTTAAAACAATAGTTCGCGAAGTCAAGAAGTTGAGACCAAAAGGTTTCGGCGATTTCTTCGGTGGCGCCACCAATTTCTACGGCACCTTTGATGAATTCTGGTTTTACTTTTTTCATCAAATCTACTTTTTTCTTACCGACAGCCTTACGCAAGGTATCTGCTTGGCCACCAGTAAACCCGCACCACTCGCGCGAAATCTGCATAAACTGCTCTTGATAAATCATAATGCCATAAGTGGACTTCAAAGAGTTTTCTAGGCCGGGGTGAAGGTAGGTAATCGGCTCTTCGCCGTGTTTTCTCTTAATGAAGCTGTCAATAAACTGCATTGGGCCAGGACGATAGAGCGCCACCATAGCGATAATATCTTCAAAGTGGTCGGCCTTTAGGTCTTTTAGATAGCGTTTCATACCGGCAGATTCAAGCTGGAATACGCCCGTAGTCTCGGCACGCTGAAGAAGTTCATAGGTAGGCTTATCGTCTAACGGAAGTTGGTACATATCAATATCTTCGCCATAGACCTTCCTAATCATTCTAAGGGCGTTATTAATCACGGAAAGGTTAGAGAGACCGAGAAAGTCCATCTTGAGCAGACCAAGTTCCTCTACTTGAGACATCGGGAACTGTGCGGCGAGAACCATTTCGCCAGAAGAGCCAGTCTTTTTGGCAACTTCTAGCGGAAGGAATTTAACTAAATCGTCTGGGGCAATAATTACGCCACAAGCATGCACGCCGTGAGAGCGGATAGTTCCCTCTAATTTACTTGCAAAATCAATCACCTCTTTGGCGGTAGGATTGTTTTCATATTCGTTCTTTAAGTCCGGTACGGTTTTAATCGCGTCTTGTAGATGTACGTGATGCCCCATCACTGGATCTGGTACCAATTTGGCAATTCTATCAGATTCGGCATATGGCACTTCAAGGACACGGGCGACGTCGCGTACGGCGTTTTTTGCCATCATCTTGCCAAAGGTAACAATATTAGACACACGACCACGACCATATTTATCTGTACAATATTGGATGACCTCATCACGACGAGTATCCTGAATATCCGTATCAATATCAGGCATAGAGATACGGTCAGGATTCAAGAAACGCTCAAAGAGCAAATCGTATTTAAGTGGGTCTAGCTCGGTGATACGAAGAGAGTACGCTAGGAGTGAACCGGCGGCGGAGCCACGGCCTGGGCCATAGACGATTCTCTGACGTTTACCCCAGTTAATGAAATCTTGGACAATCAAGAAATAACCGTTGTAGCCCATCTTATCTACTACGGAAAGCTCGTAGTCAATACGTTCTAGAACGTCATCACGCCCCGCGTCTTTAATGGCTTTTCTACACTCTTCTACGCTAAGTTTCCCTGCTTCTTCCTCTGTCTTGCCGGCATAGCGAAAAGCTAGTCCGCGAAAAACTAGTTGATCTAGATATTGCTTCTCGTTAAGCCCGTCTGGGATACCTGGGAACTTTGGAATAAGAATGCGACCAAGTTGCAAATCAACGTTACACATTTCGGCAATCTTTTTGGTATTTCTAATGGCATCCGGAAAATCCTTACCCCAGCGTTTGATAATGTCGGCTGGTGGAATGACGTGGAGCTCAAAGTCCTTTAGGGTCATACGGTTAGGATCGGACAGATTAGACGCCGTACCGACACAGAGCAAAATTTCGTGAGCGTCGCGGTCCTCGTGTTTTAGGTAGTGGCCATCACAAGTAACGACAAGCGGAAGACCAGTTTCTTTGGCGATTTTTTGTAGACCTTGGTTGATTTTGTTTTGGACATCCCAATGGGTAGGCGAATCTGGGTGGCCGTGGTCCTGCATTTCTAGATAGAATCGGTCCTTAAATACATTGGAGTACCAATCTACTAACTTTTTGGCGCCCTCATAGTCGCCTTCTTTTAGACGGACGGAAATTTCGGACGAGGCACAACCAGAAAGACAGATAATTCCTTCGTTGTATTTTTCCATCAAATCGTGGTCTATGCGAGGTTTATAATAAGTGCCGTCTATTTCAGCAATTGTCAACATACGACAGAGATTTTCATAACCCTTGTTATTCATCGCTAGAAGAGTAATATGAAATCTCTCTTTGTCGTGAGCCGGGTCTTTGTCGGTCAATTTTCTAGCAGCTACATAGGCTTCTAAACCAAGGACTGGTTTAATCTTGGCGGCAGCAGCCTCTTTGTATAACTCAACTAGGCCACACATTGTGCCGTGGTCTGTTACGGCGACAGCCTCCATACCGGTTTCCGTACAGAAGTTAATTAAATCAGGAACTTTTGTTAAGCCATCAAGCAAGGAATAATGGGTATGGTTGTGCAGGTGCACAAAATCAGCTGGTGTTAGTTCCTCCTTTGTCATAGGATTATTATATCACAGGAAACTTCCCAAGATTTTTCTTTTTATTGACACTTATGCTATAATGAGGTTTCAAGGAGAACTTATGAATTACAAAACACCAACTAAGGCAATCATTACCGATGCGGGGTTTGCTAGTAGGTATCTGCCAATTACCAAAACTATTCCAAAAGCTATGCTTCCACTGGGAAATAGACCAATTATGCAACTAGTGGTTGAAGAATGTGTGGATGCAGGAATAGAAGAGATTATTATTGTTGCTACTCCAGATGGCAAAGCTATTTACGAAGATTATTTCCATAATCCTGTGCCTAAAATTGAAGCGCAATTACACGCACAGGGTAAAGATGACCGGTTTGAGCCAGTAAAGAAAGTTCTAAATTTTCCTAAGATTACCGTAATTGAACAAGACCAAAGTCTGCCTTACGGAAACGGAAGCCCGGTAGCTTCGGCACGTGAGTTTATTGATAATGATGAAGCGTTTATTGTTGCTTATTCTGACGACGTAGTGTTTGGGCAGGGTGCTGTAAAAGATTTGATTGAGGCACACAATATTCATCCGGACGCCGCCGCAATTATTGCTGGACAACCAGTGGCGCACGAAGAAATTAAAAAATATGCATCTATTTCTATGGACGGAGAAAAACTCGTTGGTCTCGTAGAAAAACCAAATCCAGAAGATGCACCATCAGACCTCGCGTCCTATGGACGTTATCTTCTAACTCCAGAAATTTTCCAGCACCTAGACCCAAAGAATACAGGGCTAGATGGCGAGCTCTGGACTGCGGATGCTATTGCTAAATTAATTCCAACTGGAAGAGTGTACGTTAAGGAAGCTAAAGGAACCTGGATGACGACGGGCGACCCAAAGAACTATTTCTTAGCCCACACACATTACGTCAAAGAACACGAAGATTACTACGAAGATGTAAAGAAGGCAATGGAGGCATAAAATGGACGTTGCAGAGTGGATTATTGTTGGAATATTAGCCGGAACGCTGTTTGTATTCCTAATCGTGGGACTAATCCTTCTTGTCAAACTGATTGGAATTGCTAATCAGGCCAAGAAAATTATGGAAACAGGTCAGTCTATTGCTGACAAAACCAATGACGTCGTAGAGAATGTCAAGGGAATGACCTCGGTTGGTGGTCTTGTCAAAACTTTTGTAAATAAATATAATAAAGATAACGCTAAAAAACACTAAGAAAGGTGGGAAAATGGCAAAAAAGAAAACAAGCGGCAAACGTCGTGGCGGTGCATTCCTTCTGGGGGCAGCACTAGGCGCTGTAGCTGGCGCTGTGGCTGGGATTTTGACTGCACCAGCATCTGGCGCAGAAACCAGAAAAAACTTAGAGAGAAAAGGTAAAGCTACGCTAAAAGTGGCCAAAACTCAGGGTAAGAAATTAGAGCGCCAGGGTAAGCAAGCCGCTAAGAACATCTCGCGCGAAGCAAAGAGGGTATCTGGTACCGCAAAACGCAAAAGCACCAAAGCGATAAAGACTGCTAAGCGTAAAACTGCAACCAAACTAGAGCGTACTGCTAAAAAACTTCGCAAATAATGAATCATCAAAAAAGCGCCTTTCGGCGCTTTTTTGTTTATTTGCGGTTTCTTGACTTTCTTTTCTCTTGGCGTTTTTGTTTTCGCTGATTCTTGTTGGCTAGCCTGGCCGCGCGGGCAATTTTGCGGGCTTCTTTCTGCTCGGCTAGCTCATTGCGATTATGAATTCCGTAGAAGAGATTCGTCACGCCATAGATCATCATATACGCACTGAAGAACTTAGTGAAGGCGGTCTGATCCAAAAACCCACCCGAATTCAGAATAACAATACCAATTATTGCGCCACAAACGCCGCAAGTAGCCCACATAAAGCGGTCTGTTTTATCGGTAACAGCTGTAAATGCCAAGATTAGTTCTAGAACGCCACGACCAATAGTATAAATCGCAAGCAAGGTTAGCGCCCAAGCCATATTGTAATCTTGGGTAAAGAGGAGCATCATTGCGATTATTACTTCTGAGGCGGCGAGAATCAGGGATAGAGCAAGCGAGTTACCATAGTGCTTGCGGTAAAGCATACTAAAGATTTCTATGACACCAAGACAGAGCAACGATACGCCAATAATGGCAACTAGCGATTGAACGACGGTAATATTGGTAAATAGAATAAATGCTCCAAAAAGGATACTGATGATACCTTGAAAAGCAAAAAATAACCAATGCGTTTCAATAAATCTCCGGGCTCTTGCCATATAAAATATACCTCTAACTTAGCTTATATCTATTATAACATAAGCATATTAAACGTGGCGGATTTTTTTGCGGATTTTTTCAATAATTTTGGTCTTTTGGTATTTTATAGGATTAATAATTAAATCGTGCGCAGGGAGATATTTAAGCTCGTCACCGCCAAATCCCCGTTTAAAGAACGACACGCCATAGAAGCGGTGATTTTTTTCATCTTCGCCAACAATTCCCCAGAGATTATAGCGATAAATTTTGCGCGCCCTAGCATCCCTCATTGCTTCAACGTGAAGAATCGGAGAGCCAGAAAGTTTGGTGCCAAGTTCTGTAGAGACAGCATAGTGATAAGAAGCCTCGTTGCCATAAAAAATCATAAAATTCTGGGCCAAAATCTCGCCGTTGTATTTGGCGGTATAGAGCACCGCCTCATTATTTTTGGCAAAAGCGGCAAATTGCTTAGTAAGATAATCCTCGCTGAAGCTCACGAAGTTCTGGCGACGCGCAGTAGAAAGTTGAATCTGATAGAATTCGTGGATATCTTTTGGATCTTGAGACTTCTCAATAGTAAAGCCTTTGTTTCTAGCATTATTTACGGCATAGCGGATACGGCGATGCATACCCTTAATGATTTCCTCTTCGGATTTGTGAAGATCCAGAATGGCAGCGTATTCAACAGAAAGATAAGTTGGCGCAGGCTTTAATCCTTGAGCCTTAAAAATCTGATAGGCTTCTCTGGTTCTTTCTAGCTGCGGGCGGACGCGCACAAAAACACAGGCGTGAGATTTCCCCTGTTCTTTAATATCTTCAAAAATTCTACTAACTAACTTCTTGTTTTTCCAGTCTAGAATTGGGCCACCAGCAATTGCTAGATGTCGGCCTCTTTTAGCATTTTCTACAACACCGGCATAAGCGCCGATAATTTTGTCGCCTTCTACTGCAATGCGGCGAACAATTTCGTTGCCACGAGAAGCGTGAAACTCATAAAAATCCCAAGATTGAAGAAAATTAGCTTCTTTGTGCGACGTGACAAATTTATCCCATTTAGACCTTGAGGTTGCGTCTTTTAATTCTATCATTATAAATGTCTCCTTTTCTTTCGCAATGTTTCAATGAGGTAATCAGGGGCGTATTTGAGGTGGCTTACAACAAAGTCGTGCGCTGGGACGTACGCTACCGTTTCTCCACCAAAGCCAGTTTTGAAGGTGGTAACACCAGCGTAGCGATGACGTGGCTGGTTTGGCGGGGCAATACCCCAGAGATTGTAATATTTGACACCAGCCTTTTTGAGGTCGCGAATAATCTGCCATTGCAAGGCGTAGGCTCCAGGTAGCTTGCGGTTTAAATCGGTGCTAGCAGCTTCATAATATTCGGCCTCGTCCCCATAGGTGAGGATTAGACCATAAGCGATTGGCTCACATTCAGCGGTTTTTGCAATATAAATTTTGGCATTGTCACCAAAAGCTTCGCGCTCAGCAAGTAAAGTCTTAAGATTTGGTGGTACGAAATGTTGACGCGTAGCAGTTTCGCTTTGGACTTTATGAAATTGCTTAAAAATTTCTTCGGTATTATCTGATTCAACCGTAATACCTAATTTATTGGCTCGACGCACCTCATAGCGGGTCTGGCGACGCATATTAGCAAGGAGCTCATCCTCGGATTTATTGAGGTCCAAAATAACGGTATGCTCGGCGGCTAGGTGCATTGGCGCAATTTTTCCGCCAAGCGATTTTAAGAGAGCGCGATTCTCTACCGTATCAAGAAGTTGTGGGCGAACACGTACAAAAGCACAGCGGTGTTTTTTGGCAATTTGTAGCATTTCTTTAATACTGTTCGGAAGTTCCTCTGGTTTATCCCAGTTTAATACTGGACCGCCAGGAACTTCTAGATAGCGACCACGTTTTGCATTCTTAACAATCATATAGGTCGGCGATTTTTGATTCAATTTTTCAACAACAACAGTATGACCGATAAGCTCATTGGTTTTTTGCCAAGCGGGAGATTGGAGAAAGTTAGTCTTTAGCATATTCGTGCTCCTCAATAATCTTGATAGCGCGCCTTAATTTTTCTGGTGGATAGTAAGTCGGAAGATTAATAATGTGTTTTGAAACTTCGGTGGCGACTGGACAGGCAGATTCGTCAAAATTTACTTTATTGTAATAGCGGACTGGAGAGATAGGGACATCATACCAGACCTCGCGGAAATTATAGCCAGCGCGCTCTAGCTCGCTTAGTACTTTGGCGCGGTCATTTACAAAACGGTGGGTACGGATAGGCAAGGCGCCTGAGCGCTCAATATTTTTTAGTTGGCGCAAAATTAGTTTAGACTGCCAATGCGCAGGGCGACGCGTAAGACTTAGCTTGGCGTCAACGGCACGTTCAATAAAGTGCATCCGGATAAGCGGACCATACCAATATTTTTGTAAGTGGATTCTAGAAAAGCCCCGACCAATAGAAGCTAGAAGCGGATAAAATCTTGCGCGAAGCGTGTCGGATAGCTTTGGATGTTTTGCTGGAAAGCGGAAGGGGGTTACTGGAGTATCGTTTAATACAAGCGCGCCACCAGTAATCGCATCTAGTGATTTGCCCTTGCCAAAAGAAAGTGCAGAAGCAGAGCCAACAGAGCCAACTCTGCGACCGTCTGGATAGGTAAACCCGGCGCAATGGGCGAGGTCTTCAATAATAACGAGGTCGTGTTTTTTAGCGAATCTTTCAATAGATTCAATATCTACACAGATGCCTAGGGTATTTTGAATAATTAGAGCCTTGGCCTTAGGATGTTTTTCTAGGGCCTTTTTTAGAGTCTTTTCGTCGAAATTAAGCGTGCGCTTGTTAATGTCTGCGTAGACTGGTTTCATGCCAGCTTTTTCTACGGCCTGAAGTACGGCGTAGCAGGTAAAGCCGTTAATGATTACCTCTGCGCCAGATGGAACAAAGCATTTCAAGGCTCCGGCTAAGGCAGAGCGGCCGTTATTCATTAGATAGACATTTTCTGGCTTAGTATTTAAATCGTCCGCCAGATATTGCCTTAACATATTAGACCATTTCTTTGACCCGAAGGCAAATGTGTGGCGTATTATGTCTTTGGCTTTGTAGTTTGAGGCTTGGCCGAGGAATAATCTAGAGGACACTTGGCTTCTCCTTCTTGCCAGATGCTAATTCTTGTTTTAACTTTTCACGGTCAGACAATTTACGAGGGGCGACACGCATACCAGAAGGACTTGGACGGTTGATAACTGTAGCGGCTGGCTCCGGAGCTTTTTCTACTGGTTTTTCTTTTAGCTCCTTTTCTACTTCTTCTTCCGGCTCTTCGGCGACAAAAATGTCAGCGTCTTCGTCAATTTCGGTTTCTTCCTGTTCGCGGTCGTCCGTAGCGCTCAAAATGTCAGACGTATCCTCTAGGGATGAAAGGTTGGCCTTTTCTCTTTTCTTTTTTAGCTTTTCCTTCTTCTCTTTTTCAATGCGCTTTTTCTTCTCGTCGGCGGTCTCTACTACTTTCTTTGAGGCGTTTTCCAACAAAGCGGCTAGCTTCTTCTTAGCTTTTTCGGAAGCCTTTTCTTTTTCTTCGGTCTCAATTTCTTCATCTGGTGCACCATCAGCCTTTAGTTTTTTGGCCTTATCCTTTTTGGCTTTTTTGTCAGCTTTTAGTTTTTTGGTACGTTCGGCTTTCTCGGCTTTAATCTTGGCACGTTTTTCGTCCTCGGTCATTTCATCTTCTGGGACTTCGGCGTTTTCGGCATCTTTGTCTGGATTTTCTGCTAAATGCGCCATAATCAGGCGTTTAGCGGAACGGAGCTCGGCTGGGTCATACCAGGTAGGGAGATTAATAATTTGTTCGGCAACTTCAGTTGCGACTGGACACTGGTCTGGATGAAAATCCGCCTTCCTAAAATAGCGTCTTGGAGCGACTGGAGTATCATACCAAATGTCACTAAAATAATAGCCTTTTTTCTCCAGGCCGGCGAGCACTTCGTCGCGATCGCTAACCAAATAGAAATCGCGTAGAGGCTTCCGCCCACGATGGGGCATAGAACGAAGCTGTCTAAGCGCCATTTTACATTGCCAAAAGCTAAGGCGGGTTTTAGGGTCTACGGCACCGTCGGCAGAACGTTTAATTTGCTTAGTCTTAAGCAGAAATGCCGTAAAAGCCTTGCCGACTTTTGGATGTAAGTAATAAAGCCGACGAATGATAAGAGAAAATAACGGGTAGAATCTAGCGCGAAAATTATCAGAACGTTTTGGGGCGACGGTTGGTTGTTTGACTGGGGGGTCTAGCGGATTGGTAAAGATTACCGCACCACCAGTAACTGCATCAATAGACTTGCCTTTCCCAAAAGAAAGTGCAGACACACGTCCAACGGTACCCACTTCTCTACCGTCCGGATATTTGACGCCGGCACAGTGAGCAAGGTCCTCAATGATTGCGAGCTTGTTTCGTTTTGCAACGGTTTCAATCTCTTCAATATTAACTGGAATACCTAAGTTGTTTTGGATAATGATGGCTTTAACATTAGTCTCGCCCTCTAGAGCTTTCTTTAGCTCTTTGGCGCCATAATGCAAGGTTTCTTTGTTAACATCAGCAAAAATAGGGACACAACCTGCAGCTTTAACAGCCTGAATAACGGCATAACAAGTAAGGGATGTCACGATAATTTTACTACCGCGCGGAGCGACGCCACGAATAGCAACATTAAGCGCGGTGCGCCCGTTAGAATAAATAGCTACGTGGTCAAAAGTGGCGCCATAGTGAGCGGCGAGAAAGGCTCTAAGCTCTGGAAGCTGATATTCGTCACCAAAAGCAAAAGTATGACGCAAGATATCACCCAGTGAGTACTGAGAGGATAAACCTAAGAAATATTTCATGCGTATTTCTCCATCGTAACGTAAATTGCTTTGGCTAGACCTTCTGGGTCGCAGATGTATGGTGCGTGTGTCCAATTGTCAAAATACTTAATTTCGCTATTTTTGAGGCGACGATGCATAGTGGCGGCTTGGCGTGGAGGGGTGACATTATCCATCTTGCCCCACAAAATTGTGGCAGGAGTAGAAACTGACGTCATATCAAGTTTTTTGTCACTCTCTAGCATATTGACTAATGTTCTTTTCATATTTTCTGGAGCACGGTCATAATCTGAGGCGCCTAAAACTTTGTGATAAACTTTGCGCAGAGGTTTGATTCTTTTGAGTGGGGCCATTAGTTTAGAAACTTTGCGCGCAATATCGCGTTTCTTGCTTTCTTCATAAACTCCGGCGGAATCTAAAAGAATGACGTGTTTTAATTTTTCTGGTTTTTTAGAAAGTAGATTTAGGAGGATGCGTCCACCGTTACTATGGCCTAGGGCGACTGCGCCATCTGGGATGTTTTCGTCAGCCCATTTAACATAGTCGGAAATCTTCCAAACCTTGCCTGACGGGGACGTCAAACCTGGCACGTTTAGCATTTTAATTTCAATGCCGTGGTTTTTTAGTATTTCTATGGTTTTTGTCCAGGGTTCGACCGTATATGTCCACCCGTGAATTACATATAGGGTTTTCATTAATATAATCCTCTCTTTTCACGACGTTTAATGTAAATCGGGTCACGACGCGGTAATTTATCGGCGTCTTCTGGGTTTTTTAGTAGTTTTTCTACGAGCCACTCTAGATATTGGCTACCTTTAAATACAAGGACCTCTTTTCCGGTAGTGTTTTCTTCAATAAATTTCCGAGCGCCTTTTACGTCGGCAAAAACTTCAGTTTTGATTTTGCGCTTTTCTAGCTCTGGATAGGCATATTTTTTGAGGCGACGGCCGACTAGGATAACTTGTTCTGGGTGGGCATTCTCGATAGCGTCGGCCAGTTTTCTGTGCTCTTCGCCCTCAATCTTGCCCTGCTCTATCATGTCACCAAGGACAATCCAGAGGTGGCGCTCCTTCATGTTGGCGACCATTTCTAGGACAGAATTAATACTAATAAGGTGAGCATTATAGCTACTGTCAATCAATGTGAGACCGTTTTTGCCTGGGAAATAGGAGCTCCGGCCCGGAGGAAGTACCATATTAGAGAAGTCAGTCTTTGGCTTTAATCTTAGGTATTTACATAATTTTTGTAGCATATCAAGCTGAATGGCGAGGTCTCTAGGCTGTGGAGCAGAAAAATGAAAGACATTATCCTCAAATACAAAATCCGTAGATTTTGGCGAAATAACGTAGCCTTTTAGATTAGACTTGTAACATTCTACGACGTCCGCCTTAATGTGGTGGTGCTCCTTAATTTTTTGAAGAGCCTTCTTCATTAAGTAGATGTCGCCATCAATATAAATCTTTTTCTGGGTGTATTGTGGGAGCATAGCAAATTCGTGCGTAATGGCGCGATCTAGATCTTCAAATTCTCCGCTGTCCACTTGATGCTCAAATTGGATGGCGTGAGAGCGACCTAGCGCAATCCAAAGCGTAACTTCTGGGCGGAGCCATTTAGCGAGGAATTCTGTCTCGTGTGGGCGCTCGCCGTCAATTTCTACAACATAAAACTCATCAGTATAGTGGAAGAAAAGCGAGCGAATAGGCACGGCGACAAAGAGATAAAGCCAGCGGAGCTTAGTGCCGACTACGCCTTTGCGGATGCCAACAAGGTCAAAAGCAATACCGAAAGCGGAGTTGGCGTTATGAGAATAGTGGGCCCGGTCGCCTAACTGACATTCCAAAATATGAAGCATTGTAGTCTTGCCAACGGAGCCAGTAATCGCGATTACGCGAGGGCGCCATTTTTTGAAAGCGTGATTTGCAAAAAATCGAAAATAACCAGCCACCACAAAGTAAAAACGTTTCTTAAAACGCGCTGTAAAACTCATATATTTATTATACCAAAAAGCCTGGATTTGTGGGAGTTTTGTAAAGTCATAAGTTTGTGGCGGAACAAAAAATCGCCCTAGAGTGTGGCGACGACACGTCTCCATATTGGAACGCGATGCGTAATCCGCATAGGGACCAGATGATAGACATTTTTGAGATTCTATATAATCACAATATCTATCCAAACCTAGATGATGATAACGACGTTTGCTATGTGATGGGTGAAGAATCCGACGAAGCCGTTTGGATTGTTGAGCATATGGAGGATGACGAATCCGACGGCCCTGACGAGTCAAACGCGCTCGCTGAATTTATCAATAACTAGATCATACCAAATCCAAAATCCCCCGATGTTCGGGGGATTTTTGAAGGAAGTTATTTTTCTGAGTACTCTTTTAAGAGATTCTCAACTTTTTCGGCGCGCTTACAACCGTTTCTTTTGTACAGCGCAACATGATTAAGCAGGCTTATCTCGCTATGATCATAGTCCCGACCGATGATCGGATTGGGGTTAAAACCGCTGTCAAGCAAGGCTTTAATCTTTTCAAGCCAAATATCTGTAGAGAAGATTTCTTCTCTCATGATTGCCTGAACAATGTCTTCTAGAATGTCGCCCTCTTTATCAGAAGAACCCGCAAAACCACCGTGCGTCACCAGCCATTTTATGACCTCTGCGGAGTCTTTTTCTATGTGGTAGATTGCGTACGCTAAAGCACCGCGATCGATTGGAATATCTAGATTATACATAAACTCAAAACGCTCAATTAGTGACGTCGTCTTGGGCGCATGCGCTAAAACGTCAAAATAGCAGTGATTTTGCATGCCGGCTTTAGGATCTGCGCCACGACTTATTAGATATGTAGCCATGTCTAAATCGCCGTATTGTAGAGATGCCTGGAGCAGAGACATTTGTTTACGCCCGGTAAGGATATTGATGTCAAACTGATAATTTTCGCAGAGAAATTGCACCGTCTGAAGGTCGCACTCATGGTTGCAAATTAGAGAGAATAATAGCGCCGGCACAAATTCATTTGTGTATTCTGGGTGAACCTGGCTCAAGTTCCAAGACTGGTCTGGGTTACAGAATGTTTTTACAAAGTCAAACTGTTTTGCCATCAGTGCGGATTCCATTAGTCCGAATCTAGTGCTAGAATCGGTCCTTTCCAGGATTGTTTTTAGGCTCTCACAGAGCTTTTCCTCTTTCATACTTCCTCCTTTCAAAGAACAACATTAGACCAGGTTTCTGGCCTAGGGTAACTTGTATATTATAACATAAAAATAGAGCCTAGAAAAGGCTCTATTTTGGATGTTTTGATTACATCTTGATTTCTGCATCAACACCAGCAGGAAGAGAGAGATTCTGGAGAGAATCAATCGTCTTTGGGGTGGCGCCGAGAATGTCAATGAGACGCTTGTGGACTTTCATTTCAAAAGCTTCGCCACCAGTCTTGTAGACGTGTGGGGATTTGACTACGGTGAAAGTGCTACGCTTGGTAGGTAGAGGCACTGGGCCAGAAACGCGAGCGCCGGTACGAATAGCGGTGTCAACGATTTGTTTAGCACTCTGATCAATCACGCGGTGATCATAAGCCTTCAAACGGATGCGAATTTTGAGACCTTCATCCTTGGTGGTCTTAGTGGTTTTAGCAGTTTTAGCTTCTGCCATAATTTCCTTTTCTTCTCCACAATCTCAGATTGCGACTAGACGTGCAGTCTATGAGTGTCTGGAGACAATTATTATTAATTTATTCTGTCAGTATACACCAAAATTGCAATTTTGTCAAAGAAAAGGACCGGCGAGTGGCCGGTCCAGGTATTTTATTTGATGAGCTTTTTGAATTCTTTGAAACAATCCCAGTTAATAGTCAATCTAGAGCTAGAGTCTAAGATTGTCTCAAAATAGTTGGAATAAGCCATGCTTGTACTGAGGCTACTGAGATAGTCACTATAGAGAATGACGCGATCTTTTTCTGCGTCTAATGCCTGAACAGCGCTAAACTGCTCTGGGTCGTCCATATTGTCGCCCAGACTATAAGTATAACAGATGCAACGCTCGTCGGTGCTTGCAAGCACAACTACGATGTCTTTGCAAACAAAGTAGCGTTTAACGGCATATCCACCGCTAAGGTCGCGCTCAAACGTAGTCTGTATAGACTTAACTCCACAATGCTTGGCGTAAGCCTCGAAGTCTAGCGCGACACCTTCGGCGTTGCAATAATCTTCGGCGCCCTCTAGGACCTTTTTCTTGTCAGAATTGTATGCGTTATACTCTTCTACTTCGCACAAAAGGTCTTCCGTACCGGTACCATCCATCGTAAATTCCGTTTCTGTAAAGCTACCGGAAACCTCTGCACCACCTGATGTATAAAAATAATCAGAGATACTACCGAATGACATAGTATAGACGCCGCCATTCGGACGAGCATTAGCATAAGCATTAACTACGGCCACGCGAGCGCTATCTAGCCTAATGTAGCCATTTCTAGCATAGATAACAACATCCCCGTCTAGTCTATTTGGGTCATAAATAAAAAGATTAACGTGGACACTATCATCACTAGCCTCTGAGCCCTTAATCTTAAGAATGCCCATAAAGTAGCCAAGCTTATTAGTGGTCAAGTCCTTTTTGAGCGAATCCGAGATTTTTGGTACAGAAAAAGTGATTGTCATATTATCAGAGAGCGCAACGTCTTTTATGAAAACCCCCTCTTTTTTGGGGATAGAGCTAAGTTTTATGCATTGCTCATCTTCTGATAATTCCATGGCTTCAACCTCTGACATAGCTTTTGCCCTATTCGTCGGAAATAGCCCGACGGTCAAGCAAATAATCAATAAAATACCTAAAAATTTAAAGTTCTTCATTTTTCAACACCCCTTTCTTATGAAAAACAACGCTATCTTTATATTATAGCACAAAATAGCTAAAAATTCAAGATGGACTTAAGAAAGTGTGTTATAATAGTAAGGTTGCAGTAAATTACTACACAAAGGGGGTGTGGATGCATGAACATTACTAGAATTAGACAGGCAGAAAAAGCAAACAGAATGGGGGTGTTGATTGACGAACTTGCTAGGAAAGATGATGTGCCAGGGCCACTGGCCGCACTAAGGTTGCAATATGCACTAAAAACATTACAGAGGTGCGACTATGCCGGATATAAGGCCTACGACATCCTACGGGATTATCTAGGGCTAGGCGACGAGGCTCCGTATATGCTGTCAGCAATGGAATATTATTATCCGGGCTTAGCGAACAAACCTGGCGAACGGCTTTCTTATGACGAGTTAAACAAAACCTGCACAGAGCTTCTAGAAATGCTAAGGACTAGTGTTTTTGAGAGCGCCGGCTCGGAACAATCTGCCGTCTAAGGGCTTTGCCCAACAAACAACAAAAAACTCCCCTTTCGGGGAGTTTTTCTTAAGTGGGACTTTCTTTCGGAAAGAAAGTCCCAACGAAAGAAGCCTAGCATAAAAACAAAGTCAGGCACGTGTCCTGACTTTGTTTTGGTTTACGATAGATTACTACTATTTAATAATTTTCGTAATGACACCAGAACCGACAGTCTTACCACCTTCGCGGATAGCAAAGCGGTCGTTGTTGTTCATAGCAATTGGAGCTAAGAGTTTAACCTTGAAGGTTACGGTATCGCCAGGCATGACGATTTCTTTGTCAGCTGGAAGCTCAACTTCACCGGTAACGTCAGTAGTACGGAAGTAGAACTGTGGCTTGTAACCCTTGGAGAATGGAGTGTGGCGTCCGCCTTCCTCTTTCTTAAGGATGTAAACTTCGCCTTCAAACTCGGTGTGTGGGGTAATAGTGCCAGGTTTGGCAATTACCTGACCACGCTCAATCTGCTCACGCTCAATACCGCGGAGAAGTAGACCAGCGTTGTCGCCTGCTTGACCCTGATCAAGAGTCTTGTGGAAGGCTTCAATACCAGTAACAACAGATTTCTGAGTGTCACGAAGACCTACGATTTCAACTTCGTCGTTAAGTTTAACGACACCCTGCTCAATACGACCAGTAGCAACAGTACCACGGCCTTTGATGGAGAAGACATCCTCAATAGGCATTAGGAATGGCTTGTCAAGATCGTGCTCTGGAATATCAAAGTATTCATCCATAGCCTTGACGAGATCCATAATAGCCTGTTCGTTTTCTGGATCACCTTCAAGAGCCTTAGTAGCGGAACCCTTGATGATAGGAGCGTTGTCGCCATCAAAGCCATATTTGTTAAGAAGTTCGCGGACATCCATCTCGACGAGCTCAACGAGTTCTGGGTCAGCAAGGTCCATCTTGTTCAAGAAGACGATAAACTTTGGAACGTTAACCTGGTGAGCAAGAAGTACGTGCTCACGAGTCTGTGGCAATGGACCATCGTTCGCAGCAACTACGAGGATAGCACCATCAACCTGTGCAGCACCGGTAATCATGTTCTTAATGTAGTCTGCGTGGCCTGGCATATCTACGTGTGCGTAGTGGCGCTTCTCAGACTCATACTCCTGGTGGGAAGTAGCGAT
>JAFTBP010000008.1 GCA_017455145.1 Candidatus Saccharimonadota bacterium | reverse complement strand
CGCGAAAAAGGCATCGAGGACAAAAACGCCGAGTTCGAGCTTTTAATTCTTACGAGCGGCACTTTCGCCATTTTGCGTAAATATTACCGCAACGAAGTCTCTGTAACACTCGAAGATATCCATGACTACCTTAGCTATAAGCTTCGAATAATGTTTGAACGATATGTCAAATAATCTAATCGCTGGCGTCCACGTCTAATGTAATGCTAACTTTGTAATCCGGGTATTTTTAGCTACTATTATATCATTGACATTGTATTTCTTTCATTTTCTTCGTTGTCATTGTTTTAAGCCTCTACGGCTCCAATAAAGCTATATTTTCTTAAAAGTTCGAATCTCTTTGCCTGTATATATACCTCAGAATTCGCATGGCGCCGTACTCACCCCTCACCAAGTGAAGAAAATCTTGAATTCGCCCACCATAAGGCGGTTTTTATCTAATACCTCTCCCCTTCCATCTGCTCATATTCTTTGAGCACTTCAAGGCACAGCTCCCGGTCCCTTTCCTCCATGAATCCATCCGGCAGGCCAGGCCTCCCGCCCATCATCTCGTCAAATTTTACATCGCGGAATCCAATGCTCTCATTGTCGCTCAGTCTGCACCCATAATATATCTTCTCAATATTCGCCCACAAAATCGCCGCAAGACACATTGGACAAGGTTCTCCCGTAGTATAAATCTCACAGCCTGAAAGATCATGGGTTCTAAGCTTATTCTCCGCTTAATATATTATAATATAAATATGAACCAAAACAACGAACGTTGTGACGTTTGCGGAGCAAAATTGGACCCGGAGGATGAGTCTATTCACCTCTGCAAAATTTGTCAGAATATGGAATAATTATTTATTTTTTAATGCCGTGATTGCAGTTAGCTTATCGCTCATGGCGCTAGACGCAAGGTAGTTTTTCCAAATCTCTAATAATTCTGGGTCTTTTTCTACTAAAAGTCCGGCTAGGTATTTTGGCTGTGGCATATATGCACCGTTTAGTGCGAGCGACATTTCTAGTGCATTCTGCAAAACATAATGCGCGTCAAAATAAAACGCAACCTCATCGTTCCTCGCCACATCTTTTTCTGCTTTTGCTAAATAATCGTCGATGGAATATTTCCACATTTTAATATCTTCGTCGTCATAATTCGGCTTGGAGGCTAAAATTTCTTTTGCGAAGTTAACTAGCTCCTCGACTTTCTCTGGAGATTTAGTGGAAACAACCGTAGAAGTAGCAATCATAGTAGAAACGTTTCTATTCAGCAATCTTCCGCGCTCATTTTCCATATCCTTTTTAATATTAGCAAAACTGTCTTCCTGAAATTCTACTAAAACACCATCAATTTCTGCGTCAGAGCGAGAATCGTTAAAAGAATCGTCCACTAGAAAAACATCAATATCGGATTTATTGGTCCAGTCTGGCGACGTAGCGGAGCCAAACAACAAAATAGTATCAATATTCTCATACTGATTTTTGATTTTTGCTACGATTTTTGATACTTCATTATTCATAATATAATATTATACAAGAAAAAGGCGGTTCGTAAAGAACCGCCCTGATTGATAGTAGCTACCATTAGTGGCAGTTGCTGGGTTTTTTGCAAGTCATTGCAGAAACGGGCATCTGTACCATCTTGATCTCTACCTTCTTGGGTGTGTTTTTCATATCCTTTCTCTCCTTTCGTAGACTGTTTATGCTAAACCTATGCGGTTACCTGCTGACGAATAATTGCCTCGGTCATTCCAACATAGAGTTCGCACATGGCTGATTGCTTTTTAGTAGAACCCTGATTAGCTTCTTTTGTAATCAAACATCCACCTCTACAGAATCCAAAAATTGGACACTTTTTACATTTGTCTGGCTGGATGTTTAGGTTACGATTGTCTAGTAATTCTACATACGCAGAATTCTCATAGATTGTAGGAATATCTTGGTAGTTTCCTAACTGGTAATTACTATATCCACACGGAAAAACTTGTCCGCTGGGAGCTACGCAAAGCGAATTTCCTCTCTCTCCTCCACAGAATCCGATATCTTCTTCTTCGGGGATAAGACCAAGGTTTTCGGCCGGTCTAGACCAAAATCCTATTACAGAAATTCCTTTCTCCATCGCGTACTTGCGCACGCGAGTTAGCTTGTCTATGATTTTTTGCATAGAACTATTTACGATGCCGACCACATCGATATCGATGCGGACTTCTTTCATACCTAACGAATCGGCCCAGTCGATAATTTCCGTGTCGACGTCGGACAAATTAGCCTCTGTAACAGTCATAGCAAATCCATCAAGCGGATGGCCTAATTTTTTGAGGATATTAAAGCCACGCATGATAGAATCATAAGTTCCGGATAAATCCTTGGTAAGGCGAACTTTGTTATTGCCTGATTTTGTGCCATCTAGGCTAGTAGCGATTTCTACATTATATCTAATAAAAGTCTCGGCCATTTCCCTGGTCAAGAGGCTCAAATTAGTGTTAATGCCAAGCTTGATTTTAATATCATACAAACTTTCGCATTCTTTAATGTAGGGGAGTATCTCGGCAATCGTACGATAGTTTAGCAACGGTTCCCCGCCACCAAAATTGATGTAAAAATCAGTTTCGCCGTTTTTTATCATCAAACCAAGATAGCTGTCAATACTAGCCTTGGCGACTTCTAGACTCATCATTTTTTCTTGATTGTAATAATGCTTCGAATTTGCAAAGTGTATACAATACACACATCTAAACGGACATTCCTCGGACATGATGAGAGACAGGGCCTTGACCTTGCTCTTATGCTTTGGATTATGTTTAGCGAACAGGTTATCTATATCTACCTGTTCTTGCTCGGTCGAATCAATTAGAATATGTGCGTTTGATAGGATTTTTAATGCATCCTCGCCAAATTCTTCTTCAAAATCATGACTATTAAAATCGCCTGCTTCTTTTAGAAAATCAGCAAGCTGATCCGGAAGTTGCATTACGCGCCCAAAGACGGAATGCCAAATCACCGTAGAGCCATCACCCTGCGGTAGAAACTGAGTGTACCTAGAAACTAACATAAAAACACCTCCTTATTAATGTGCATCACCCATTCTTTCTATTGTATAACAATGTTGCTTATTAGTCAAGTATATTTTAGCCTGATTGCACGTAGGTGCTTTTCTAGGTTAATACATGGTATAATAATGCAAAGGAGAAATTATGAAACAAGCAAGATCAATTATCTGGGGGCTGGCGATTATTGCGCTGGGCGTAATCTTTGGCGGGAATGCGCTAGGGTTATTTAATATTAATGTATTCTTTGATGGATGGTGGACGCTATTTATTATCGTGCCGAGCGCAATCAGCCTGATTACAGAGAAAGAAAAGATTTCTAGTCTAGTAGGCATAGCCATCGGCGTAATTCTATTACTAGCATCGCAGGGTGTATTCTCTTGGGATATCGTCTGGAAAGTAATTCTGGCAGTAGTATTTATCGGAGTTGGGTTAGGAATAGTAGTAGGCAGTATTTTCCGCGGGAAGAACGACAAAGAAGTCGAAAAGAAAATCAAAGATCTAGAAGACGAAAAGACAATGGACTCCCAGATGGCGATATTTTCTGGAACAGATAGAGTATATAAAGACGAAGTATTTTCTGGGGCAACTCTAGGTGCGGTATTTGGCGGGGTAGATTTAGACCTAAGAGATGCAAAGTTTAACAAAGACACCGTAATTAAAGCGTTCTGTCTATTCGGTGGAATCGATATCAAAGTACCAGAGGATGTACAGGTTAAAATTAAATCTGGATTTATCTTTGGGGGTGTATCGGACGAAAGAAAAGGTGATTCTAGCAAGGGTAAATATACCATTTATCTAGATACCGCCGGTGGATTTGGGGGAGTAAGTATTAGCGACAAAGCAAAGAAGGGGAAGAAATAAACTAGCGGTTATCCCAACCGCCAGAGGCGCCGAAGCCGGCTGAATAGCCGGACTCGTAGGCGTCTTTTTCTTCGTCTGATAAATCATCCAGGTCTTCGACAGACATACCATATCCCGTGTACCACGAGCCAGAAATGCCATCCTGTTGGCCGTCTAGGCTACCTAGTTCTTCTAGTTTGCGCAGGCGGTCTTCGTCGATTTCGTCGTCGCCATAGTCGTCCATGTCGCCGTCAAAGTCCTCATCATCCTCATCATATTCATCGTCAAGGTCATTCTCGTAATCGTCGTCGTAGTCGTCCATTTTATTTTTCCTCCTTATATCCGCGAAGCTTAGCGGAATACTTGTATAGATTCTGGATATGGTTTTCTAGAAAGTAATAATGCTTAACATAAGCAATAGCGAGAATCGTCACAATGCCAGTCATGATATAAAAAGCAAGCATTTCTAGAATGAATCCATACATAATAATACTCCAAGCCAAGATGCCAAGCAAAATAAGCGCTACCGTTATAAAAAATAGCATAATCAGTAAATGAATCAGCCTCTCATGTTGGAAATTTGTCACCATTTCTCTGTGATATTCTGCTAATTCTCCTCTGTTAGCGTCGCTAAGCTTCTCGCTAGCCTTTTTCTCAATAAATTGTTCGTATGATTTTATCATCTTTTCCATAGTTATTCCTTGGTATTATATTATCACACTTTATACCGTGATATAATAACCATAAATATTAACAAAGGATTTTATGGACAACAAAGAAATCTATAAGAAAACTTTGACATTTTCCCTTAGGCGACTAGCTTGGGATATGATGTCATTTATTGTCATTATCATAGCCGGAGCGGCGGGATTTTTCTTGGCCGAGAAGCTAGCAAGTGCAGGGCTGGTCGGATTAGCGATTGGTGTAATTATTGGAATTGTCGCGGTAGCAATCGCGTCGCATTTTGTTTCCTATGTGTTTAAGGCGGGACAAATTGCAATGATGACCAGGGGTATTACTGATGGTAAATTGCCAGACGATGTCTATGCTGAAGGTAAGCAAATCGTCAAAGAAAGATTCCTAACCGTAGCAGCATATTATGCAGTAACTAGTATAATCAAAGGAATCTTTAGTGAGATTGGCCGTGGAATTACCGCTGTCGGGCAGGCTGTTGGTGGCGATAACGGGGGCGCCGTTGGTGGAACGATTTCTAGTATTATCCAAACTATCGTAAACTACTTATGCGATTGCTGTCTAGGCTGGGTATTTTATCGCAAAGACAAAAGCGCTACAAAAGCTACCCTGGAAGGCGGTGTATTATTCTTTAAGCACGGAAAAACTTTGGCTAAAAACCTAGGAAGGATTTTTGGGATTAGCATTTTATCGTTCGTTCTAATTGGCGGCGTTTTCTTTGGAATTTTCTACTTAATTACCTTAGCATTTCCTGGCGCATTTGAGGCACTTGCTAATGAGTTCTCTAATATGGCTATGAGTGATGAGAGTGGAAAACTTACAATACTCGGCAACGCACAAAATCTTCAGCTTATCATTTCTGGCATTGGTGGCGTAGTAATGTGGGGTATTATCCACTCAACATTCGTCCGCCCGTTCATCCTTGTTGGCGTGCTTCGCAACTTTATTGAGTCCGGCAAGAACGAAACTATTTCTGAGGCAGATTTGGAAGAGCTAGATAGTAAATCAAAGAAATTCAAAAAGCTCCGCGCAGAAGCGAACGCATAATAAAAACAATAAAAAAATACCCCAGCCATTGGGGCATTTTTTAATATCGTTTAATTTATTATAGCGATTAAAATGTTGATAATAAGGCCACCCTTAGCAATTATGCTTTTATTATAGCATACACCTGTTATAATATCCCTATGAAACTTTTACTTCATACCTGTTGTGCGCCGTGTAGCGTCTATTGCATTAAGACGTTGCGAGAAGAAGGCATAGAGCCAACGCTTTTTTGGTATAATCCTAACATTCATCCATACGCAGAGTACAAAGCGCGAAGAGATTGCTTGAAACAGTATGCTGATGACAAAAAGGTAAAACTAATCTTAGAAGATACTTATGGTTTAGATGAATTCGTTTGTGGTATTTTTAAAAATTCTAGTGCTAATCCGCACGACCTGGAGGAAGCATTGCTCCTGCGTTGCCAAAATTATTGCTATCCAAAACGCCTCAAAAAAGTTTTTGAGTATGCAAAAGAGAATGGGTACGACGCCGTATCTACAACCCTTCTATATAGTATTTATCAACAACATGACATCATAAAAGATTTAATGGAACACTTAGCGAAAGAATATAGAGTTAATTTCCTCTATCATGATTTTAGAGAAGGTTGGCAAGAAGGCCAAGAAGAAGCGCGCGCTGCAGGGTTATATATGCAAAAGTATTGTGGGTGTGTATTTTCGGAAGAAGAGTCTATGCTAGGGCGAGAAGTTGCAAAGAAAATGCAACAAAAAGGCGTCTCTCCAACTAATAAGAACGTTAGGAAAGTTATAGAGAAAACTCGCAAAAACGGGAATCTCAACAGAGAGAATTTACGAAAAAATATTTAGCGTTTTGCTTTATTTAGTGTATTAATTTTCTTAAAATTAACTTTCTCTACGGCTTCGCGAAGCAAGGCTTCAGAGCCATAATGCGTGCTCATGCCAGGCGCATCCGACAGCATATGTTGTGCAAACGGAAAAGTAGCGGCGCGTTCTAGAGTGCCTTTGATTTTACTAATGTCGCCAGTAATTTTGGCGATACGAACATCGGATAACGGAATTTCTAGGGCTTGTTTCATTTCTTCTGGGAAAAAGGTAAGCGAAAAAAGATCTCCGTCCGGCTCTCCGGCAAGTCTGCCATAAGCAATAGAAGTGTTGCCTTCTATCCAAAGTTTTTGATCTAGTGGACGCATCTTAGATTTATTTAAGTTCGCTTCGCAGAAAATTGATTTTCTACCATCGGAACTTTCCATATTGCAGACGAAATCGCCTTCGCAAGTAGTTGTCATCACTACACCGCGAGAATCAGGAGAGTGAAGACCGTGTTTTTCATCATAAGAAATTGTATCGCTAAGATAGTCCATCATAATCCAAGAAAGCAGGTCTGTCTTAGTGTTTTTTGCTACCAAATAAAACTCAGTCCTAGCACCCCAAAAGACGCTAGTATGGATTCTAAACATAGACACTATGCCATAGTATTTTTCTGTATCTCCTTCAAAAATCGCAGATTTTGCTGGAACAAAGTCATCTGGTAGATATTTTTGGATTTTGTCTGGCTCGTTGATTTCGTAAAAAAGAAATGTACAATATGGTTCTACTACAAATGGCATTTTGTCGGCTTTCTTGGCGGAGCTGGTGACAATTTTCTTTTGGAGCCAAACTGGCAAATGTTTCATTTTGGTTTGGTAATATAGCACCCTACCTACTTCCATAGGGTCAACTAGGCGTTCTACACCCTTAGAATATTCTAAAACGTTCATACTAATAATTATAACACTTGTGGCTTTTATAAAAATGCTTAGGCTTTTTCTGCAGCGACAATTACATCCTCAAACAAGACACTCACTGTGAGCGGGCCAACGCCACCGATTTTTGGAGTAATCGCAAAAATATCTGAACGCTTACGCACTTCATCATCTATGTCGCCAACTAATACGCCACCTTCACTAGCTGTACCGGCATCAACAATAACCGCACCGGGACTAACCATTTCACTCTTAATAAGATGCGGAACGCCTGTGGCAGAAACAACAACATCAAAATCTTTTAGCAGAGACAAGTCGCTATCGTGCCGGAAAACCGTAACATCTACGCCAGAATTCCTCCACATACGTTCTAGCGGTGCACCGACTAGGCGACCACGGCCAACAAGGGCAACTTTTTTGTCGGCTAGTTCTATGCCATGCCCGGCGAGTAACCAATTAATCGCTGTGGCAGTAGCGCTCTCAAAAATACGTTTTTCTGGAGCAACGACTTGCGACAGGCCATCCACGTCTTTTGCTGGAGCGATAAGATTCACGACTTCATCCGTGCGGTCTTTGTCTAGAAGCGGAAGCTGAACAATAATACCAGAAATAGACTTGTCGGTATTTGCCATTTGGACGACGTCGCAAGCTTCAGAAATTTCAGAAACTTTTTTGTCGACTACGGTGACGCCGATGTCTTCGCCGTATTGTTTTTTAAGGTTAACGTATTTTACGATGACAGGATTATCACTATCGCGGATGATTAGAAGCTTTGGAAAAATCTTCTGCCCACGAAGGGAGCGTACTAAATATGCCTGGCGTTCCTTAACGAATCCGGCGAGTTCGCGACCGTTTAGCTCTTTCATTTAGTGGAGCCTTTCTTGGCGGATTTTGCAGGAATTTCTACCGGCTCCTGTTCCAGTGTAAATCCAAACTTCTCGCGAACGGTATCAATGATTTCTTTTTTAGCGCTAGCGAGATCGGAATAAGCATGGGCGCTTTCGTTAATAAGCACAAGCGACGCTTTGTCCGACACGCGGAAACCGTGTAGTAGCTTACCTTTAAGACCGGCGGATTCAATTAGGTATCCAGAATTGATCATTTTCTTGCCATCTGGTTTTTCCCAGACCTTAATTCCCTTTGCTTTGGCTTCTTCTGCTTCTTCGTCGCTTAGGTAGATGTTTTTGAAGAAACTTCCAGCGCTAGGGGTAGTAGCTGGATCTGGTAATTTTTCTGCGCGAATAGCAGAAACTGCCTCGCGAATGTTTTTTGGCGAATATTCTGTGATATTATGTTCGTCTAAATATTTCTGAAGAGAGCCATACAGTGGGCCTTCAATATATTCTTCGTTCTCTAGAACAAAGGTAACAGCAACAATGAAATACCTACCAGCATCTTTTCCGGTATTGAAAATTGTGCTTCTATAAGACATTTTCATATCTTCACGTCCGATTACAACCAGCTCGGAAGTCTTAGTATCATAGGCCTCTACGCTTTCAATAACCTGAGAGACGTCCTGCCCATAAGCACCAATATTCTGGACGGGAGCTGCACCAACAGTTCCGGGGATTTTGCTCATAGCTTCTATACCAGAATAGCCACGGTCTACTGTCCAGGCCACAAAATCGTCCCATACTTCGCCACCAAAAGCGCGCACGACAACTTCGTCGGATGTCTCGGAGATAACTTCAATGCCTTTGATTTTGTTAATAATGACTACACCATCAAAACCTTCATCCGTGGCGATAGTATTAGCGCCGCCACCAAGCATAAAAACTGGAAGATTTTTGTTTTTTGCAAAATTAAAAGCTTCTGGAATATCTTTTAGACCTTCGATTTCATAAACATACCGGGCGTTTCCGCCTAGACGCATAGTAGTGAGGGTTGATAATGGAACATTTTCTTTAATAATCATACTTTTTATATTATACCATAAAAGCAGGGTGTTGCCCTGCTAGAATACCTGGTACGCCCGGGAGGATTTGAACCCCTGACCTTCAGGACCGGAACCTGACGCTCTATCCAGCTGAGCTACGGGCGCATGCAAAAATATTATACCATAATCTAGCCAGAGTGGCGACGCGGCCGGCCTAGACGGAGCTAGGCCTGGCTATTATTATTTGGTTTTTCTTCATTTTTGCGAGCTTGCTGGGCCTGGTCAAGCTTATCTAGTGCATTCATTTCTCCAATAGAGGCAGTACCGTTGCCGACTCTCTCTCTATAACGACGTTGGAGGCGTTCTTGCTCGGCAGTACTGATGCGACGAGTATTGATTGGGGCGCCATTGGCTGCGCGCAGAATCGGGCCGTTATTAGTTGGGCGATCTGGTTGCATAGCGTGACTGCCACCTCTTACGTTAAATACTCCGCCTGGTTGAGCGCTACCACTATTTGTGGCGTGTTGCTGGAGCTCGTGCATAACAGCTTCTTTTGTAACGTCGTATGCGCCACCTTCGCGTCCCTCTTGCTCGGCGCGGAGAGCGAGATTGCCAAGCATAGCCTTATCTTCGGAAGAGGCAAGTTTACCAAGTTCGCGGAGAGAAGCGTTGCTCTGTCCATACATTTCGGAACCATTTGTGACATGGTGGTCAATAGCAGAGTGGACGTTGTCGGTATTGGAACTCCATTGTCCGTAGTTCATAGTTCCGCCGTTTGAGCCCTTTACAGCATCATTACCCTGAGTAATTTGTGACGCATACTCAAAGCCCATAGCGTTGCTGGCGCGGTAGTTCTTGCTATTATCACCCGTGGCAATTTGCTTTGCAACTTTACTAAGAACATCTTCGCGACCTTCGTAAACACCGTTTGCGGAGTCGGTCTTAAACTTTTGAATAAATGCGTTAGCTGTATCTTTGCGACGACCAGCAATTTCTGCGATAGCACGAGCACGCATGACGTTACCAGAGGCAACAGCATTATCATACATACTAAAGAGTTCGCCCTGAGCTTCACCTTTCTGCGTAGTATCATTAACAATATCCATTTCCGTAGAAAGCGCTTCTTTCTCTGTGGCCATTTCTTGAGAGCGTTGGTACTTCTGGAAGAAATCTGGGCTATTGAGATTTTCTTGACGCTGTTGGTCGGAAAGGTATTTAGCATAAGCGCCACGAGCTCTAGCACTAGCGCGACGATTCATGCCTTTCATGCCAGGGACTCTGCTAAAGATAGAGCGACCTTCCGCTATATCCATACGGCGACGACCGAGCCAGTTGGCATTACCTTTTGCATCAACGCCAGCATTCATACGGAGTTGCATTTCTTTGGCGGTGTCAGAATTACCAATAGCACCAGTAAGCCTTCTGCTTACACCCTGGCCGAAACCAGAAATCCTGGCCCCAATGTTACCCATAGCACTCATAGAGTTGCGAAGCAACGTTGGAATAAAGAAGAACGGAACTACGCCGACTAGCATAGCGATAAGTTTGCCGAGGAAGCCAACGTCAAGAGTCATAAGGACGCTACTAGCAAAGGCGGAACCACCCATGAGTGCGCCACAAATTGGGTAGACGATGAGTGCGCCTTCAAAGGCTTTGAACCACCTACTAAAGATATTCTTAGTGTTTGGTAACATATAGCAAGCAAATGCCACAGGCGAAATGACTACCAAGATAACTATGGCTGCTTGTCTGACGCCAAGGATAATGAAGAAGAACAATACGCCAAGGAGGGTAGCAAGCAAGCCCAAGAAGAGCGGAATGATGATAACTGCACCCCAAAGACCTACGGTTCCGACTGCGAGAGCTCCAACTGCACCACCTACGGCCAGAGTCATAACGGATGAAATGGCGGCCGCGCCAGTACTGCTAGCGCTAAGGCCCTCTACTTCGACAGGAATGTTAGCGAAGAGCGAGTTTAACCCTACGCCGAGAATGTTAGACAGATCTATCGCAAGTAGACAAATAATATACGATAAATTAATTAGGATTGCAGCCACAATGAGCTTTGGCAGAATACGCTTAATACCAAAGTTGTCGATGCCAAATCCAGTTACCTGGGAGAAAATAACGATTAGGAATACGATGACAAAGATGATGTTTGCGAAGGACTGGAAAATTTGCCAAGCCTTATAAACGTTACCACCGATTTCGTAGCTCTTGGCGTTGACCTCGAGGAAGTTGGAAACGATGCTATCATAAATACTCGTAATTGTATCCTGGACGAAGCTAATGATTGGGCAGAGAATCCAACCAAGCGCACCGGCAGAGTTGAAACAGTCAACATCATCAGTGTTGGCAGCCGCAGCGCTGTCGCCACCACCGCCGGCGCTCTCATCCTCTTCGCCATACATAGAGAAGTTGGCGTCTACTACACTAGAAGCCCATGCACCATCCACAGAGTGAGAAGCAAGATAGTTTAGGATATCCGTAACGCTAACCGTCTTGTACCAATCGTTGCCGTTAAAACCGATAAAATCTTTGTCTGAAATGTTAACATAACAGTTCGACTTAGTCTCACCGTTTTTCTCTAGGTTGACCTTTATGTCTCTATAGCCGTTACCAACAAATTGGTCCTTTTTGTCGTCCGGAACGCCACAAATCATGGCTGTAGCATTTTCGTTGAGGTAAATTTGGTAAAGACTAATTATTTCTGCTGGAACAAATGAACTGGTAGTCGTACCAAGGAGGTTTTGGGCAGCAGTTTTACCACCGGCCGCGTTAGTGGCAAATTCATTGTCAACGCTTTTACTTGTAGTAGTTTCTAGATTGCCTTTGGCGTACATCCAGTATCTAGTTCCATTCTCCGTCGGAATAGTTACGGTGTTTAGCTTGAACTTAGAGAGACAAGAGCTAGCAAAATTCTCCCCCTTGGAACAGCCGACTTCTTGTGGCCCCATAGTGTTGCCGTCCGCCGCATTGTATAACACAGTAATAAATCCTGTACTAGGCTGAGTAGTAAGCAAGTACGGATCTTTTGCCCCGTTACTTAGACCCGAGGACGACCCTTCTACATACATCTTCCCATCAATAAGATTGCCACTCTCGTCGACTCTGGCGCAGATTTTGGCTGTTTTGTATGTAAACGAAGAAACCGCGCCATCCACTGTTCCATCGTTAAGATATCTAGAAACATTAAATGTTACACGATTACATTGTACGCTATCTTTTTTGCCAGTAGGAGTATAACCAACCTTTTTGAGAAATTCGCCTTGCTGGGCTGGATCGTCAGAGTTTAAGCCATCACTAGTGCCACTTCTGCTTAGAACTTCTTTTAATGCCTGTTTACAAGTGAGCGAGCTCGATCCGGCGCCAGTTGGGAGTGCGCCAACCGCGGTATTATCGTTCTTGGCTAAATCTTGGAATTGATAGACGTCAGCATTAGAGCCAACGTGGACTGGGGAGTTCATGTGGCCATTGTAGCAAGTGTAGAGTGCAGAGACGAGAGCTTTCTTGGAAATCCAGTTTTTGTCGTATAGCTGGTCGTCAGCGCTAACCGAGACGGTAGAGAAAATACCAGTAAAAATTGCTACTGTCGCAAGAACTAATGAAGCGATAATTATTCTAGCTTTCTTCATTTTCTGGCCCCTCCGTATTATCTTCTATGTTATTCTCTGTATTACTCTCCGTATTGTTGTCTTCTGGCGGAACGTCTACGGGAGCTTCGCTATAAGTTTCTTCTTCTGTAGGTTGTTGCATCTCGCTATAGATAGTGCTGACACTTAGAATTAACTGGTTCGTGATAACACTGATGCTTCTATCCATGCTAGTCTTTAGAGTGTTAAGTTTTTGGTTCATTTCTTTAGCGGGGGCGGAACTATTCAACAACTTGGACTGGCAAGTATAGTCAATAGTTTCATCTATGATACAGTTATTAGAATTCAACAAATCAAACCAGTCTACAATGATGCCGCCACGTTGCCTGGCAAATTCGACAAAGTCCGAAGCGGAATCGCCCTGCTCGGCTAAGACGTCATAAATACCGTTTAGCTCGTTTTTGAGTTCGCTACCAGCGCCAAGATATTTTTCTAGAAGGTCGTCGTCGGAGAAATTATAATCTTCGAGATAACTTAAGTAGAAAGTTAGGTTATCGTTACTAGCTTCAACAGTACTGCTAAGATTAATGTATGATGCTAATTCTGAATTACTAAAAGCGGAATAGAACGCATCATAATAATCTTTGGCAGTTTTTACGTAGTCTATCCTGCCATCAGTTTGCTCAAATATAGCGTAGGCATAATAATATGGACCAAACTCGTCAATATTCGCTGGTTCTTCCGTTGAGTCCTCGCCGGAAATCATCCAATTGGCGTAGCGGTTGAAGGCTTCTTGGTAGCTAAGTGCGACTGGCGTAGCCTTTTTTGTGTCTTTTGGTTTGTTATTGATTACCATTACCACTGTAAAAATAACCAAAGCCACTAAGGCGATACCGCCGAAAATTAAGCCGAATTGGATGAGGCGACCACGATTAATGCCCTTCTTTGGTTCTTCCGTGATGATGTTGCCGGATGGGTCAATTAGAATATCACCAGTACGCGGAGCGACTTTTTGGAACTGGTGCTTGGCAAAAGGCGAATTCTGGGTAGCGGATTTCCTGCTGCTGTTCAGGTCTGCTATGGCGCGAGTGACTTTGGCGCCTGTAGAGAGGACGCTAGGATTAGCGCCTGGATTATTCGTGGTGTTATTAGGCTCGCTAGAGAATGAAAATCCCCCGGCAGGAGCATTGCCAGGACCACTGTTTTGACCTTCTGTTTGTTTTGGATCCATTTGGGGCTATTATACCATAAGCATTTTCTAAAAACAATCATAATTTAGCATCAAAAAGTCCCCAGAATGGGGACTTTTTGATTTGTTAGGCTAGTTGCTTAGCACCGCCCAGATACCACCCTATTACCTTAGAGGCGGTCAATTAGCGTAAAGACTTACGGCTAGCAATGTAGTAGCCAGCAACGGTAATAACGGAGCCAGCACCAACTACACCAGCTGCGATAGAAGCAGGACCGGTAGTAGGAAGTTCGCTAACTTTGTTATCCTCTTTTGGCTGATCTGGAGTAGGGGTTGGAGTAGAGTTACAACCTTCAGTCTTGTTTACCATAACGAAGGCATTGTCCTGAAGAGTGGTTTTACCCACACCAACTTGACCCCAGTTAACTAGTTTGTTAGTACCACAAACCATGTTCTTATCTACAACCTTAGCGCGGAAACGAATGTAAGCGTCACCGTTAGCGTTGTAGCCACCAATGTTGATACCGGTAGTAGTAATAGTATCGTCATTAACGACTACGCCGTTAGGGTTAGTAGTGTTGTAAAGTTTAGTAGTACCAGCGATATACTCCATATTGTTTGGAAGAATATCTTTTACCATCACGTTATCAACGTGCTCGGTAGAGGTGTTTTTGTAGTGAATCTGATATTCAACAGTGTCACCAACGTTGGCATCAACTGTATCCTTAAAGGTTTTGTCAGAATCACCGATCTTACGAACAGTTTTCTCAACAGTGTAAGAGTTATCAAGATAGACAGCCTTAACTACGATAGTAGTATAGGAATCGTACTTGAAACAGCCCGGAATGTTACCATCAAGGGCGTTGTATCCGATTTTAACACCGTTGCTGGTGATAATATTATCGGAAAGTTTGATACCGCCGTTAGCGCCAACACCGTTGTTTTCATAAAGGGCAGAACCCTCAATGTAATCAAGGTAGAAAGCACGACCGTCGGCACTCTTAAAGACTACATCGTCGTAAACACGAGTTGGGTTTGCGTTAGATGAGTCAATAGAACCCTGGACAGAAAGTTCTGTACCAGCCTGGGTAGGAAGGGTAAAGTGAAGGGTCACATCCTTAGCCATACCGTTTTCGCCGTTAGGGTTGTTGTTGTGTGCGTAAAGACGGACAAGGTATTCCTTACCATCTTCAACGGTAATTTCATTAGCATTCCATTTGTTGGCTTTACCGGAGTTAATACCAGTATTTAGACGAGCACCAACGAAGTTGCGCTCATCACCACCAATTTCTGGGTTGTTAGTGATAGAGTTAAAAGTAACTTTGTCGCCAAGAGTTGGCTCAATGTTACAGGTAGTATAGTTAGCATCACAGTTAGTGAGCGTATAAGTCTGGCGGCCAGAGGCGTTGCCAGAGTTGTCACCCCAAGCCATGACAGCAGGAGCGACGTTGACTCCGATAATCCCGGCTACAGCCAAGACAGCGGAGGCAGTCTTAATAATATTTTTCATAAAAATTCTCCTTTCAAAAAAGAATTATTAGAATTATTTTGCTAGCCGAATTTTTAATTTTCGTCTTAACCAGGTTAAAATCGAATCGTCTCAGATGCAAATTCTTGGATTTTTTGGGATTCCCAGAGCCCGAAGGCTCTGGGATATAAAAGAGCTAAGTGTGCTAATTAGTCAACAGGGGGCTCAACCATGGCGCCATTATTTTCGCCAGCAGAGTCGCCGGTTCCACCAACATCGGTATCGTGTACCGGAATGGGATCGGGATCTGGAGCCTTGCCATTGTCAGTATTGTCAGCCTTGGGCCCTTCATCATGATGGCCATCATCATGGGATTCGGAGTTGCCCTGCTGATACTGGGAATCCGGAACTTTGTCAGATTGACTGTTGCCCTGGTCGGGTTTCTGAGGTCCCGGTCCGGGATCGTCATTCTGTCCACCACCCGTGTCGGCATTGCCCTGAGAAGCGGAACCTTCGTCAGGATGCTTCTCTTCCTTCTTCTTCTCCGTTTCAGGCGTAGTGTCCGGTTTCGGAGTTGTGTCGGGAGTTGAAGGCGTGCTCGGCTGAGTCTCGGGTGTTGCCGGAGTGCTCGGCTGAGTCTCGGGTGTTGACGCCGGCTGTGGCGTAGTTTGAGGAGTAGCAGGCTGAGTAGTCTGCGTCTTAGGGGTAGAGGTCTTTTTCTTAGCGGTCTTCTTTGGCTTTGACGTGGTTGTCAAATTCAGAACTTCGGGACGTTTGTCACGGAAGTTCGCGCCAAATCTAATGCCAACCTTGCCATTCTTGAGGTAGAACGTAAACGTCATAGACGCTAACGTTTCCTCATAATTAGCAGGTGTAGCCTGTCTCATACTAGAGAAATCTCCGGCAATAAGGTGGTAGTGATCACCCGCTTTAGCAGTCAGAACCTCGGCTTTGGTTTCCCTCGGCCAGAGAAGCTCAATTAGAGCAATGACATATTTCTGGTAGTCCTTATTGGTATAGTAAATGCCATTGACCTTGCGGAGCCAGATATTAATGCCTTTGCCTTCTGCTCTAGCAGTGTCGGTCAGGTCGATATACTCTCTGCCGGCTTTCCAGTGATCGATGAGACTTGTATCCTCACCGATTTTCTGGGATGTAACGAGTCTCATCCAAGATTCAAAGAGAATCGGATTCTCAAAGAATTCGCGGAAAAGCTCCATACGCCAAGCCTCTAATTCCTCTTCAGAGAAATCAATCTTTGCGCCGCTTTTTGCCGCTAATATCTTCTGTACCTGCTCGTTCGTGAGGCTGAAAGGATAGGATACCGCATCATCAATGGGCTTCTTATCCTTCTGGAGACCAGCCTTAACGGAGGCATAAGGTCTCTCGTCATCGGTAACCTGAAGGCTATTATAGGTAAGCGGCGGCATAAATATTCCGTCAGGATCTTTCCTATAACCGTTAAACTGAGGGTGGTTCGTAAAGAAATCCTTAACCGCGCCTTCATCAATGTCGGGCTGTTCTTCAAGAAAAGTCTTGAAAGCTTCAACATCTTCTTCGCTCAAATCTTCAGCATAGGCCAACTCGTCGCTATCAATATCCGGATCTTCATCACGAATGTCTTCGTACGTGCTAGCTTCGGCAGGATTATCTGCCGCTTCCTCAGTTACAACTTCTGAAGCACTGTCAGAATCTTCGGCGGCTTCGCCGGGATTCTCTACGGTAACCTCTTCGGTAGCTACGGTTTCAATAACCTCTTCTTCGGGTTGCTCGGTTCTAGACATAATCTTCGGGATTTTGTAGAGGCCGAGACAAATTAGTATAATCGCCAGAATGACGATTAGGCTAGTTGTTAGTTTCTTCATATCTCTCACCTCCTTTTTAGATGAGTGCAAGAACTACGATACTTAAGAAAAGAATCGCTATGGCTCCCCACGAAATGGCTAAGCCAACCGTGTCAACACCTAGCGTTTTTTTCCTTAGAGCGCCTCTTTCTTTTTCATTCTTCTTGTCTACCAATTTTTGGATTCTGTGAGCGCTAAATACGCTACAGATAAATGGCAGGATAATTGGAATGAGCCAGAAAAGCCAAAGTGGACTAAATTTGTTTTCCGTTCTGTGGTAAACCACTGACAGAATCAAGAGAAACGCATAGAATGCAGTTAGGATATGCCAGCTGATTCTGCGTTTTCTTCCTTCAAGGTTGACTGCCTGGAAAAATGCGACTACTAAAAGTAGAGCTGCATAGAACCAGGGGTTTACCCACTGGAAAATTGCTCCAAAAATGGCGTTTATCAGGATGTAGGACACCCAAACCCAAGATGCGAGCGGTTTTCCATGATGAGTTTCCTTTGAAGAATCATTGGCTACCTGGGCAGAAATAAGCCCAAAGGCCGAGCCTAAAACTGTTACTACAATTACGTCAAGAATGGTTATTTGATCTAACATATTGATTACCTCCTATTTTTCATATGGTATGTATGTAAACAGGAGGTCAACCCTCCTGTAAAAGAGAGTTGAATAAGCACACTTCCAGATACATTTGTATCTGGGATGATTCGATTTTAATGGTCGTCACTGAGATGGTGCTTTGCAACTCTTCCCAATAGACTGATTCCATTATATCACACTTACGCTAAAAAGTCAATGGTAAAAACATATTTTGGTTATGCTTGTAACAGGGGTGGCAAAATGTTTAAGGTACAAAAATAAGCATTTTTGCTTGATTTTTTATAAAATTTATGCTTTTTCTGAAAATTCTAGTGGTAAAAAGCATATTGGTAATGGTAGTTTTTATGTTGATTATGCTATTTTTAGCATTAAAAAGCCCCGCGATAAACGCGGGGCCAATACCATATTGCTCCCTCCTAATTGAATATTGTGTGCATACTCTCTTCCCAAACGGAGGGAGCATCAATAAGGAGGTGTTAAGTGGCAGCCTTGCCAGCATTATCAGGAGCAGGGTTACCACTGTTGTCGGCTTTCTTAGGCTTCTTGCCTTTTTTGGACTGATTCTTGGGTCGTTCAGGCTGGTTAGCCTGTTCGGGCTTCTTTTCCCTCTTGGGGAGATGAAGTTTCTTTCTGAGCGCAACTTTGTCGCCGTTGAATTTGTCAACGTACTTCTCGACCTCTTCTACGGAAACTCTATCACCGAAGTTACCCTCTGCGTCGATTCTTCTATAGAAGGCCTTGAACACCTTTAGAGGATCAACACCATAGGTGTCAATCTCTTTCTGGATAGTTGCGCAAGCCTCTTTGAAGCTCTTGTACTCGTTTTTATCTTCGGTGTCTTTAACATTAGTAAAGAGTACTGCGAAAGGCACAAATTTGTTATTTTCTGCCTTCTTAGCTTCACGGATTGCGTCTTCAACAAGCTCAGGATTCTTCTCCAAAACTTTGGGGAGAACCTTGCGCGCAAAGTCTGCAGAGAGAACTCTGTCGTCCTCTATTGCGCTCATAACCCAATCTCTGAGCTCGGGGGCCATTTCTAAGCCTCTGTCAAAGTCAAATATTTTATCAGAGATTTTGTCATAAAATTTTCTGTCTCTCATATCGTTTCTCGCCTCCTTGGGCTGTTTCTCAGGTGCGGGGTTTGCGGGTTTCTCTGTGTCATCCTCAGATGCAAGGGCTTCCTCAATGATTTTAGCTGAAATTTCATCAGCCTCTTCACGAGTTAAGCGCTCGTCTTTAGGTTCTTCAGGCTCTTCGGAAGTTTCTTCTACGGAATCTTCTTCAATAGCCTCTTTAGCAGTTTCCTCTGTAGCGGGTTCCTCTTTAGGTTCTTCTGTCTTGGACTCTTTTTTAGTCTTTTTCGCAGGCTTTTCGTCTTTGGCAGATTCTTTTTCCTCTTCAGTGCTCTCAGCTTCTGAGCTTTCAAGCTCTTCAGCAATCTCGTCCGCCGGAGCGGCGCCAAGGATCTCTTTAGCCTTGTCTAAAAGATTCTTTTTTGACATAATCAAATTCCTCCTTATTTGTAAATGTACTCTAATTTTGTTAGCTACAATATGGTATTGTGGCGTCCATTATAGCACACATCCTTATTTTTGTCAAGTATAAGGACATTATTCTAATGCTTATTCTCGTGGTATAATAAGGCTATGAATTTGATGAAAATAGCAGCAGATTACGCCGCCAGACACCAAGACAGATCAGATTTTAAACATTCTTCGGGATATGCTAAAGCGCAGAATAGAGAGGGATTTGGGGCTTCTAGCGTAGCGAGTTTTGAGGCAAGAAGGGCGATTGATGAATCGCGGAAATTTGTACGGGGATATGGCAGTTCCCAGATAGCAAGCAAACTGCGCCCAGGTGAGAGGGCCCGAGTATACGAGAGGCCAAGATATGGCGAAGGTACAGATTCGCAGGGGCAAAAAGAGACTGGGATGGCAAGCCTAGCAGACAGAAAGAGACAGTTTAATGCTGGCGGACAAGATACAAAGACACCAGGGGTAGTGCTAGGAGATGCACGGGCGCCACAAGTGCCAAGAGCACAGACGGGGCTACCAAAGTAAACAGCGCTTTCAGCACACCGGTCGGCCCCCATTGTTACTAGGGGACGCGTAAAACACTATTTATCTTGACAAGCCCTATCTGTATGCTATAATTTCCAGTATGGCGGGTGTAGCTCAGTTGGTTAGAGCGTCTGATTGTGGTCCAGAAGGTCGCTGGTTCGATTCCAGTCACCCGCCCCATCTAGCGGGTATAGTACAGTGGTTAGTATACAAGTTTTCCAAACTTGGGATGAGAGTTCGATTCTCTCTACCCGCACCACATATACAGCCAAAAGTGGCTGTTTTTTGTTTGTATCTTTCTCTGTTTTAAGCATTAACGAGATAGATTTTAGCATAAGCGTATTGACTTTTAAGCATAAGTGTGATATAATGTAAGCATAAGATTAAATAATTAGCCTTATAAATTGAACATTAGGACTTAGGAATAGTATTCGCAGAAGTGCGGACAGTGGACGCACCAAAGAAAGATGCTTATTGCAGTAAATACAGAAGGAGTCAGTCAACTGATACAATAAGGTCCGTTCCAAAAGTCATGCAAATAGATAAGCCCCCAGAAATGGGGGCTTTTGCAATGCTGTTTACAAGATAGGGCTATTCTTGGAAGAAGGCGAGATAAACTACGGCGCCGAGTCCAGCCCCGAGTATAATAGTCAAGATAATGGCCAGGGTCATAGCAAAGCTATGAGACTTTGGTTCTGGGGTGGAAATGACAGGGGCGCGACGTTCAGCAGAGGTAGATTTATTGGGTTTAGTGGATTTGGCGGACTTAATAGGCTTGATGAATTTGGCAGATTTGGTAGGTTTAACAGGGGCAGGTTTAATAGCACTGGCAGCAGAGGCGGCGGAGGCGGTACTAGAAAGAGGACGTTTCTCTACGCTAACAGAGGTAATAAACCGGGAACGATCCCCTAGTGGGGCGAATGGTTTCTTTTTGGGAGTGCTATCAAATAGTGGCTTTGGCTCCTCAACGAAATCCTCAGCTTCCGCCTCTACGTCCGATAAGATATCTAGTTCATCTAGGGCGTCTAGTTCGTCTTCAAAATCATTGACTTCTTTGGATAAACTATCCGTCAGAGGCGGAGTAGAGTCGTCATCAACAAAACCGGCAAGAGCGAGAGAAAGATCGTCGTCGCTCATTAGAGGCTCAACATCATCAAAACCGGCAAAATCGTCAAATTCCTCTGGCTCTACGACAGGGGTAGGTTTTGGGGTGGGTTTTGGAGCGCGCGTGGGTTTTCTGGAAATTTTGATAGAAAGAGGGGCGGGTTTGACAGGTTTAGTAGGGGCAGGAGCCGGAGCGTGATGAGAAATTGCGACCGGACGAGGAGTTGGGTGAGTGGCAGGGGTTTTATGAACAACTGGACGGTTAGCAGGGCGAGCAAAATCAATGCGGAGACCGCGCGGGGCAACAGTACGACGGCGTGGGATGGCGTTCGTGGTAACTGTAACTGTGGTCTTTTTGACGGTTTTTGCGATTGGTTTTGGAACAGGTTTCGGGGTGGGTTTTGAAGTAGGTTTTGGGCTAGGTTTTGAGACTGGTTTTGGAGTAGTTCTCAAGATAGGCTTTTCAGTTTTTTCGGGCACAGTAGGACGAGCCGGAACGGCGGAACGAGGACGCTTTGGAACAAAGTCAATGTATCTTGGCATTATTTAACTCTTTTAGCTATGTCAATTATATCAATAAATTGATCAGCAATCAAGGAAGAGCCACCGATGAGTAAGCCGTTTACCCCTGGGATAGTGAGATAGGCGCCACAATTAGAAGGGTTGACGCTGCCACCATAGAGAACAGGAACGTTCTCGGCGTCCTTACCGAAGGTGTCTTTTAGGTGTTTTCTAATTAGGTCAATACTGGCGGAGATATCGTCTGGGACGGCAACGCGAGCACCTTTAACAGAGGAAATAGCCCAGACTGGTTCGTAGGCGATAATAATTTTGCCCAAATCCTCTTTGGCGATATCGGAAAGTCCAGAGGTAAGCTGGTCGCGCAGAACATCAGCAGTCTCGCCAAAAGTGCGTTCAGATTCGGTTTCGCCGATACAGAGAATGGCGGTGATATTATTGCGGACACAAGCAGACACTTTATCTCTGATGTCTTTGTCGGTTTCGTTAAAGACATAACGGCGCTCGGAGTGGCCAACAATACAATAATCTACTAACCCACGAAGTTGAGCGACAGCGGTCTCACCGGTGTAAGCGCCAAAATCTTTGGCGCAACAGTTCTGGGCGCAGAGTTTGATTTTCTTTCTATCAAGTTGAAGAGACAGAGGCTGGAGCGCAATCAGAGAAGGCGCGACAGCGATTTGGATGCCTTTTATTGGGCTGATGCGTTTTAGAAGTTTATGAAGATAGATGGAAGATTCACCAATGGTAAAATTCATCTTCCAGTTGCCCACGATATAAGTTTTCATGATTTTATTATAGCACGGTTGCATTAAAAATAGATAATAGCACTAGTAGTATTGACTTTTTAGCATAAGTGTGATATAATGTAAGCATAGAACCTTAGAACTTATGCTTATATCAGATAAGGGGTGATTATATGTTAGAAAGCATTAAAGAATTTATAGTTTTACTATTAACAGGGATAATGATATTAGCACTTTACATTGGAAGTACATTCGCTTATCGTTACATAGACCAGAACTCACCAGTTTTAATCAAAAGCGTAATGCTAATCCAACACAACTAAATATGTATCTAAAAACTCCCGCTTAAAGCGGGAGTTTCTTTTGTATGCCGAAAAAGGCTACTTCTTCTCTGTTACACCAAGGATGCCGCGAAGAGCGTAGGCGGTATCTTCGTGACTTCTGACGGTAATCGTATCTATTCCCATCTGAACAACAGGGTAATCGTTGCCACCTGGCTGAGTCATATCGCCAAAGTAGAGAATCTCATCTTTTGTGACTTTTAACTCTTCTAGCATATGGGTCATACCAAATTCCTTATTCATACCAGGGGTGATGGCGTTAATAGAGGTAGTACCACCGATTTCATAGTCAAATTCTGGGGCAATTTCTTTGCAACGGGCGACGATTTTTTCACGTTTTTTACAATCTGGGTCCCAAGCGTATTTTTCCTTTGTGCCAGCTTTTTGACCAAGGGCAGAAAAAGTGACCTGAGAGAGGCGGTTTTCAATAATTTCGTCGCCTTCTTTTAGCTTATCTTCTTCCCAATAACCTAGTTCTTTTGCGGCGGTTTCTATGGCGTGTGTGATTTTTTCTACTTGCTCATCTGTTAGAGGATAGTTATAAACCTGTTCCCATTCTGAGCCGGTATAACGGTAGTATTGGGTGCCCTGAGCGACAAAAAGATGGAGATTTTTGAGCTGTTCAGGGGTAGCACCACGTTCAACCAATCTGTTGACAATCTGGATTAAAAATTGGTCAAATTTCTGGCCAGAGATAGGGCAAATCTGATAGTAGTTAAGACAGTTGTTCAAGAGGTCGGCAATTTCGTCCGGAACAGGGGTCTTGGCGACATTTAGTGTCTGATCAATATCAAAGGCTAAAACTTTCTTCATAATTACTCCACTTAAGTATTAAGATGATTATAGCATACTATTATGGTATAATACTCTTATTATGAAGTTATCAGAAGAGCTAATTTGGCGCGGATTTACCGCCGAAACCACCATCAAAGACCCTAGCATATTAGATACGATGGAGAACAAAACATTCTATTGGGGCGCGGATCCGTCGGCTGATTCCCTGACGATTGGGAATTTGGCGGCTCTGATGATGTGTGCATGTTTTGTACGCCACGGATATCGTCCATACCTTCTTGTAGGTGGAGCGACAGGCCAGATTGGCGACCCGAAAGAAAACGGAGAACGCGAGCTAAAGACCTTGGACGAGGTGGAGCACAACAAGAAATGTATTGCTGGGCAAATTAAACGCGTAATCAATACCGATGAAGTAGTAATGGTGGACAACTATGACTGGTTCAAAAACATTAATTACATTGATTTCTTAAGAAATGTTGGCAAGCAGTTCTCAATGACGCAACTTCTTGACAGGAAATTTATCCAGAATCGTATCGGAGAAGGTGGAAGCGGGATTTCTTATGCGGAATTTTCTTATACGTTAATCCAGGGATATGATTTTTATCACCTATACAAGACATACGGAATCCAGTTGCAGCTCTGTGGGGCAGACCAATACGGCAACTGTTCTTCTGGTATTTCCCTAATTCGTAAACTAGAGAATGCCGAGGCGAATGTCTGGTCTACGCCTCTAATTATTGACCCGGTAACGGGGAGAAAATTTGGCAAGTCCGAAGGTAACGCAGTATGGCTAGCAAGCTCGGATAATGGACAAGGAAACTTTACGACGATATTTGATTTTTATCAGTTCTGGCTAAATCAGGCGGATGAAGCGGTAGAATATCTCTTAAAAATCTATACCGTGCTAGAAAAAGAAGAAGTGGAAGAAATCCTAAAGAAGCACAAAGAACACCCAGAACAAAGAATTGCGCAACGTGCGCTAGCAAGAGGCGCGACAGAGGTGGTACATGGAGCCGAAGCCGCTGAGGCGGTAGAGGGGTTGACGGAAAAATTATTCAGTAAAGATGCTAACTATTCTGCAAAAGATATAGAAGATGCTTCAAAGATTCTACCTGTCCGACCAATTTCTGCGACATTAGTAGAAGATTTGGTCTGTACCGGACTAGCAAGTTCAAAGAAAGAAGCTCGGCAATTTATTAGCGCAGGTGCAGTATCTGCCAATGGCGAAAAAATCACTGATGAAAACAAGGTATTAAATGCGCCGGCCATCTTAAAACGTGGCAAAAACAAGTTTGCCGTAGTAATGTAATTCTAAGCGGTTTACGTCCCAAAATTGCTGTTTTGTGGTATAATAAAAGAGTTTATGGAAAAAACGGCTAAAAATTCAAAAAACAAGAAGTTAAAGACTGCGAAAGCACCAAAACGGAGTCTGCTTGCGCGTTCCAAAAGTAAGGGACTTAGCACGTATGCTAGTTTGGTGCATAGAAGCAAAGTTAAACGCGACAAAAAAGCTCGTAAAAGAGCGGAAGATCTTGCCACGCTACCAAAGGAACCGTGGAAGAGATTTTTGGCGCATTTTCATCCAAAACGTGTGTTCCACTATTGGTTTTCAATGCGCGGACTCAAAACTTTTGCAAAAATTCTAGCCGTATTAATCCTGCTAAGTATTATTGGGATTGGTGGATTGTTCTTGTACTATAAGAAGGACTTAGACGCTATTCAACTTGATGAACTAAAAGTTTCTGAGACGGTAAACACATACCTAGACCGCAACGGCGAGGTGCTGTGGGAAGATAAGGGCGATGGCGATTATCGCCTAGTGGTGGACGGAGACCAAATTGCTACATATATGCGCCAAGCTACAGTTGCGATTGAGGATAGGAACTTCTACAACCACAATGGCGTGGACCTCTGGTCACTTGTTCGTGCGGCCTTCTCTACTTTGTCTGGAAAGAGCGTACAGGGTGGTTCTACACTAACACAGCAGTTGATTAAACAGGTTTACTTCTCTGACGAAGCAAAGGATAGAGGCTTAACTGGTATTCCTAGAAAGATTAAGGAAGCTATTCTTGCGCTTGAAATTGAAAAGATGTATTCCAAGGAGCAGATTATTACAATGTACCTTAATGAGTCGCCTTATGGCGGACGTCGTAATGGTGTAGAATCTGGTGCGCAAACTTACTTTGGTAAGAGCGCGAAAGATTTGACCTTGGCGGAATCTGCGTTGCTTGCCTCTATTCCAAATAACCCAGCCGTACTTAACCCATACAATGAATACGGACACGAAGCGCTAATTTGGCGTCAGCAATATACGCTAGACGTAATGGCGGAGCTTGGTTATATCACCAAGGAAGAGGCGGAAGAAGCCAAGAAAGAAAACGTATTAGACAAAATTTTACCTGAAACAAATCAGTATGATAATATCAAAGCGCCACATTTTGTCTTGACCGTAAAGAGTATGCTAGAGGACAAGTACGGCGTAAAGACGATGCGTGCAGGTGGATTTACGATTAAGACTTCGCTTGATTATCGTGCGCAACAGATGGCGGAACAAGCTGTGGCTAACGGTGCCGCATTAATGAGTAGAAATGGCAGTGACAATATCGCACTAGCATCCGTAGATGTAGAAACCGCGCAGGTGATTGCGATGGTGGGTTCGTCTGACTGGAATGCGCCAACATACGGTGAGCTAAACGCGGCTACTTCTCAGCTAGAGCCTGGCTCTTCTATCAAGCCGATAGTAGATTATGGTCCACTATTTATGCAACGCGAAGGCCAGAACTATGGTCCTGGTTCCGTGCTAAAAGATGAGAATATTGACTCTATCTATTGTGCGGGATACTCTGGATCTTGTGCGCTAAGGAACTACACTGGTTCTTGGTATGGCAACGTAACGATTAGGCGCGCACTAGCTGGCTCTCTTAACATTCCAGCAGTAAAAGCAATGTATATTAATGGGATTGAGAATAGCTTGAAGGTAGCTCAGGAGCTTGGTGACGTATCTTATTGTGCGGGCGAAAACTTCTCTGGTGGACTTTCTACTGCGATTGGTTCTGGTTGTACAGTAACACCAGTTGAGCACGCTAATGCCTATGCGTCGGTAGCGCGTGGTGGTGTTTATAAGGAACTGGCTTATGTCCTAGAAATGAAGAACTCTGCTGGCGACGTAATTGAAAGCTGGAAAGACAGTGAAGGCAAGCGTGTCTATGATGACCAAGTAGCTTATATGCTTTCTTCTATCTTGTCTGATGCGAACGCAAGGTCTATTACCTTTGGCTCTCAGGGCAGGTCGTTTGGATTTGTAATTCCTAATGTATGGACTGCTACTAAGACTGGTACTTCTACAACGGCGAATGCTTCTGTTGCTAAGGACTCTTGGATTATGAGCTACTCACCAGTGGTAGCAACAGCAGTTTGGAACGGTAACCACGACGGTTCCGGTCTAGCTACATCCGATAACACGCTAGTGCGTCGCGTAGTGAATGACTATATGGGGCCAGTACATACGGAACTTTACGCTAAAGAGGGCAAGTGGACAGCTAACCAAGCTATCCCACAGCCAGCTGGTATGCAGAGGCTAACTGTAAACGGCAACACAGATATTTGGCCAAGCTGGTACAACTCTAAGACTTCTGGCGTAACTAATGAAACGCTAACGTTCAACAAGTACACCAAGAAGCTCGCAACGGATTGTACGCCGGCTGACCAGAAGATTCAGATTGAGGCGACCAAGACGATTGACCCTATTACAAAGAAAGAAATCTGGAACGTACCAGATGGATATAATCGCGATGAAAAGGATGACTGTAGTTATAAAGGGCCAAGCGTGACACTATATTCTAGCGACGGGACACTTAAGGCTAATATCCAATATGGAACTTCGGGCTCCGTAAACTGGACACTTTATGAAAATGGAACTGCATATAATAACGGTAGTACAAGTGATACTACATTAGCCTTGCCTTATGACGTAAAAGGTAGCAAGAACGGTACAAAGCTCAAAATAACCGTCACTGACAGTAACGGCTACGAAAAGAGTAAAGAATGTACTGTAAATAAGGGAAATTGTTCCTAGAAAAAATCGGGCTTAATTGCCCGATTTTTTGATTGGTTAAATTTTCTTGGCGAAGATGATGCGACCAGCAGAAGTTTGGTGAGCGCGGATGACTTCCGCGCTTATCTCTTTGCCGACAAGTTTGGAGGCGTGGTCTACGACGACCATCGTGCCGTCGTCTAGGTGCCCAACGCCTTGACCGCGGTTACTACCTTTTTCGGTAATTCTGATGCGGAATTTGGTGCCTGGATTGGTATTGCCGAGCAGATTCATGGCAAGATCATTAACGTTTAGGACGTCAATGTGTTCGGTGGCGCAGACCTTGTTAAGATTATAATCATTAGTACAAATCAAACCGTGATGCTCTTTGGCAAGAGAAATTAGGCGCTCGTCAACTGGAGTGCGATCAAGAGTGTCTTCAAAAATCTCAGCGTTACAAAATACGACACGTTCTAGTTCCCTGGCTACGTCCATACCCCGGCGAGCAAGGGCGCGCTTGTCGTTGTCTTTACCGTCGGCGAGAAGCTGAAGTTCGCGAATAACACTGCGTGGGATTAGCAAATCATCACCGATAAATCCGGTCTTGGCGACGGCGAGAATACGACCATCTATCAGGGCGGAAGTATCAACAAAAACCTTACGGCGACCAGATTTTTTGGTGTCTTTTTTGAGGTTTTTGACCAAAATAACCGTAGTCTCCGCGAGGAGAATCAAAACAACTACTAGGATTAATATTTCCATTTTTATATTATACCATATTTATCAAATCTTCGCCAGTGCGATGGGCGTGCTCGGCGTTGTCTCGTAGAATTTTTTGATATTTTTCTATGAGGTCTTGGCGATTCTCGCGATAAGCAATATCTAGGGCTAGGTCATAGCGTGAAGCGCAGTTTAGGCGGAGCATTTCAAAAGGAGTGGTAGTAGAGCCACGCTCGGAAAAACCGTGGATAGAAAGACGGAGTGGGTCGGCATAGTTTACCAAAATGGATTTTAAGGCGTCTGGGTAGCCGTGGAAATTGGCAATAATTGGCTTGTCGGTAGTGAAATAATCGTTAAAAATATCTTGGGACATCTTGGCATTGGTTGTACCGATAGCATTGTAAGATAACGCATTAATTCCGACAAAGCGGAAACGACGACCTGGAATATCCTCGCGGAGGATATTGAGCGCGTACAAGGCCTCGCGCGTCATAATATCGCCAGCGGCAGTAAAGATGTAATCCGGGTTATCGTCCGAAGCAAAGCCAAAGACACTAGCGCCGTGTTGGTATTGGAAGGAGGCGTGTTTTCTATCTATCCAGCGAGGCTCATTAGTTTTGTTAAATATTGTAAGATTTACAACGTTTTTGGAATTGTACATAAACTGGAAGCTGGCGGAAGCGGAAACATCATCAACTGGGAATAGCGCATTAGCAAAATTTGTAGGCTGAGATAATAGAGCAGAAATAAGAGCTGGGGATTGGTGAGAAAAGCCATTATGGTCTTGACGCCAGCAAGTGCTGGTAGAAAGCAGGTTAAGTGCTGGAACGGAACTTCGCCAAGAGACTTCGGAAGATTGGCTTAGGAATTTAAGGTATTGGAAAAGTTGGGAAGTAACAATGGAAAAGAAGGACTCGTAGCTAGTCATCATACTCTGTCCGCCAGACAGAACGTGGCCAATCATAACGGCAAGCAAAGTATTTTCTGAAAGAAGTTCTATAATGTGTCCGTTTTCTGATTCTGGTAAATCCCACGGCTTTTTAGGCAAAGCCCAGGCGCGCGCACTAGAATCATAGGCAGAGTCTAACTTGTTTGATGTGGTCTCGTCAGGCGAAAAAAGATAGAAACTGGAGTCCTGACGCAAGGCGTATTTAATGCACTCGCCTAGTTTTTCGGCGGAAGAAAAATGGTCTTTGCCTGGAGTTTTGATTTCGCTTGGGCCGAGGAGATTATCCGGGAGAAAGAGGTGTCTCATAGCAAAAACCCTTCTTTCTTGTTAAATAGCTCGTTGAAGCGATAGCCCTCTAGCCAGACTTGGAGTAAATGTAGTTCATCTGGATCAGTCTTGGCGTTTTTTAGTGGGATTTGGTGGGCGAGGAAGTTGCCAGCAACCTTTTTGCCGTCTACGAAAGTGGGGCCAGTTTTACCTTTTTCTGATTTCATAATGATAAACGGATTTTTTGTATGGAAAGCAACATCTAGGGCATCCTGGAAAGCATTAGCGTCTTCGCCATTAACCAAAAGCGGAATGTAGCCAAAGCCCCGGATAAGCTCTAGAAGTTCGCGCTCGGATTTCCTAGCAGCAACAGTAGGACCAGAAATTTTGTAACCGTTAAGATGAAGTATAGGCAAGACACGACCGTTGACATCAGAGCCTAGGAGCTTACAAAGGTTCATAGAAGAAAGAGCGGTAGCAGTTTCAAATTCGCCATCGCCAATTAGGACTGCGACGGTTTTTCTAGGGTGCCCTAATGCAGAACCGTAGGCCGTACCTAGAGCGTAGCCTAGTTCCCCACCTTCACAAATTACGCCCGGAGTAACAGGGCTAGCGTGCGATGGAAAGCCGCCTGGCCAAGAAAAATTCTTACAAATATAAGCAATACCGTCTACATCTGGCGTGGCTTTGCTGTCAATTTTTTCTAAATCGCCGTCAATGAAGAGGTTTGCTTGTAAGGCTGGAAAGCCGTGGCCTGGTCCTAACACGAAAGAGCAATTGGGGTCGCTTCCGTAATAATATTTAAGATTAGCATAGGCAAGATTGATACCGTGACAAGTACCCCAATGGCCGAGTAGGCGAGGCTTGATGTCGTCAAAAGTTAGAGGTTTTTCTAGAAGAAAATCGGACTGTAAGAAAAGTTGGGCGACAGAAAGATAATCGCAAGCGCGAACTCGGTGCGAAATCCATTCTGGATTGATGCCCAGCCCATACATAGCCTAATTATAGCATAAGCAACTAGTAATTTCTACCTTGGGAAAAGTTGTAAAGTTTGTTTACTAATTCTTCAAAAACTTCTTCGCGAGTCATATCGGCACGAACTTGGATAAGGAGACCAAGAGTCTGATAGTGGAAAATGACTGGCATAGTTTTTTCATTAAATTCATCAATACGTTTTTTGAATACGCCACGGAATTTGTCGTCTTCGCGTTTAGTAACTTCTTGACCCGATTCGCGCTGACCGGCTTCCTTGACGGCTTCCCAACGCTCTTGAACGTCAGCTTCGGAAATGTTAAGTAAGATGGTAGCCTTAATGGGGTGTCCAGCTTCGGCGGCAGATTTCATAACTTCGTCTTCTTCGCCAGACCAGCGACCAACAGAAGAAAGAATGAGCGGGGAGTCTTTTAGATCTTCACGCCCAAAGTACGGCAAAACCCATTCATAGAAAACATCAGTTGGGGCAAGCGCACCGCCTTCGGTGTAATGCTGGTTCTTTTCTTGCTCCATTGCGCGAATAATCATACCAGAGGACAAAAACCTAGCACCTAAATTCTCGGCGAGTTTAATACCAACAGTATCTTTGCCACTCATTGGCAAACCAAAAATGTTGATAGAGCCAGTACCAAGCCATTGTTTAATGTGTGCGAGTTTTTCTTCCATAATTTAATTATAACACCTTTAGATATTTTTTACTTTAACCATAGCGGGACGGATGACGTTGCCGTTATATAGATAGCCGGCGCGGAGAGTCTCTGCGATAACTTCTTTTTCGCCTTCGCTATCTTCCATCATTACGGCGTCGTGTAAGTCAGGATTAAATTCTGTGTTTGGCGCGGTGTTGATTTTTTCTAGTTTTAGCTCGCTTAGAGTTTTTTCTAGGTTCTTTGCTAGAGGTTTTAGCTCTGGGGTAGCAGAAATAGCGCGGTCAATGTCGTCTAGAAGTGGCAAAACCTTTTTGACGGTTTCGTATTTGGTAAACTCTATAGCTTGGGCTTTTTGGGCGTCCATCTGTTTTCTGTAGTTCTCAAAATCGGCACGAGTGCGCTGAAGATCGTTGGTTAGTTCGGCGATTTTGGTAAGATTTGGGTCAGTTTTAGGCTGTTCAGGATTTTCGGATTTTTTAAGCATTACAAACCTCCTCTAGCATTTTTCCGGCACGACGAACGAGCGACATAACACGACCATAGTTCTGGCGGGTGGGGCCAAGAACGCCGATGTAGCTTTTGTCGGAATATGGCGAACGGAATTTGCTAATAATTAATGATACGCCGGAAGTCTTGCCAATAGGGTTTTCTTGGCCAATGAAGATGTTAAGTGGCTCGCCTGGGGCGGCTTCTCTTAGCCAAGGCTCAAGATTGTCTAGGAGTTTGGCAACACTCTGGACGCGAGCTGTATCCATAAATTCTGGCTGAGTAAAGAGACGAGACATACCGGCAAGATAAAGTTGGTCGCCGATAGTAGCAAGACCTAAATTCCCAGTAAGTTCTACAAGAGAGTCAACGGCGCCACGAATAGCAAAATCGGCACGTTCCTGAGCGTTAATACGAAGCTCAATAGCGCGAGTGCTACGATCGTCTCCGCCAGAAAGAAGGCGGGCAGGATTATCCTCGCGAGGTTTAGTGCTGTTCATTTCTTCGGAAAGCGAGTTGACATAAAGGCGGTAGCCAGAATCAGTCGGAACGCGACCAGCGGAAGTGTGAGGCTGGACTAGATAGCCCGCCTCTTCTAGTTTAGCCATTTCGGCACGAATAGTAGCAGAAGAAACACCAAAAAGTTTGGCGAGCGTGACTGAACCAACAGGGGCAGCCATCTCGGCATATTCTTCAATAATAGCAAAGAGAATTTCTTTTTGGCGATTGGTAATACTCATACCTAAATTATAGCGAATTAGCACTTAAAATGCAAGAGTGCTAGGTTAGTTAGCACTCTTAATACGAGAGTGCTAATGCTTATTTTATAGGGGTGAGGCGTGACAACTAGTCGCGCTTTAGCATTACGGTAAAGGCTTCGGACGGGATGTCAACTTTGCCGAAGCGTTTCATACGGGCTTTGCCACGTTTTTGTTTCTCTAGTAGCTTGGCTTTTCTGTCGCGGTCGCCGGTGTGGATTTTGACGGTAACATCTTTTCTATATGCGCCGATGGTTTCTCTAGCGATGATTCTGGCGCCGATGGCGGCCTGGAGTGCCACCTCAAAGCTCTGGCGAGGAATAACTTCTTTTAATTTCTTAGTGATTTCGCGTCCCAGAGCGTCAGCTTCGGAACGGTGGCACATACAGGCCAGTGCGTCGAGTTTTTGG
>JAFTBP010000007.1 GCA_017455145.1 Candidatus Saccharimonadota bacterium | reverse complement strand
TTAGCACCCTGTGACCACCAGTAACCGTATGCACTTTGATTGGCGGTAGCACCAGAGCCTTTAGCTACAGTCCCCGAATACGGCAGTGAGAATGGGAATTGATGGAGTATATCATTGACGCGGGTGGAGCCTTGGTCGCCATGGCGTAGCAGTTGCAATTTTAACATAAGTATGATAACCTAAAATCATAAAAGAAGCGATCCAGATTTCGCTTCCAAAGGGTGTTACTGGCCCGCCCTACTGGCGGGCTTTTTTGATATTAAGGGTAAAGTTGTACTTGCCAATATAAATGGTAAATCCAAGCATGCACCTCCTTTCTCAAGAAAGCCACAAATTTATCTGGGTCAATTTGTTTGTAGTAGGCCTTCTTGGCTTACTACAACTTCTACCAGTACTCCACACCCAGCCCTATTTTCTCAGAGGTACACTCAGTTTTGCAAGCTCAAGCATAATATTTAATAAATATTAACAGGGAAGGTCGTTGTAAATTTCACAACGACGCAACGGGCAGACAAACCGTATGTTTTGTAGTTAGCGCTATTATTATCGGGTTGATCATAGTCGGGAATAATTTTTCTGTTAGTAGTGAATAGGTATCTTGCAGTTATTGCGGAGGTGGACGCCGCGCTCCAAAAAGAGCCATATGTTCCTTGATTGTCAGTTGTTGCAGGGTTTCTGCCTACGTTTCCTGAATACGGCAGTGAGAATGGGAATCGATGTAGTATATCATTGACGCGGGTGGAGCCTTGGTCGCCGGAAGAGTTGTGCGACGCAGCGGACAGAATAGCCGATGGTCTTATAGTTGTTATTCTCTGGGCCGGTATAATTACCGAGCAGAGCCAAGTCCCGGGCGTAGGTATTAGAGCGAGCACCCTGTGACCACCAGGTGCCGACCGTACCCTGAATGACGGTAGCGCCAGATTCACTGGCCACGTAGCCTGCATACGGCAGTGAGAATGGGAATTGATGAAGTATATCATTGACGCGGGTGGAGCCGGAATGGGCGCATTAGTGGGGAAATACACGTTTAACAGGGGTAGGCCTCTGTTGATCTCTTAAGTTCGGTTTTTGTTCGGGAAGGGAATTACAGGGTAAATTCAAGTAGGTTTTTGAGTGGATTTTGGGCAACATAAGGCAAAATAACAGGGAAATAAAGAAAATAGGGAAATAAACAAGGGAATTGTCAAATTTAAAAAATTTGGCCAAATTTGAGTGAAAATTTGTCAAAAAATGAGTGATAACAGGGGTGGAGGGCTTTTTCAATTAAAATGCTGATATTTTCAAGGCTAACTTAACCTTAGCCGTAACTGAATTTTTCGTGAATTCTTGTCCGTAAAAAAACTAGTAACTTGCCTAAGCAAGATGTTTACATATCATTCCAGGGTGAAATTTGCTTTCATAGGCTTGAGAGATATGTATTTTAACTGATCGTGTTGACCAATGATTGCTTACTGGGGCTGCTAGGTTTAATGTCGTAAAAGATACATTGTGCGACATTAAAACTATGACGAAAAGACGATTGTTGATACGTCCGGAGCTGGCTTGTTTCGGCCAAATTTCTATCCTGCTTATGCTAAATTGACCGTATTTCCCCATTCTCGTGCGTTTCTAGGCCGTTTGGTGCTTGTGGACGTGTTCGTATGCGTTTTGGCGCTTTGTGGGGCTTTTTGGACGCCCTGTGGGCTTTTGCTGGGCTTAACAGGGGTGGAATAGATATGAAACAGGGGTGATAACTATAAAATATAAGATGATAAACAGGGGTGGGGAAGTATAGCGTTTTTAGAAATAACAGGGGTGGAGGTGAAAAAAACAGGGAAGTAATTCCCTGGCTCTCTTTTTGTGCTAAAATTGTTGTATGAAGATTTTAGACAATTCTATAAAGAAAAATGATTTGTTAAAGAATTCCGAAGTGGTTTTTGATGAGTGTATGGTGAAAGGCGTTGTGGATGTTGATAAAGGGCTTCTTGCTATTGATGCACAGCTTCATGCTGATCTTGAACAGCTATTTTTAGAGAATGGTTCCCTGCAGGATTCACTTTGGGGCATAAACTTATACCCGGAAGACGAGGGAGAGGATTTTATTGAGTTTGATTCAATGATCAATATTCGCCCTAGACAGAATAATCGCACCAGAGGCGTAGAAAACCCAGAAACTAGACAAAAAATAACAGAGGTAGTACAGAGGTGGATAACGGAGTAGGGTTCCAGCATAAGGGATTGGCTAATGGTGGCTGGGCGGAAATTCCGTTTAATTTACAGATGGGAAACATCGGTAGCGAGGTGTCTCGTTCTCTAAAATGGAAAGAAAAAGGTAATGAAAAACGCATGAATGCGTCAATAGATAGAGCGCTTGAGCTGTTTGACCTATCTATGGCATTTAACAAAAATAGCGCGAAGCTAAAAGAAGTCTGCCGTGCACGCGAAGAGTTTTGTGACTACTTTTTTGGGGGTAACTATTTTCAGACTGATCCGACAAAAATGCAACGTTACTATGATCAATTCGTGACAATGTCTATTAGGTAGAAAAAACAGGGAAGTAATTCCCTGTCTTGGAGATGAAAACTATTTGATGTTTTTGACTGTCGCTAGGACTCTCTCGGTAAAATTGTCGCGCCAGTTAGAAAAAATGCCAATATGGTGGCCTTTATAGCTAGTGAAGATAGCGACGTCGTTGTCTATGCTTTTGGCATAACCACTTGATGCAAAGATTTGGCCAAGGTCCGAGATGTCTTGGTCTATAGCGTTCACTTCCCTGTTGTAGGCGATTTTGCGCCTGACATTGAGGTTGTGATTGTTGGTGTTTAGATAGCGCTCGCAGGCTGTAGCAATAGCGTCTTTGTAGAGACGGCTAGCAAAAATCTGGAAAGCGGTATCCGAAGGCAAGCCCGGAGCAGCCTCTACCTCTATTCTAGAGAGGTTGTAGGCGAGAGTGTCTACCTCTAGGGAACTAGGGGTGAATCCGGAGCTAAGCAGAAAATCATAGTACTTTTTGTCCTCGGCATCGTCTAAGTTGAATTTTAGGGAGATGCGTGAAAAAAGTGAATTGAACGTTGAAAAACATCTAATCGCTGAGACGTTAAAATGAATCAGGTTAGCATAGTTCTGTGGGCCCGTGGAAGTTGCATGTAGTAAAAAATCAACATACAGGCGGAACTTCTCGGACTTTGGAAGATCGCTAGTGTAGGCAATTAAGCCAAATGGGTCTAATAAAGTAAAAGGATCAGTATCCTCTGACTCTAAGATACGGAAAATCTCTTCCAGGCCAAGGTCTAGTGGTTGGCCGTCGGGAGCAATCCCAACTCTATAACTTGTTTTCATAATTCTCCTCCTAAGGTGCAAAAAAACAGCAGTTTCCAAGGGAAAATTATACCATAAAACACCAAAAAATGCTATAGTCTTAAGCGGATTTAGGGCGGTTTTTGGAGCGATTTTTGTAATAAGGCTTATGGTTGTGATTATGAGGCTTAGGCGCGTTCTGAGGCTTCTCAGAAGGCTCTCCTGCTAATTCTGGAGCGTTTTGTTGGATTAGTTTACCAAGGTCTTTTAGCTGTGGGCGATCAGTTTTACCTTCGGCGGAATCTGGGGACATTTTTAGCTTTTTGAAGTCGGCTTTAGGGTTTGGTTGATAGACGAAACCTTTTTTCTCGGGGGTAGTTCCCTGTTTGTTCTGTGGGTTCATTATGGCTCCGATTTCTCCGGCTGCGCGACCAGAATCAGAGAGTTCTTTCTTGTATTTTTCGCTCTGTTCTATAGTTTCTTTGATTTCTGCTTCTACTTCAGCGCGAGGGCGAGAATATTTTTCGCGAGACGCGGTAACAATAGCATCAAAATTGTCTTGCGGGGTAGTAGGAATACTGAGGGTGGTAGCAGAGAAGGCAGGCACCTTTTCGCCGTTTATGATCATAGAAATAACGAAATTGCGGTTGTTTAGAGAGAGTAAATCTTGAGCTTCAAAGGTAGGCTCAAATTGTTTGGCAAGTAGTGGAGAGTCGTCGGCAGAAACGCGGAAAGAAATAGTAGTACCAACGTTACCAAAGACGGCATCACGCACGGTGTCGGTCATTTGGGAAATGTATTGGTTGGCGACGGTAAGATTGAGGCCGTATTTTCTAGCCTCGGATAGGATAACGGCAAAAGAATCGGTAGCGAAGTTTTGGAACTCGTCTACGTAAAGATAGAATGGACGACGGTCTGCGACGTCTGGAATATCGGAGCGAGACATAGCGGCGAGCTGTACTTTTGTAACAAGGAATGCACCTAGGATACCAGCATTATCTTCGCCGATAAGACCTTTGGACAAATTGACGACGAGGATTTTGCCTTCGTCCATAATGCGACGCACATCAAAGCTAGACTTTGGTTGGCCAATAATATTTCTAATAATAGGGTTAGCCGTAAATGCACCGACTTTGTTCAAGACTGGAGCGATAGACTCGTTAACTTGTTTGTCGTTCCATTGACCAAATTCGTGTTTCCAAAATTGGAGAACTGTCACATCTTTACAATAATCAAGAGTTTCTTTTCTAAAATCTTTGTCCGTAAGCATACGGGAGATATCAAGCAGAGTAGTTTCTGGGCGGTCAAGAAGGGCGAGCAAGGTATAGCGCAAAATATGCTCTAGTCTAGGGCCCCAAGAATCGCCAAACATACGTTTAAGCACGCCGATAACTTCTGAGGTAACGTTTGGTTTACGGCTAGGGTCGGATAGTTCTAGAGGGTTAAACGCAACTGGGAATTGAGTGTCGGCAGGGTTGAAATAAACTACGTCTTTGATTCTCTTTTCTGGGACGAAGCGGAGATTGTTGATGGCAAAATCTCCGTGTGGGTCAATAATACAATAGCCTTGGTTGTAGAAAATATCAGAGAGCGCAAAGAGTTCAAGCATACCAGATTTACCAGCGCCGGTTTGACCGATAATGTAAACGTGACGGGAACGATCGCGACGAAGCATACCGAATTGGTGGTTGATGCCACGGAAATTGGTAAGACCAAAGGCGGAGATGTTTTCGTCACTTTTAGGATTTCCAGTAATAAGTGGGAGAGAGGAAGGTGGCTCGGCGGTTTTAGAGGTGGCCCAGACGATATTAGGGGTTTCTACGGAAGTATGTGGCAAGTGGTAAACAGAGGCAAGTTCGGAAATGTTAAGAATAAAACCGTGACCCGCAAATTGGCGGAGGCGATAGGCTTCTAGAGCGCCCTTGTCAAAAGTGCCACTGGTACTCTTAAAACCGTTGAGGTTGGTAGAGTTGTATTGTTTGAATGTGCCAACGAGGGCCTGCATATTGAGTTTGGCGTCCATTTGGTCGGACCCAAGGTAAACTAGGCGGATTTTAACTTCAAAGCCAAGTTTGGTGGCTTTTTCTTCGGCTTTTTCTACTTGAGTCTTGGCACGCTCGGATAGTTCTACTGTAACAGGGGCGGCAGTACCACCTTCTGGGGGTTTAAACAATGCGCCAAGAGCAGTAACGAGCCAAGTCCAATCAATGCCAAACAGCCCAGAATGTTTGCCACTTTTCATATCTTTAACCCATTTATCAGTAGTAGACTTGTGCCAATCGTCAGGGATAGGACGAGTAAGAATTTGAATCCAGAGCTCCTCTTTTTTGTCTGGATTAAGCTTGGCTAGTGTACCGGTAATGCCAGCGAGTGGGTCCACTTCAAAGTTTTCAAAAGTTTTGATAGGAAGGACTTCGTTCTCTGTAAGGACGATTTCAGATTCATAGGAAACAGGGTAATCTTTTCCCTGTTCAGCGTAGTCTTCTTTGACTTTGTGGATTTGGACGGAAGGATATTGAGCATAAATTTGACCTTCTACGAAGCTTTGTAAGACTTTTGGCGTCCAGACATAGAAACGGATTTGACCACCAGTAGAGACAATTTCAAAGCTTAGATGTTCTTGGACTCCGCCGGAATTTTTGAGTTCGGTTTTGTCTCTTAAAATGCCGTGAAGGCTGGCAAAAAGTTGCTCCGCAGCGAGCTCTTTTTTGTCGTTAGTGCGTGGAATCTCAAGCATTAACAATACAGAATCAACGTTTAGAACCTTTAGGCGGTTAATCTTTTTGTAATTTCTATAAGTCAAAAATCCAAGGATAGCCACAATTGGTATCCAAACAATCGGCATTAAAATAAAATGAATAATGTTTGCTAGCATATTTTACAGTTCCATTTTATCATAAATGGTTTGAAAAAGATATAAAAAAGAGGCCTTTAAAGCCTCTTTTTTATTCGGCGGTAGTGTAAGAATTTTTGTCTATTTTTTTGAAGAGTTTCTTGTTTTGTAGGTTCAATAGAATGGTGGTTTCTTTAACTTTGCGTGAATGAAGAACTTCTTTTACGATTTCTTCGCGGGTGAGTGGCTTTTCAGCCTTCTTTAAGATGTCGGTGATAATGTCAGAGACAGTTCCCTTTTTGTACCCCCAAGAATCTAGAGCGTAAATACCACGACCAATTAGGACAAAACGAGGATCTTTAATAAGCTCGTTGTGGATAGCCTGGATAGTAACGTTTTTTCTCTTAAAATCAGAAGTAGAAATAGCAGTTGCGATATCAGCAAAGTGCATTGGCTCTTTTTTGGTCTCAAGAACAACAAAAATCTTGTCGCGGATGTTTTTAGGGTTAACAGTAGGCCATTTGGCAAGTCCCCAGAGGCCGTTTAAGCTGGCAAGTTGTTTAGAGATAGAAGCGACGGCCTCAATGTGGGAAGGGTGTTCATAGGTAAGTTTGTCGTCAAGTTCATCTAGTGTCATTGGTTTCTTGTTTTTCTTGATGAGGGTGACGATTTCGTCTATTTTTTTCTTGATTTTAATGGTATCACCATAGTCGGCGATGCCGATAGCGGAATAGTATTGGTCATTTTCATCAACGGTGGTAAGGCTGGCAGAGATATTGCCTAGGAATGCAAGACCGGCACGCTCAGAGGCAGTGGTAGCACGACCATAAATCTTGTCGGCGAGAGCGGAAATACGTGCGACGCGGCCCATTTCAGTAAGATTGCGGATGATAATCTTTTCGGCGGCGGCAAGTTCGCTGATTTCTCCTTCTTCTGAACAGATGCGGAGACGAATTAAAATAGCTTTTTCTAGTTGGCGTACGCGCTCACGAGTAATAGACAACATATCGCCAATTTGTTCAAGTGTTTCTTTTTGACCGGATAGGCCGAAACGGCGCGAAATAATCTCTTTTTCGCGGTCTTGTTCAATAATTTTTAGACTGCCTTTGATCGCGTGCGCAATCACATCCGCATTTTGGTCCATTAGTTTATTCCTTTATTCTACCCCAGTTAATATTATTCATTTTGCTTATGATAGCATAATTTGTACTAAATGTCAACTGTATATATATGACTTTCTATGTTCTATTGTATCACATTTTTTACAATGTCAACAATTTATTACGCTCAAGTTTAAAATTGGCAGAAAAGTGTGTAAATTTACGTAGAAATTAGGGCTATTTGGGGCGCTAATGTGGTATGCTACTGGGCGACGCAACGGACGGAAAAGCCGTAGGTCTTATAGTTGCCGACCTCCGGGTAGGTATAATTACCGTAGATGGACAGGTTGCGGGCGCTGGTATCAGAGTTAGCACCCTGTGACCACCAGTAGCCGGGCGTGCCCTGACTGACGGTAACGCCAGATTCTCTGTTCACGTATCCTGAATACGGCAGTGAGAATGGGAATTGATGGAGTATATCATTGACGCGGGTGGAGCCTTGGTCGCCGATTGTTTAAAAGCAAGAAAAAAGGCCCGATTAATCGGGCCAAGGGGGTGATTATTGAGCTCTTGTTGCCATCTTTGTTGCGAAATTTAACGCGTCTTTGGCGTCGTGTAAAAACACAACGATTTCTTTCTGTTTCTTGATACGTTGGCGATCCATACGCGTAGCGTGGTCTCTAAACAGTCTAGCAAAGAAGCTTTTGTTTTTTAAGCTTAAGTCGTACTGTCTTTCTAGAGTGTTTAAGACGTCTTCTTCTCTAAGAATACAGAAATCTAGTGCGCCGGGGACGTTGAGCCTATTATAATACCTATTCTGTAGAATGTCTTCGGCCATAAACTCAAGCGTATGTTTGGTTTTGGTCAAATACTTATCATAATAAATTTCGTCGTGAATTGCGATGTCAAAAAAGAAATTGTCACCGTAGTTATCCATAATATCACCTCCTGCAAAAGTACCACCCCATATCCTTAATTATAGCACAGAATGGCTAAAAAGTCAATGGTTACTTCTTGGCGGAGCGGGTTTTGGTCTTTGTTGTTTTGGCTTTTTTGGTGGTCTTTTTGGTAGATTTTTTGGCAGTTTTGCGGTGTGGAGCGTGGCGGGCGGATTTAGGTTTTTCTGCTAGAATTTTCTCGGCCTTTTCACGGGTTAGTTTTTTAGGGTCAATCTCTTTAGGGATTTTGGCATTATTGCGACGACCTGGGCCTTTAACATAAGGGCCATAAGCGCCGTTAATAATCATAATATCGCCCCAGTCAGCAATAATGGAATCAATTTTGGCTTGATAGAGTGGTTCGGCTTCGGCGAGCGTAATAGTATAGGGGTCATAATCTTTAATTGGGACGTTGTAATTTCCGGCTTTTAGATATGGGCCGAATGGGCCGGCGGTGGCAATAATCTCTGTGCCGTCTTTGGCGAAACCGAGGGAACGTGGCAAAACTGGGAGGGCGAGTTGTTTTAGGGCTTGTTTTAAGGTAACGGTTTTGACGGTTTCTCCATCTGGTAACGGAGCAAAACGAGGCTTCTTTCCGGACTCTTTTTCATTTTCTCCGAGCTGAATAAAGCCACCATTCTTGCCAATTTTGGCATAGATGTTCTCCCCTGTTTTGGGATCTTTTCCTAGGGCATTAGCGTTGTTATAGCGGGCAATATCGTCGGATTTTCCGACTAATTTAGAGAATGGAGTGTAAAAATCGCGGAGCATTTTGACGCGATTTAATTTGTCTTCGGCGATTCTATCTAGTTTTTGTTCTACGTCGGCAGTAAAACCATAATCTACAATTTGGTCAAAATGATCAGTGAGAAAGTCAGAAACTAACTCGCCAATAGGGGTAGGAATGAGTTTACCTTTGACACTACCAGTTTTTTCTTCGGCTACATCCTCAGTAATTTTGCCGTCTTTTAGGGTGAGGACAGCGACTTCTCTTGGGATACCTTCTGATTCACCTTTAACGACGTATCCACGAGCTTGAATGGCGGACATAATAGAGGCGTAAGTAGATGGACGGCCAATGCCGAGTTCTTCTAGTTTTTTAACGAGGGAGCCTTCGGTGTAGCGGGCAGGTGGGCGCTCAAAAGTTTCACGTGCGGTAATCTCTAGCGCGTCACAGAGGTCGCCTTTGGATAGGTTTGGAAGTTCGGTATCTTTGGATTTGCCATATACTTTTAGGAAGCCATCAAAGACAACAACTTCGCCAGTAGCTTTAAAGCAAACAGCTCCTTCTGCCAAACGCGCTTCGCTTCGGCCCGTCGTTACGGGCGAAGTTTGCGCAGACGCTCCCGTTGTCGCTAGACGCTTGTCGGAAGGACTGTTTGCTTTAAGTTTTATCGTAGTTCTATTTACGATGGCGTTTGACATTTGGGTAGCAAGGGTGCGAGAGCGGATTAGATGATAGAGTTTTTTCTCAAAGTTGTTGCTACCGCAATCTTCGTTCTCTATATGGGTAGGGCGGATGGCTTCGTGGGCTTCCTGTGCGCCGGCAGATTTGGTCTTAAACGTGCGAACTTTTAGGTATTTTTCCCCGTAACTGGCCTTAATGTAATTTGCGATAGCGCCAAGAGCCTGATTAGATAAGTTCAGAGAGTCGGTTCTGTGGTAGGTGATATGACCGGCTTGATATAGCCCTTGAGCGGCGCGCATAGTGGTAGAAGAAGAAAATCCAAGGCGGGCGTTAGCCTCAATCTGAAGCGCAGCCGTAGCAAAAGGTACAGGGTTGGGTTTTAGGGCTTCGGTCTGGTCGGTGGAAAATACCTCGTATTTGGCCCCTACAAGGCTCTCTAAGAGTTTTTTAGCCTTAAGCGTGTTATCTGGGCCTTTTCCGTCTAAAGTGGCTGTAAATGAGGTTTTCTGGCCTGTTTTGGCAAATTCGCCAGTAATCTTAAAGGTGGATTTACTGTTAAACTTCTCTATTTCGCGCTCTTTTTCTACGACAAGACGGAGAGCCGGGCTTTGAACGCGACCGGCAGAAATGGCGCCGGGAACTTTGCGACGAACTACCCCTGATAAATCATAACCTACTAGCATATCTAGTGTCTGGCGGGCTTGCTGAGAAGATACCATAGACATATCAACTTTGCGGGGGTGTTTGACGGCTTCTTCTAGGGCGGGTTTAGTAATTTCGTGGAAAGTGATGCGGTTAGTGTTTTTAGGCAAATTCAAAACTTCCATTAGATGCCAAGAAATAGACTCTCCTTCGCGGTCTTCATCGGTAGCGAGCCAGATAGTTTTGACGTTTTTGATGGCTTTTTTTAGATCGGAGACGATTTTTTTATGACCTTCGTCAATTTCGTAGGTGACAGCAAAATCATTAGCCACGTCAACTTTAGTGTCTTTTCTGATGTGTCCAACAGATGACATTACCTTAAAATCGGACCCTAAGTATTTTTCTATGGTCTTAGCTTTGGCTGGAGACTCTACTATGACTAGGTTTTTTGCACTCATATAATCTATGATAGCATACCTTGTCAAGCATAAGCGTTTTTGCAATGAGTTGCCTTGTGTTATAATTACAGATATGAAACTCATCGCAGGCTTTGGTAATCCAGAGAGTAAATACAATTTTACTCGTCATAATACCGGATTTTTGGCGTTGGATTTTTATGCTAAGGTAAAGGGACTAAATTGGTCCGACACGCCAAAATTCAATGCGCTTTGGCTTAAATCTGGCGATGCGATTTTTATTAAACCTCAGACTTATTACAATAACGTCGGCGAGGCTATCCAGGCCTTTGCCCATTTTTACAAAATTCCAGCCTCTGATATTCTAGTAGTTTGTGACGATTTTAATCTGGATTTTGGCAAATTGCGTTTACGTGAGAAAGGCTCCGCTGGAGGAAATAACGGATTAAAATCCACTATCGCGAGTCTTTCTACCGAAGACTTCCCACGCCTTAGGATTGGCACGGATAGTGCCTCTCGTGTTGGCTCCAACCTCAAAACCGGCTCTGATTCTGATGGCAAAATCTCTGATATTGACTTTGTTCTCAGCAAATTCACGGCCGAAGAGAAAGAAAAACTTCCCGATCTTCTCTGTCCTGTCGTGTCTGAGATTGACAATTGGCTAGGAATTTGATAGAATAAAATCAGTGGGAGACCGCCGAAAGGTGTCCGGATGGACAGTTGCTTTTCTAGGCTAGGCCGGTCCCATTTTTTATTTCTTAAAAATTACAAACTCACCCTGTTCGTCTTTTATTCCTGGGTTACCGGATTCGTCTACAAAAACCAGTTTTCTCATGTTTAGCCTCTTGTCATCCATTGATTCATACCTAATGCTACGACTAGTCCCTTAATCTCTAATATTGTTATTGCCTGAGAGAAATCTGTGGCGGAGATTTTGAGGCGTTTTATTATTTCGTCGCCATCGGAAATACCCTCAAAAATAACAGAGAGGACTTGTTTTTCTACCTCTGTTTCGGCTTTCATTAGCAATTTATTCAATAACTTCCTAGACCTGCGTTTTACTATCCTCTCTGGGAAGAGAATGTCTAAGAGGTCGTCTGGCTCCGTATAGGGGAGCGCCCCCTGTTTGATTAGCTTATTGCATCCAACAGAGGTGGATTTGGTGATGTCGCCCGGCACTGCTAAGAGGTCTAGGCCTAAATCCAATGCGTGCGTAGCGGTATTTAGCGTTCCGCTATGGTCCGCCGCCTCTACTACTAATACTGCGTCGGATAGTCCGGCGATGATTCTATTTCTAGCTAAAAATCGCGCTTTTATGTCTGGAAGACCAAGAGGTGCGTCTTCTGGCCCGTATTCGGATATAACCGCTCCACCTTTCTTTATGATTTCTCTAGCCAACCCCTTATGGGGCTTGGGATATATCTCTGTTATTGGCGTACCTAGCACCGCAATCGTAATTCCACCCGCATCTAGCGCGCCTCTGTGTGCTACGCTATCTATCCCATATGCCAGCCCAGATACAACAATTGCTCCAGCTTTGGCCGCCTCATACGCGGCTCTATATGCCACCTCATATCCATAAGGGGTATTCCGCCTAGAGCCTACAATTGCCACGGTTTTTTGCCGATTTTCTGGCAAATTTCCGTAATAATACAACATTTTTACATTAAGCACAAGCGCTTTTAACACCTCTGTAAATTTATTCTCCAGGGGTGCAATTTGGTTGATTTTCATAAAAAATATGAAAAAAGTATTGACTTATTTTTTTATCTGTGCTATACTAGAAACAGTTAGGGCCCAAAACCCTAAACTGCACCTAAATAAATCATAATTTCTATTACTATTCTAGCATATTTTTGCCAGAATAGTTAGAAGTTGCGTGTTCTTAAAACTTTCGGGTTTATGATTTCTCTTTACGGTCATAAACTTATAAGTATTACCTCCACTTTTGAAAGCCTTTAAGAACATAGCAACCCCCATAACCGGCGGGCCCCAAATTGTGTGAGGTGGGTCGCGCTTCCGGGGCTTCCCCGGTATCTGGACAAAGAAGCGTTATGGGGTATACAAAGAGCCTCTAGATGGGATTAGGTGATGCCCACCCTTACCTAATCCCGTCCAGAGGCTTTTTGTTATTCTTGATTCCATAGAAAAAGCCTCCCAAAATATGGGAGGCTAAGGTGGTGTTCTAGCGGTTCAAATCTTTGGCGATTTCGCGCAGTACCCAGTGACGGACGATTTCGTCTTCTTCGTCGCAGGTAATAATTGAAGCATAGGGTTTGTCGGCGAGCTTGGTCGCGATGTAATTTAATCCGTTGCTAGTACGATTAAGGTGCGGGTTAGACAGCTGAGTAGGGTCGCCAGCGATGACAATCTTGCTACCATTACCGATACGAGAAACGAGCTCGCGAGCCTGGAAACGCTCTACGTCCTGGAATTCGTCATAAAAAATCAGCGAATTAGAGATAGAGCGACCACCCATGTTAATCAGGGGTTGGAACTCAAAATAGCGGTCCACGATGTCCATGACGGTTTTACTATAAAATCCAGAGGCCGTGTTCCTTTTGGGGGACTGGCTGGCGGTGGACTTTTTGCTCTTTGTGGGCGAGTCAGAATCGGCGGACAGATTCTCTATGCCGACGATTTTGAGGACGTCGCGAATATTGTCAATAACGGGTAGAGCTTTGGCCATGGTTTTGTCGGTAACATTACCAGGCAAAAAGCCGATGTCCTTACCCAGGGCAGAATCGCGCGGGCAGACAAAGATACGCTCAAATTCCAAATTGGGTTTGGTGGCGCGATAGCCGACACCGTTTAGTCCGGTAGCTACGGCGAGGAAGGTTTTGCCGGTGCCGAATAATCCCGAGAAAACTACAATGGGGATTTCGTCGACAGGGGCAAGCAATGACTCCAAATACATAGCTTGGACGTTAGTGATGGGACGGATACCGTCGTATGATGGCGAATTAAACTTAATGTACTTGAGTGGTACAACAGCTGAATTGCCATGTTTGTCATAGGTAAAACGACCAATATTACTATAGCCGGTTTGGGTCTGGCCAAAATTCTCAATCTCAAACTCGACAAATTCATTAAAATGAATCTTTCTGCGTGGGAAGAGATCGTGCCATTCGGCTTCGCTAATATGGTGGTTTCTGGTCCAGAGTGAAACAGCGTCTGTTGGGAGCTTAACCTTACAACGGCCGGTATAGACCTCTGGGTTAATGCGCGCTACGTCGATGTGCGCAGCAGAAGCTTTGGCTACCATCCAGTCGCTACCAGTCATGATGGCGACTTTGCCGGTTTTGCGTCCGCCGTGCTTGTTTTGCAAAGCCTGGGCTAGCGCGATAGCTAGTGACGTACTATGGACATCAACCCCCACGGGAACAGGAGTATCAGCGAACATGATTTTCATACCATTTTTGCAGGTAAAAACGTTGCCATCACTCTCTGGGTTATTGTTAAGATAAGCTAGCATTTCGCCCATGGAATAGATAATACGCTTTGCTGCTTCGCCACGAGAGCTAAATTCGTGACGCCATTCGCCGAGTTTGTCTAGATACTGAATCGGAATACAGAGATAATCTGCTTTCTTTTTAGTATCTTTTTCTGGCGTCAAGACGTCTGGATCCCCAATCAGCATATCCATCGCTGCCACAAGGTAGTTATGGTAATGTGACATATTAACACCTCCTTTTTAAAGTGCATGCACTCACTGCAAAAATGGGCTAGATTAGCCCACTTAAGATTATTTTATCATAGAATAAGCGTTAATAGTCAGATTTTTTGGAATTTTCGCGAGATTTGTTGTCTGATCTATAAGAAAACATAATTGGCGTGCCAAGGAATGGGTAAAATTCGCGGATTTTTCTTTCTAGAAAGCGCTTATAAGACCAGTGGAGAAGCGACAAATCGTGGCCATGAACTACAAACCAAGGCGGACAAGTGTCGGTCTGGACGATGTATTTTGGCTTTGGGTGAGTGTTTTTAAGGCCGGCCGGGAGGTGCTCACTCATGGTTTCACGCAAGATGTGATTTAGGTCGGAGGTCTTAATCTCGTGATGGCGGGCTTCGTCGATATCTAGACATAAATCAAATAATTTAGTGACGTTTTTCCCTGTTTCGCTACTGGTGAAAAGCACTGGCGCATAAGGAAGGAAGTCAAAGTCGTGCTCTAATTGGTCTAGGAGAAAGTCGGCGCTGGTGCGATTTTTGATGTTTTCTTCGCCAAAATAATTAGTTGGCTCGCTGTTTTCTAGGAGGTCGGATTTGGTAACGACCATGATAATTCCCTTGCCGGATTCAACGATTTGTCCGGCGAGAGACTGGTCAAGTTTACTATGAGGCTCGGTAGAGTCAATCAGAAGCGCGCAAACATCGGCCTCTTCAATAGCGGAAAGAGTGCGGATGGCAGAGAATTTTTCTATGCCGACTTCGCGACGGCCTGGCTTACGCAATCCTGCGGTATCTAGGATTTCTAGAGTGCGACCCTTATATTTGATTTCCACACGGTTGATGTCGCGAGTAGTGCCTTGGCGAGAAGAGACAAGGGCTTGTTGTTTTTTGGCTAGGGAGTTGAATAGTGATGACTTACCAACATTAGGTCTTCCAATCAGGGCAATTTTGAGTGGTTGCGAGTTTTGTTGACGATTTTTTTCGGTCTCGCCATCAAAATCCGGCACGTCATACGCTGGGAAATCCTGCGGATTTCCGTCAGGAATATACGTGGCGGATTTTGAAGGTAATTTATGTTCAGAGCCCGAAAAATAGTCAACCAAAACTCGCTTTAACTCATCAATGCCTTGGCCGGTGGTGGCGGAGGTGCGGAAAATGTGGAACTCGTCAATGCCGAGGGCGCGGAATTCGTTGATATCTAGGGCTTCGCCACGGTCGGATTTGTTTAGGATGAGAAAAATTGGTTTTTTGGAGCGAAGAGCCTGACGAGCGATGGCTTTGTCGCGGTGGTCAAAATATTTAGTGCTATCTAGAGTTAGCAAAATAACAGAGGCGGAATCAATAGCGTCAGCAATTTGATCTTGAATCGTGGCTTCAAAATCATCAGTTGGCGCTTTTAATCCGGCGGTATCAATTAACAAAAAAGAATCATCGATACGTGCCACGACATTGTCTCTGGTAGTTCCCTCTTCGCGCGCAACGATAGCGATGTTTTTTCTGGCAAAACGGTTAAGTAGGCTGGACTTTCCAGCGTTAGTTTGCCCGATTAAAGCAACAATAGGTAAAGTTTTCATAAAATGTGGTGATTCCGGCGGGAGTCGAACCCGCGATTTTCTGGATGAGAACCAGACGTCCTAGACCACTAGACGACGGAACCATAACGTTATTTTAGCATAAAAGCAGGTCAAGTGCAATAGTTCTATTGACTTTTAACGCCATTTATGCTATAATGGAATGATGGTACATTAATATTCAGTTTTGTTTTCCAGAAAGGGGTGGATAAAATGGGAAAACTTTGGGTGAAAATCCATTTAAATGTAAGAGAAGGAGAAGAGGACGTAAAAACCTCCACAATCACCGGTCAGAGCATACAGGAACAGATGGATATTCTGTATTCTGATATTATGCACACCGCAGATACGATGATTATCAGAGTAACAGACGATGACAAATCATATGTATTCTTCCAGAGGGCGAACGCAGAAGAGCCAAAATTCTATGCTTCATCATCGCATGCGTTTTCTCTTCATAGAGAAGCAGGCAGAAAGGCCTTGATTTGTGCGATTGGAAATTGTACAGATAGGCTTGATCCTAATATTCGGGGACTTATTTACGGTGACGCAGAAGCGACTAGGTATATGCTAGAAAAGACCGCATATGAAGTCAAGGAAATTAATCCGAAGGATGAATATGTGCGGAAAGTAGCAAAATTACTGCAGAAGTCAGACTCTGAAGTACTTTCCGCCATTAAATCCGTTACTTTCTTCGTTAAGAAGATTAAACTTACAGACGACGAGCCCACTGAATAAAAAACGACCGCGAGAAATCGCGGTCATTTTTAGTTAAATTAGTATTTGACTGAACCGCCGTAGTTTGGTAGAGCGGCAATCCAGAGTTGACCTGGTGTGAAGGAAATCACGTTTCCCTGTTCGTCAGAGAAGATGATTTGAGCATTTTTGGCAGTTTTCTTCCAGGTGCCTTTTACTGCGGTGCCATTTTGGAATACGTAGGCGACGCCAGTGCCGACGGTCTGGATGACGTGATGATAATTGTCGGAGTCAAGACGCTCGTCTACCATCATTACTGCAACGGCGGAAGGTGCGATTTGTTTGGCAATGCCACAATCTTGTTTAGGGGATGGTTCGGACTTTTCGGCGGAGGAACAGTCATAGACTAAATGCTCTTCGCCGGAAGCATAGGAACGCTTGTAGGTGTTAGATTCGGCATCATACTTGTAGATAGTATTAAATGTTGGAACGGAGCCAAAATTAACGGCGATATCTGTGACGAGTGGAACTGGAGCAGGGGTAGCGCAATTAGTGTTATCGCCTTCGCCGATACAGTTGGTTTGCTCATCTTCGGATGGTTCTGGATTGGCCGCAGCGCGAGCGGACTCAACTTTTTCTTCGGCTTCTTTTGGAGTTAGGCGTGGGAAAGTCTGTGGGTTGGCGGAAGTGTAGCCATCGTCGCGGGCAAATTTAGCAAGGAGTTCCGGAGAGGTCATTAGGTTGTTTGGCGCCCAATAAGAATTGTAATCGCGCCACATATAGACGGCGGACTCGGACAAATCGTGATATGCGCCAGAGCTGGCTGCGGCGACAGCTTCGTAAGAGCCACCGGCGTGGACGATAGCACAGTCAAACGGCGTATCCCAGTCAAGATAGTATAAGCGAAGAGAGCGGATAGGACCAAGAGTTTTGCTGGTAGGATTTTGGAAGACGGCAGCAAAGCGGGTAATGCCGGCTTCGGCGATGGCCTCAAAGACAACGCCAGCTTCGTTCAGGCCGGTTTGTGGCCGAGGGCCGTCGGCGCCGTTTGGAATTTGCATACAATAGAGTGGCATAGAATTTTCTTCTTCGGAGGCGATTTCTAGGCCGGTGAGTTTACTATAAATTTTAGGAGCTTCTGGCTCTGGTGCAGGCTCTTCTTGTGGGGCTTCTTCTTTTGGCTTGTTCCAGACTAAGAAATATAGCGCCGTAACAGTTCCGCCGATGGTGGCCAAAATTAAAATAATTACTATCGCGATAATAATGCGTTTTTTGCGCTTATTCTGGACAGAATTTTTAGGGGGTTTAATCTTAGATTTTTTGGTGGTATCAGCAGGAATGTCATCAATAGACTCCGGCTGAGCCAACTTCACACTCTTTTTGCTCATACTACAATATTAGCATAAGCGCAAAGAAAATGGAAATTTTATAAATCATTCACAATGGCGGAGCGAGTAGCGTTCAATCTAGCAAGAGTTCTTTCGCGACCAAGGACAGCACAGGTCAAGTGGAGTGCTGGAGAAAATGGGGCGTAAGATATTGCGATACGAACAAGGCTAAATAACTCGGCTGGTTTTTTGCCGGTAGATTCTAGAAGTTCATTAAAGGTGGATTGAAGATTATCTGCGTTCCAATCATCTTCTGGAATAGATTGTAAGCGCTCAAAAACGGCAGTAAGTAAATCGCGCTGTTCTGTCTCGGAAAGTTTTTTAATGAATTTGTTGGTTTGTAGATAATCTAGATCAACGCGTGGATCTTCAAAGAAATAAGTGGTATATTCACGAAGGTCGGACAAAACTTTGAGGCGGTCATAAATAATAGAAAGGACGGACTTTTTATAATCGTCGGAATAATCTTTGGCAGAATCAGGCCAGAAGTTAATGAGGGAGTTGCGAGTAGGATTAGCCTTGTTACTGGCGATAGAAGCAGGGTCTGCGGAAATGGTGCGAGAATAGAGTTCGTCTATACCCTGTTCGTCGGCGATTTTTCTAATCCATTGACCGTTTTGCCAGAGAAGTTTAACTTCGTCAAAGCGCGCGCCGGAATTTTGGATGCGGTCAATACTGAATTTTTCTAATAGTTCTTCTTTGGAATAGATTTCTTGTTCGGTGCCGTCGTTCCAGCCAAGACAGGCTAGATAATTTAACATAGCTTCTGGAAGGACGCCGTCGTCTTTGTAATCAATGACGGATTTGGCGCCGTCGCGCTTGCTGAGTTTTTTATTGCCTTGCGGAGCGAGGACGTGCGGAAGTGAGACGAACTTTGGATGCTCAATGCCAAGTGCTTCATAGATGCTGAGGTAATTTGGCATAGAGGACAAATATTCTACTCCGCGAACAATGTGAGTAACTTTCATTTCGTAATCATCAACAATGTGTGCGAAGTTATAAGTAGGAAGGCCATCTTTTTTGATGAGAATAATATCATCCATTACTTCGGGACCGGTCTCTAGGTCACCCATTACTTCGTCGTGCCATTTTTCTACTTTTGGCTCACTCTTAAAGCGGAGCGGGATACCCGGCTCCCAAGCGACGTCCATATTTTCTGGGCGGTGATTACGATAGAGATATGGAATTTTAGCTTCGTTGTCGGCTTTTCTGTAAGCGTCAATGGTTTCTCCTGGAGTAGGATCAGCATAAGCGCGACCCATCGCGATAAGTTTCCTAGCATATTCGTGATAGATTTCTTTTCGCTCACTTTGGTAGTAGGGTCCGTGCTCGCCTCCTTTTATGATTCCCTCATCCCAATCTAGTCCTAGCCAGATTAGAGTTTCTACAATAAGTTCTGTGGCGCCAGGAACATAGCGAGCCTGGTCGGTGTCTTCAATACGCAAAATAAATTTGCCGCCGTTGCTTTGTTTGGCGATTAAATATGGATAAATAGCACTGCGCACGTTGCCTAAGTGAATATAGCCGGTAGGGCTAGGCGCAAAACGAGTAATATTCATATCTGATATTATACCACAATTACAGAGATGTGGCGATATTTCTGATTTGCTCTTTGGTTAGATATTTGCCAGAAGATTCAATCTTGTAAAGTAGTCCGCCGTTGACCCAAGAAGCTTTTTCTCCGCGTACGTAAATAGTAATACCTTGTTCGCGAAGTGCAGTAAAATCGGATGGATAAACTTTTTTGACGTAGTTATTAAGAAGTGCGGTGCTGTCCCAAGTGGACTTTTCTTCTGAGAGAGTGAACGAAGCACCTTCTGGACCATCAAAGTGCATCATTACTATACCGTCTTTGTCTGAAGTAACACTGCTAAGATTGTAATTTCTAGGAACAAAAGTAGGATAGGTGGCTTCTATGCCGGTTTGGATAGCGGCGACACGAACGGAAAGGTCTGGGATGCTAAAGTGGACAAAAGCAACAAGCGCAACCATGGTAGCGCCAGAGCAAATCAGTGCGAGGAAAATACGTCCAGCTTTGCTTTTCTTTTTGAAAGCGCGTTTCATTTCTGGCTTTGCTGGTTTTTCGGTTTTTTCGGCAGTATTCATTCTGGTGATAACGGCAGTAGCGGATCTTAGAGCGCGGTCCTCTTTTGGGACTTTTTTGGCGATTTTGGCGGCTTTTCTGGCGGTTGCGGCCTCTGTTCGGGCTTTGAGCGCGGTCTGTTTTCTGGCTAATTTTGCCTCTTTTTCGGCACGAGCTTGGGCGAGTTTGGCTTCTCTAGTGGCTTTTACTTGAGCTAGTTTAGCAGCACGAGCTACCTGTTCGCGCTCGGCTTTTAGCCTCTTTTCCGCTAGCCTATCAGTACGTTTTTTGGTGATTCTAGTCTTAATTTCTACCTTTGGTTTTTTCTCGGCTTTTGCCGGTTCGGCTTTTTTCTCTTCTTTGACTGGGGTGGCGGATGCAGGTTTCTTTACGTAACGACGAGAAAGAGTAGTAGATTTCTGTAAGATACTGTGTGTAGCGGTGCTGTTTACTGGATGGCTGGCCTGATGTTTGATTTTCTTCTCTACCTTCTTCTCGGCAACTTCTGCCTTTTTCTCAACAATCTCAATTTTTTTCTCAACCTTCTTTTCTACTTTCTTTTCTTCTTTTGGAGCTTCGGTAATAGCAATTTTACGGACAGCCTTTTTGGAAGAGGCAGAACTTACCTCTTTCTTGGCACTCCTTCCATCATCAATCTGTATTTTTGTCATATTTTATTACACTCCACAAAATAGGTTATTCTTATTATAACCGCAGGCACTATGAAAAAGCAATAACTTTTTTAAACAATTTTTATATTGTATAATATACGTATGGACAGAGCACATAAAAAACGTATGGAAACCGTTAAACTAATTATCACAGAGACAATTATGGTGGTAGCTGTGGTTTTTACGGTCATACTGTTGACTTTTATTGCTATGGGGTATAACCTCAACAAAAATGGCGAATTGGGGCAGTCTGGATTGGTACAAATTAGAAGTTTGCCGACGGGCGCTACGATTACGATTGACGGGGATACTATTTTAGCAAAAACTAACACATCGCGGTTGCTTTCGGCGGGCGAGCATACTATTAAACTTACGCGAGACGGCTATGATTCTTGGGAAAAGACTATTACAAGTGAACCTGGGCGACTTCTTAAAATGGAATATGCTAGATTATTTTATCAGGATAGAACCCCAGAGCAAGTCGCGGAAATGAGTGGCGAGGTAGAGTTTTTTGTATCGGCACCTAATCGTGACTTTGTAATAGTAGTGCTAAAAAATAATAATAAATGGATTTATTATGATCTGCGTGGCGACGGGACAGAAAAAACCGAGCTAGATTTGACGGAAATAATGAAAGATTTGACTCCGATAGAGATTGCCTGGGATCAAAACAGTGATAAGGTATTGGTAAAAACACTTCACAAGAATGAAACCGAATGGCTAGTTATAAATGTAAAGAACGTTAAAAACAGCGTGAATCTAACTAAAGAATTTGCGATGAACTTCACGGACGTACAGTTTGCGACAGATAATGGCGACAAACTATATGCGCTGGAAAATGGTAATTTGCGCGCGATTGCGACAAACGAAAAAACCGTTTCGCAAGTTATGGCAAGTGACGTGAAAAAATATGCGTTCGCAAATTCTGACCTATTGTATTTAACTAATGCTAGGAAGTTAGCACTATATCAGACTGATAGCGACGATATAGAAGTGGCTCAGTTTGGTGAGGCTGATGGGCTGATTAATATAGAAATGTCAGAGTATATTGGACAAAAATATTTGACTATGACCGTGGGTAAAACAATGAAAGTTTATCGCGGGGGTTATCCGACAGAAAATGATAAATTGTCAGAAATGGAATTAATACTTGATAAAGAAATCGGGTTTGAGCCGGCCACGCTAAAAGAGCGAACAGAGGGTGAACTGCTAGTCGCAAAAGACGATAAGAAAATAGCCGTATTTAATGCCGAAAATAGCATATTATACAGTTATGAGCTTGAGAACAGCAATATGTTTATGGTAGATGACTATCTTTTTGGAACGATTGTTGATGGAAAATTATTTGTACGTGATTTTGACGGTACAAATAAAAGAGAAATTACTAGTGCATCTTCTAATGCGTTTATTACTAAAAACGGTAAATGGCTATATTATCTAAATACTAAAGACGGTAAGACCGTATTAATTCGGGAACAAATTATAAATTAGTTTAGTTTTGGCCAGTAAGGAAGCGCCAGATTCTTTCAAAGAAGGTTGGTTCGTTTTCTGGCATTGATTCAAAGGTTGGTGCGTCAGCTTCGTCGCTGGTGGTATCAGATTGAGTGGCGCCGGACGGGGCAGGGTTGATTTGTTCGGCGGTGACGAGTAGGCGATAGCGGGAGGTGCCAAGAGGCGTACAAGTAATTAGTGTAAGCATTGGCTTGTCGGTGTCATAGACAAGTGCGCCAACATTGGATGGCTCAACAGTTTCTTTTTTGATTACAGAGTAAGTATAGCGCGTCCCTTGATAATCAATGTAAATAAGGTCGTTGTTCCCTAGTCTCTCTAGACCAGAGAAGATGAACTTATATTGGTTGTTGCTATAAATATCGCCAGCAGAGTGCCCGGTGATGACAAGGTTGCCGATTTCTCCTGGCATAGCAGAAGCGCCTGGGATAGAAAATTGGGCAACGCCGTTTTCCATAGCCATATTAATCGTGTTAGTGTCGTTGGCGATACCAAAATTAACTGGCACGTCAACATTTAGTTTTGGGATAATGAGGCGGTTGTCGGCGCCAACGGCGGTAGTAATGGTAGGATCAATGGCGGAGATACCAGTATCGCTACTGTTTCCTGGCGAGACATAAGCCATAATTGGGGCAAAAACTAGACGGTTATATTGTAAGAATAGTACTAAGAGAACTACGAGCGCGCCGGCAAAAAGTGGAATAAATCTACGCAAACGATGAGAAGTTTTATTTTGGGCGAGAGCGCGCTTTTTGACGTGATTTTTGAGGGTAGAAATTATGCTTTGTTCTTCTTCGTCAGTAGGGTCTACGGCGAGTTCTGGGGACTCTAGAACGGCATTGTCGTGAGCTCTTCTCTCGGTTTTTAGTTTTTCGTTTTCTAGGTAAGATTTAGCCGCTTTTGAATAATAGTCACTGTAGTATTTTTGGTAATAATTTTGCCAGGCGGAATGGTATTTTTTGAGATCTTCGGAAGTAGGGGCGGATTTGACGGCTTTTGCATCAATAGGGGTGTCTTTGTAGGTGCCGAGATAGAGATTTTTGGCGGTGCGTCCAAGACCTTTTATAGCCTTTCGTTCTTTTTTGGCGTCAGAATTATAAGCCGCAAGAACTTTAGCGCGTGCGATTTCTGCAGCGGTCTTACGACTCTGTCCATTTGAAGATGGCCCACCGTTTTTTGAATCCATATATAGTAATTATACCATTATTTCTGGCGTTTCTCTACGTAGTCAACAATATCGCCAACGGTCTGAAGATTCTTGAGATCCTGGTCTGGGATTTCAAAGTTGTATTTATCTTCAAAAGCGGTAATAAGATCTACAAGGTCTATAGATTCAACGTTTAAATCTCGCGCCAAATCAGTCTCGGTACTTAATGCTTCTTTGTCAATTTCTAGGGTTTCTGAGATTAGATTAATAACTTCTTCCTTCATAGTTTTCCTCCATTATTTTTGAGCGAATAATTTTTTGACTACTATTTTTGATGAACTCAGTAGTACGCAAATTGATATATGATATTCGGCGGTTTTTAGGTTTACTATAATTATAGCGCCTACGGAGAGATTCAAAGTAAATTTTGTCGCCGATGCGGTCTTCTTCTGGATAGACCATTAGGTGAATTTCGTCTCCGTCGCTATATGCTACGGCTTCGCGGACACCTTTGAATTTCATAAATTCACTTTCAATAGTTTCTGGACTGATGTTTTCGCCATTACTTAAGATGATGGTGTTTTTGATACGACCAGTGATGAATATAAAGCCGTCTTTGTTAATCCTGCCAAGGTCGCCAGTATGGAAGAAGCCTTTTTGTTCGGTGATTTTGCCGTTTTCGTAATAGCCGAGCATGACGTTGTCGCCACGAGCACAGATTTCTCCGTCAATAATTTTAACTTCTACGCCTCGGCAAGGAACTCCGACGCTACCATCTTTGTAGTATTTGTTGCGGTTGACGGAGAGGACGGGCGAACATTCAGTTATACCATAACCATTAAGAATGTCAATACCGATATTTCTGAACCATTTGACGTAAACTTGGTCAAGATAGGCTCCGCCACAGATAATATGACGCAATTCTCCACCGAATTCTTCTAGGACGCTTTTTGCGACGATACGGCGCACGTCTAGACCAACGTGCTTTAAGTTTTTGGAGATAGTGATTACCATTTTGAGGGCTTTGTCTTTATGCTCGGTGCGGGCTTTTCTCCAGATTTGACGATAAAACGCTTCTACGAAGGCTGGTACCAAAAAGACGGTTTCTGGTTTGATGAGTTTCATTGCGTCGGTAAAACGTTTTAGGCTACTACAAATATAGGTTTCGCAACCATAATATGCCGGCATCATAATAGCCGTAACAAGCCCAAAACTATGGTGGAAAGGTAGGATACTAACGGTGGCACCGCCGGGCTGATAGATGGAGGAAGCCCCATAAATATCGGCGGTGATATTTCTTTCTGATAGGGCGACGCATTTGTGTGCGCCGGTAGTGCCGGAGGTAAAGAAGATTACGGCCGGAGCGTCGGGATTGGCCGTGTGGGTATTGTGGTATTTTTTGCCAAGGTTAATTTTTCTTTCGGTGTCGCTTAGTTTTTGGGTTTTAAATTTAAGATTGCCGGCGGTTGGTAAATATTTTTCACTATAAAAAAGCGTGTCACAATTAGCGGATTTTAATAGTTTTAGAAGTAAATCTTCGTCACAATCTTTGTCTATTGGTACGGCAATATTTCCAGAGATAACGATAGCCATAAAGGTTACAAACCAGTCGTAGCTGTTTTCTCCACAGATAGCCAGGTGCTTGTTTCTATAATTTTTGTTAAAGAAGTTACTGAGGTTTTCTACGTCAGATATAAATTCGGCAAAAGTTTTGTGGATAAGCATTTCTCCGCTGTGGTATGAAAAAGCCACCTTTTTGCTGTATTTTTTGTTTAGGAGATTCAAAAACTCTTTGAAGGTTGCAACTTTAGTATGCCGATAATAGGGATAGTTTTTGCGAAGCATATAGGACTATTTTAGCATATTTTGATATAATAGCCTTAATGAATATATTATTTTGTGGCGACAGAAATATTGTAGATGGGGTAACTATTGCTATTTTGTCACTAATAAAAAATGTAAACGAGCCACTCAATATCTATATTTTTACGATGGAATATGCTAATTCTAAAAAACGTTATTACCCTATTTTAGAAAAGGACGTTGCAAAACTCTCTAAAAAACTCAAGGAAAAAGATAGTCTAAGTACGCTAAGAATTATTGATGTGGGGGAGGAATTTAAGAAAGAGCCAGTGACGGCTAATATGAGAACGTATTTTACTCCGTATTGTATGTTGAGGCTTTATGCTGATAAATTGCCAGATTTTCCAGAGAAATTTTTGTATTTAGATACGGATGTGGTGTGCCTAAAAGACCCAAGCGCGCTATATAATATCAATATGGAAAAATATGAGATGGCGGGCGCGCTAGATCGTTATGGGTCGCATATTTATAGATTACCATTTCATAAAAAACGCTATATTAATTCTGGAGTTTTACTACTTAATCTGAAGAAAATTCGCGAAACGGGATTGTTTGAAAGGGCAAGGCGTGCTTGTAAGAAATACCCAATGATTATGCCAGACCAAAGCGCCTTGAATTTTTGCTCTAAATATAAGAAAATTGTGAGTGAGGAATTTAATAACCAAAAAGAAATCACAAGAAATACGGTTTTTAGGCATTTTTCTAACACGTTTAAGTTTTTTCCGTTTTTTAAGGTGATACGGATTAAACCGTGGGATGAAAAATTACTACACGAGAACCTAAATTGTTTTAAGCTTGATGATATTTTAGCAGAATGGAAGGCACTAAAGGAGGTAAAATGACAAAGCCGGTTATTCCAATTTTCTATACAGCGGACGAAACGTATGCGCCGTATCTTTCGGTGTCAATTATTTCCCTTCTGAAGAATGCTAGTCCAGATTATACTTACGAGATTTATGTAGTGTATGAAAAAATGAGCCTTAAGACACTAACAAAACTTAAAACAATGAAAGTTTTGAGAGAAAAAGACGCGCATATTCATCTCAAGCCAATGAAAGAAGTTTTAGGATTCCTCACGGAACGTCCAAATACTAGGCTTAATGCCAGTATGTTTACCTTGACGATTTATTATAGAATTTTTATTGCGCAGATGTTCCCACAATACGAAAAAGGTATTTATCTTGATTCTGATACGGTGGTAGTGGGAGATATTTCTGAAATGTTCAACACGAATCTTGGCAAGAAGTATTTGCTGGGTGCGGTGAACGATTTTTCTATTAAGAAAAATAAACCGTTTATGGATTACATTGAAAAAGTTGTAGGCATTCCAAGAGATGAATATTTTAATTCTGGTGTGCTACTTCTGAACTTGGAGGAATTAAGACGCCTGAGGTTTGATGAGCACTTCTTATACCTAATGGTGAGGTATGATTTTGATACGGTGGCGCCGGATCAAGATTATCTGAACGCAATGTGTTACGGGAGAGTTAAATTATTGCCGTCCAAGTGGGATGCTATGCCGGCAAAAGACACTCCGCCAATGAAAGAGCCTGGTATTGTACACTATAATTTGTATTTTAAGCCGTGGCATTATGACGATATTGATTATGAAGTGTATTTTTGGCGTTATGCGGCGCACTCGCCATTTCTAAAGCAGATTAACAAGGTTAAAGCGGAACCACACGATTTAAACCGCGATATGGATTTTCTTGGGCAAATGATGAAACACGCCGACTTGGCACATAAGAATAAAATAACGTTTAGAAAAGTGTTTGAGGGTGGCGATGAAATTCGCGCTGGAAAGCCAAGCAATAAAGAATATAAGGTAGTAGAAACAGGATGGGGTTGGCACGTAGTAAAAGTAACGCTAAGTCTTCCGCTTCTGCCGTTAAAGCCAATTGCTGGAGCCGTAAAAAAGAGTGCAGAGATTTTGACTGGCACAAGGAAGAAAAAATGATAATTGGCGGAAGCAAACAAAACGTCATAGAAAATATTAAGCAGGCGATATTTGATAATGATTTGAACCGCAAAGTGGAAGAGGGGGATGCGAGTCTATCAGAAGAGGAAGAGCAAAAATATATTGAGCGGTTTTATAAGGCGCGCAAGAAAAAGAGTTTCAGGCTAAAACAGATGGCAATGAGAAAACTTGAGAATGCGCAGATAAAAGCCTATGACAAACTAATCACTATTTCTGGGGCGGAAAATTTGCCGAGCAACGGGCGGTTTATTATTACGTCTAATCATTTTAATCCGCTAGATAATTTATGTGTAAAGAAATTGATTCGTGAACATTATAATACTAGGCCAGCAATCGTAATTCAGGCGGGAAATTTGGCGGCAGGGGGAGTGATAGGAGAGTTGTTTAACTATTTGGATCATATTCCAGTTTGTAAAAGCGCCAGTTATATTAGGGGAGAATTTTTAGACAAGATGAAAGAGACGCTGGACGCGGGGCAGCCAGTGTTAATATATCCAGAAGAAGAGATGTGGTTTAATTACCGTAAACCTCGTCCAAACAAGCGTGGTGCGTTTTATTTTGCGTCAGAACTTAAATGCCCGATAGTGCCGTGTTTTGTAGAAATAAAAGATACTAATCGCCCAGATAATGATGAGTTTTTTGAGTCGGAATATATTATAAATGTACTGCCTCCGATATATCCGGATAGCGCTAAAAATACTCGTCAGAATAGTATAGAAATGTGCCAGAAAGATTATGAGGCAAAGAAAAAAGCCTACGAAAAAGCGTATGGCAAAGAATTAAAATATGATTTTGATAAGAGCGATATTGCTAATTTTCGCGCTTTTTGTAGTTAATGTATTTAGCGGTAGAACGACCGCTGTTTTGTCCCATTGAACGAAGTGCCTTATCGCGGAGATAGGTGGATTTTTCGTGCTTATTTAATTCTTCTGGAGCGGAAAATGGGCCATCAATATAAATGGTGACGCGAGGTTTTTTGCGAAATCTTCTAGATGTAAACGTAGTGGTAGCGGTAAAAATTGGAAGATTGTCGCGAACTGGAAAAGCAAAAGATGTAGTATCGTATGGGCGGATTTTGGTGTAATATGGCCAGACGTGGGCTTCGGGATAAATTATAATGGCGTTTCCCTCTTTGGCGCGAGTAGAAATAGCGTCAAAGAGACGTTTTTTGCCACGGATGGAATCGGGGATAGGCAAAGCCCCAACGAGTGGCAAAATTGGGCCGAGAATAGGAATGCCGAGATTGGAACTATCACAAATATAATATGGGTGAACTGGATTATAAAGCGCAGGATTATAAACGTCGCCATAAGTTAGAACGTGATTTGCGTAAATATAGTAGCCGGATTTGGTAGATTTTCGGTAGTTTTTGAGTTTGTATTTCCCTTCTACGCGGAGTCCAAGAACGAAAATAGCATAAATGCGCCCGATAAATTTAAAAATGCAAAAAAGTATGGCGCCGGCTAGTTTTGTAAACGGACCAGTTTTGATGAACTGATAGCTGTCTGGGACGGATTTTGATTGATTTTTGGTTTCAACGAAATTGTCGGAGTAATCGTTATAATAGACGGTTTTCATTCTTTTTCTGCTTTCTTTTCTGGACTACGCTCGTGAATTTTGAGGAATACAATGTTGGCGAGGACGATAAGCATACTGATAATGACAAAACCGTAGAAAGTAATACCGCGATGTAAGAGCATAGCAGAGTTGATGATGTCTAGGCCAAAAATAGTACCGTAGAGAGAAAGGAAAACTGATTCGGATAAGCCCACTGCGCCAGGTATTGGGAAGCCGGCGGTAGCAATGAAGAGGACGGACTGCATTGCAAAAAGCTCAAAGATATTGTGCTCGGAAAAACCAAAGGCTTTGTAAACGCAGAATGGTACGAGATAATAGACGGCGACTTGAGCAAATACGCGACCGACGGCTTTTAAAAATTCTTTTTTGTGGCGTTTGATATAAGTGGCGTTTTCGGCATATTGCGCAAGGCTGTCATTTAATTTTTCTTCCATTTTGTCTGCTTTTTTGAGGTGGAGTTTGTGGGCGAATTTGATAAACGCGTTGCCGACGATTTGAGTGATTTTTGGCAGGAACACGCACGATAATAGAACTAAAAGCGCGACTCCGTTAATAAGTAGACCGATAGTGAAGAACATAAAAACTGCCGGTGGTAGTTTGACCGGCAAGAACAAAACTGAAATGATGCCGAGTGTCATAACGGCGATTTGGTATCCGCAGAGTTGGACAAAAATTGCCATAGTGGCTTTTGGAACGGAAATGCCCTCTTTGGACATATAATAGATTTCTAGCGGTTGTCCACCGGTGGCGGATGGGGTCATTGCGCAGAAGAAAAATTCAATGAGGGTGAATTTGAACATTTTTAAGAGTGAGATTTTTTGACCGAGCGAGCCGAGAATACTCTTAACATTCCAGGCTTGAACTAGGAAATAACCAACCATAAGCAAAAGTCCAGCAAAAATCCACAAGATATTAGCATCGTTGGCGACATCAAGGATGGCGCCCATATCTTGATCTTTAAAGATTAGCCAGAAAGTGAGCAGAAAAAGCAACAAAAAAAGTGATATACTCATCACTAAACTTTTAATGCCCTGCTTTTTTAGTTCTTTTTCTTTCATATTCCACCAAAATTGTTGTAGATTTGGTGGGCGAAGTGGGACTTGAACCCACACGATATTGCTATCACAAGATTTTGAGTCTAGCGCGTCTACCAGTTCCGCCATTCGCCCAATGGTATTATTATAGCACATTTTATGTAAAAATCATAAAACCCCGGAACGTAACCGGGGCAAAACTCAACTCTACACTTTTATCTTAGCACAAGCGGTGTTTTGTGTCAAGAGTTTTATTAAACGGCGGTGTAGCCTCCGTCAACAGGAATGATAGCACCAGTAACATAAGATGCCTCTTTGCTTGCGAGGAAGATAGCGGCGGCGTTTAGCTCGCCTTCTTTGCCGTATCTCTGCATTGGGACGTGGACTTTGGCAAATTGCTGGAAAGTATCCGTATCTAGAACTGGCTGAGTGAGTTCGGTATAGAAATAGCCTGGGCAGATGGCGTTAACGGTGATACCATCAAGCGCTAGTTCGGCGGCGGCAGCGCGGGTAAAGTTAATCACGGCGCCTTTGGAAGCGTGATAGGCGATAGTTGGGATTTCGGTGTTGCCGACGAGGCCATACATACTGGCAATATTGATAATGCGACCATATTTTTTCTTTTTCATAATGTTGCCAAAAGCGCGAGTCATCTTAAAGACGCTGGTTTCGTCAGTGGCGATAGTGAAATCCCATTCGTCGTCATTCATTTCTAGTACGCCTTTGTCTTTGGACGAGCCGGCACAGTTTAGGAGGATGTCTACTTTGCCATAGGCTTCTTCTACGGTTTTAGCGGCAGAATTGATGCTGTCGGTGTTAGTCACGTCGCACTGAACTGGCAAAATTTCTACCTTGAATTCGTCGCGAAGTTCGTCGGCGAATTTTTCTAGACGTTCAATACGGCGAGCCAAAATAGCGAGATTGGCGCCCTGACGAGCGAATCCTCTAGCCATTTGCTTCCCTAGTCCGGAGCTGGCTCCAGTAACAACTGCTACTTGTCCTTTTAAGTCAAACATAATTTCTCCTTACTCTACTGTTACTTTAATAGTATAGCATTAATTCTGGCTGTGCCATATAATAATAATTATGAAAATCGCAATATTTACAGACGTTTTTCTGGAAGTGCCAGGTGGAATTCCCTCTTCTATTACTGCGCAGAAAGAAAGTCTGAAAAAACTCGGACACGAAGTCACTATTTTTTGTCCTGGTTTTTCAAAGTCAACCAAAGACAATGACGTAAAAATTGTTCCGACGCATAAATTTTTGCGGTTAAATGGCGCGCCAGTATCTAAGCGTCCAGAAAAGGTTATTTCTGCGGTGCTTTTAGAATGTCCTGAATTTAAGTTTGATGTGGTACACGTTCATTATGAAGCGAGTTGTTCTATTGCGGGTATGAAACTTGCGCGGAGGTTTAACCGTCCGCTAGTACAGACGATGCACGGACGAGAAGATATGGCGATAAAAGTAAATATTCCGCATCCGCTAAAAACCCTAGTAGGAAGTTTACTATGTTTCTTACACGGGCGATATATTCCCCATCCTGTAAAAGTGAAGCGTGATAAAAAATTGGCAGATACGGTAGCAACGGCTAAGATGTGGACGCTAATGGTAAATCACGCAAATTACGCGGACAAAGTTATTACGCCGTCACAGCATTTTGCGGACAGGTTAAAAAAATATGGTGTCAAAAAACCAATTACGGTTGTTTCTAATGGCGTAGCCGACGAGATGGTGGCGGACATAGACAGAAGGGTTAGCAAGGTTAACGGCAGTTTAGTCCGGAAATATGAAAAGGGTGATGTGCTTCGGATTTTTTGGAATAGTAGATTGTCTAATGAAAAGCGGATTATGCCATTTTTGACGGCTTTGACGCTAATGAAAAGTCCGTATTTTTTCTCGGCGTGCGGAGATGGAAATGCACTTTCTTTGGCGCAAAAATTCGTAAAACAAAACGGTATGGATAAGAAATGTATATTCTACGGGAGAGTGCCACACGACGAAGTGTTAGACAAAATGCTTGGTCAGCATATTTCTGCAACAGTGTCGTATGGGTTTGATACACAAGGGCTGACATTGCTTGAGGCGGAGGCAACAGGTTTGCCGGTATTCTTCTGCGATCCAGATATGAAAGAATCAGTGCCAGAGGGGGGATATGTTATGGCGAGCGGTCCGTCTCCGCGAGAGATGGCAAGAGCGCTGGACGAAGTAGCACGAGATCCCGAGAGGATAGAAAAAATGAGTAGAACTATGCTTAAAAATCGTGAGGCAATTTTACAGTCAACGCAGATACAGAAGCTTCTAAGGGTTTATTCGGAGTAAAAAGATTCATTGCAGAGATTTTGCCGGCAAGTTGACCGTCCCAGAGCGAAATTGGTGTATAGGATGTTTTTTCTAGTGGGGTGGTAACGACTTTGCCACCACTCGCGACGATAATTTGGTCTTGGTGGAAGGTTAAAATGGTGGTTGGATAACTTAGGGTAAATTTATGCAAGGCTTCTATGATTGGGAGTAATGGCTGAGATAATAAAATCATTTTGGGATAGTAAACGGAGCGAAAGACGTTTTGAATTTGAGCGAGCGAGCCGATTAAATAGAACCCTTCTCTTTCAATCAGGTTTGTCATTTCTGGAGAAACCGAATCTATAGCATCGCGCGTAAGTAGGACGGGGCGAGTTGTATTTTTAATGGCATTAGACAAGGCGATAGAAGTGGCGGAATTTTTGGAAACGTCGCCAACCATTAATGTAAAGTCTGCAGAATCAACAAAATCGTTTAAGGTTGACGATTTATTGATGGAGCCGGATTCTGTGGAAGGAAGAAATGTAATGTCGGGAAGGGGTGGAACTTTAGATTTTAGAGAATCGGGTAGAAGGATATTTAATTTTTTGATGGGAAAAGTTTTGGATAAGAATTCTGCAGTATGAATAACCGTAGAAAAACTGCCGGAGTTTCCGCCAACAATGTTGAGGGTACCTGATTTTTGTTCGGGGATATTCCATTCCAAATCTTTGAATAATTTTAGATTAGGATTTTTGACCCAATAATCGTGTTTTTCCATCTAAAACTCCAGTTTAATAGAGACTGGACAGTGGTCGGAGCCGGTAACGTTGTTGTGGATTTCGGCAGATTTTAAATTGTCTCTTAGAGATTTGCTAATAAAGAAATAATCAATGCGCCAGCCGATATTCCTCTCGCGAGCGCGGGCACGCCAAGTCCACCAGGTGTATTTTTGTTCTGTAGGGTGGAGGGTGCGGAAGGTGTCAATAAATCCGGCGTTAATTAGGTTAGTAATTCCCTGCCGCTCTTCCTTAGTGTAGCCAGCATTCAGCTCGTTATCTTTGGGACGAGCGAGATCTATTTCGGTGTGAGCGGCATTGAAATCGCCACAGACGACAATGGGTTTGGACGCTTCTAGTTCTTTTAGATATTTTAGGAAGGCTGGATCCCAAAGTAATTCGCGGAGCTTTAGGCGGGTCAGTTCGTGTTTGCTGTTTGGTGTATAAACGGTAACAAGGAAAAATTCTGGATATTCGGCGGTTAGAACTCTTCCTTCTGAGAGTGGGTCACCATAGGCGTCTTCTTGCCAGTTGTAGCCACTGTTAATATTCTCGGAAAAACCATAGATGGTTTGTAGTGGCTCGGGTTTAGTAAAAATGGCGGTACCAGAATAGCCGGCGCGAGAAGCAGAATTCCAAATTTCTTTGTATTCTTCTAGGTCTATTTCTGCTTGACCTTGTTTTGCTTTGGTTTCTTGGATACAGAGAATGTCAGGATTTTTTACCTCAATAAAATTCTTTAGGGCGCCCTTTTTGGTGATTGCCCTGATACCGTTGACATTCCAAGAGAAGATATTATAACTAGACATTATTAGGCCCTCCCTCTATCGTAGTCGCGTTTTTTGATGGTTTCACGTTTGTCATATTTCTTTTTACCGCGAGCAGTAGCAATAACGAGTTTGATATGTCTGTCTCCGCCGAGTAGTTTAACTGGGACTAGAGCATATCCGTCTTGGCGAGCGCGGGCAAGGTCTCGTAGTTGACGCTTAGTAACGAGAAGTTTGATATTTCTGGCGGTTTCGGCACCGAGGGTGAGATTGTTTAGCCATAATTCCCCGTCTTTTAAGGTTACAAAAGAACCTTTTAGTTGAACGTGATGGTCACGAATGGCGCGAACTTCAAGTCCGGTCAGGCTCATACCACACAAAAGGTTTTCGCCGAGTTGATAGTCATATCTAGCGCGACGGTTGACGGTAACGTTGTCTGTAGGGCCTTTTTTCATATGATATAATTATATCATATGAGAATTGCGATTGCCTCTGATATCTACTATCCGATGACGAATGGGGTGGCGGTTTTTTCGCATAATCTTGCACTAGGATTAAGAAAGCGTGGGCACGAAGTCCTAGTGATTGCGCCAAGTTTTGATGGAAAATTTCATATTGATAATGACGAAGGTGTAAAAACAGTACATTTAACGTCGGCTAAGTTTCCGTTTTATCCGGACCAAATTAATGCTGTGCCGGAAAAGAAAGAGTTTTTGGGATTACCTATGCCAAGACTTACGTACAAGAATGGAATTTGGTGGTCCACGAGGGCGTTGACGGAAGTAAAGAAAGTGTTAGACGAATTCCAACCGGACGTGATACATCTTCAGACGGCGGAGACTATCGCAATAGCAATAATACATTATGTTAGAAAACACGGTACCCCACTCGTGACAACCGGGCACGCCTATCCAGACAATATTACGGGGCAGTTCAAATTCTTAAAGCCTGTCAAAAAACCAGTGGACGCAACGGTAAGGGCCTATATGGCGAGTTTTTTGAAACACGCAGAATACGCTACAATGCCAACAGAGATGGCGATAGAAGATTTGGTACCGAAAAATCGGAAACATTTTAAGGTGCCAGTAGAAGCATTATCTAATGGAGTAGATTTATCAGAATTTAAGCCCGGAAAGCCTAGCACGGAGATTTTACGGAAATACAATATAGACATAAAAAAGCCACGCGTGCTATACGTAGGGCGTGTGGACCCAGAAAAAAGTATAGAAAACGTAGTGGAAGCATTTGCGGCCATGAGCAAGAGAGTGCCGGAAGCGGAACTTTTAATTGTGGGCGATGGAATAGCGAAACCGAGAATAGAAAAATTAGTAGCGGAAAGGGGTCTAGAGGATGAAGTACGATTCTTAGGACGAGTGATGCCACCAGATTTGTATGAAATCTATAAAACTGGTACGCTTTTTGCGACGGCAAGTGAGACGGAAACACAAGGTATTGTCTTAATAGAAGCGGCGGCGACAGGGTTGCCACTGGTTGCGGTGGATGCTGGTGCCGTAAGAGAATTGTGTCAGAACAAGAAGAATGGGATATTATGTAAGCCTGGTAATATTAACCAGATGGCGAAGGCTATGGTGAAGATTATCGGTGATAAGACACTTCATAAACAATATAGCGCCGGCAGTATAGAAATAGCAAAAAAGCACGATATCAATCATACTTTGTCGCGGTTTGAGGAAATATATCAGACAGCGATAAGGCTTGCGGACAAAGAAAAATAACGCTGGGCTCAGCGTTATTTTTTGAGGAAACTTTTGATGGCGGAAGCGGTTTTCTTTGGCTGTTCGTAGTTTAGAAGGTGACCGGCGTTTTCTATCCAGACGGTATCAGCATCATTAAATGTATGAGCAACATCTATGGTCTTTTTCTTTGGAATGAGGCGATCTTTGGCTCCGGAGATAAAAATAGGAGTCTTGTCAAAAGCAAAATCGGAGATAGCGTATTCGCAGGAGAACTTGGCGGATTTATAAGTATCGCGTTTATTTTTTTGGTCTGCGCCACAATGGTAGGTAGTGAGAAGCGTACGGCGGAGTAAACCTTTGTCTTTTGGAATGATGAGATATTTGGTAGTAATATATCCTACGAGTTTGTTAGGCAAGAGTGCGGAAAGCGGAGTGAGTGCTTTGAAAAAGAGACCTGGGTGGACGGAGATGGGGGAGAGAAATACAATTTTGTCGCCGAGGAGTTCTGGATAGCGTTCGGCGGTAGCGGCGACGATAATAGAACCCATAGAATGCCCAATGAGAATGGGGTCTTTGATTTTTTTGGACTTGATGTAGTTTGCGACGAAGCGAGCGTAATGACGGGCGGAGTATTCTGGTAGGCTGTTCTCTCCGGCAGGCGGAAGATCGGGGAGGTAGATATTGAACTTCTTTTTGTCAAAGCATTTTGATAATTCTTCCAAGCCAAGTGAGCTTCCACGAAAACCGTGGATAAAAACTAGGTTCTGTTTTTTCATTTGAGGAGCCCCGCGGATTTTAGGGCTTTTTTGATAGCGGGACGGTCTAGCCCGACGATTTTTTCGTCGCCGATTTCGGTAACTGGGACAGCTTGGAGGTCCATACCCTCAGCATCAATCTCTTCGTATTTTACGCCAAGAGTATCAAGCCAGTCCATTAAGACGTGGCAATAAGGACACCAACTAGTAGAATATACTTTAACAACCATTGTATAGATAATAGCAGATTATGAACTAAAATTCCAGAGCACGATCTAGTTGTGGGTCACGACTTTTGTTGATGTCTTCATAAGAGCGGGTGACTTCTATGTCTGGAGTGATGCCGGTCCCGTTTATGGTGTTGCCGTTTGGAGTATACCAGTGGGCGGTAGTAACTTTAAGGAGTGTGCCACCAGACAAGTTGACTAGTTGTTGGACGACGCCTTTGCCGTAAGTTTTTTCGCCGATAAGAGTGGCTTTGTCATAATCTTTGAGTGCGCCAGCGACGATTTCTGAGGCGGAGGCAGTGCTACCGTTTACTAGGACGACGGTTTTCATATCGGCAAGGTCGGCTACGCCGTGAGAAGCGTAGGTGGTTTCCTCTGGAAGTTTGCTGGATTTTTGAACTAGGACGGCTTTGCTGTCTATCCAAAGACTAAGCAAATCTTTGGCAGCAGAGACATAGCCACCACCATTGTCGCGCAAGTCCAGAATGACTTTGTCTATATTTTTGCTTTTAAATTCTTTGGTAAAATCGCGGACGAGTTTGCCGGTATCATTATCAAAACGGGTAACGTGAATAATAGCGGTATTGCCGTTATATTCTAGATAGGCGGAAACGTTGTTGATTTCTTCGCGGGTCATTTTGAATGATTTTTCTTCCCCGTCGCGGACTACGGATAATCCTACTTCTGTGCCGGAAGTGCCGCGAAGTTTGGTGGCAATTTCGTCGGCTTCTAAATTATAGACGGACTCGCCATTAATTTTGTAGATAATATCGCCAGCGAGCACACCCGCTTTGCTTGCGGGGTTGTCTGGTAATGTGCGGACGATGCGAATGTAACCATCACGTTTTGCAAGTACAACGCCGATACCGGAGCCGACTTCACCGTGTAATGATTTGTTGAAATCCGTCGCTTCTTCTGCGGTCATATAGGCCGTATAGACGTCGCCTACGGAAGCGGCAATTCCCTTTTTGGCGCCTTCTATGGCGGAGGCTTTATCTACGGCGCCATCGTATTTAGATACTAATTCTGAATAAACTTCGTCTAGTTCGCTCCAATCGTTGGTAGCAGTAATTTTGAATCCAAGATACGGCAAGAAATTTGGGGCGATTTTGTTCCAGCCGATACCAATAAAGACACCAATGACTAGCGCAATAAATCCACCAACAAGTGCGCTCCCAAGATTAACCTTTTTAGTTTCTGGTTTTGTCATTACCTTATTTTAACACAAATTCGCAATAATGTTAATGGTAGTTGTCTAGGTGGATGTAGAGTAGGCCAGATGGGTTGGTTACTACGCCAGTAGAGAAGGCGTATGGATACCAGTTGTATTCAGAAATGTTTAGCGTACCGTCAGGGTTGACTGACTCTACCCACATTACGTGTCCGTAGCCACCGTAGCCGGATACGGCAACAGTGTTTGGAGCGGCGATTTCGTCCACCCAGATTTTGCTATAACGGCGAGCGGAAGAGCCCCACATATTAGCATTACCCCAAGTCTCGGCATTGACTTGACCGTGAGTGTATTCATAAATCTTCCAGCCGGCATAGTCAACACACTGACAATAAAGTCCGCCATATCCTCCAGACTTCCAGTTGACTACAGCCCAAGGACCAAGTCCTTCGTAGAGACATTTTTGGCGCCAAGGATAAGTATCATTGCCAGAAGTAGAACGTGGACCGGCGATATTGCCAGCGGCGTGGACTTGAGTTCTAATCCATTCTACTTGAGCAAGCATTTCTTGATGTTTGGCGTCGGCATCGGCGGAGAAAGCGGCGGCATCATCACGATATTTGTTGGCGATTTCTTGTTGCTCGGCTTTCTTCTCGGCGATAGCGGCGCGCTGACCTTCCTGCTCTTCTATGAGACGTTCTACATCGGCTTTTTGGCCTTCCAAATCGGCCTTTAGTTCTTTGATGGTTTCTATTCCGGCGGCGATTTGGGTTTTGATGTTTTCTGTTCGGGCTTGTTTTTCGGCATAGTCGGAAAGAGATTTAGAACTAGCAAGGATAGAGATAGGGTCCGTGTCGTGGTCAAAGTGCATTTGGACGAGTAGGCTAGCAAGACCGGTTTCTTGTTCGTCTAGGCGCTCTTCGGTTTGTTTGATCTGTTCTTTTAGATCGTTTACCATAGCGACGGACGTATCAATGTTGGCTTGGATGGCGTCAATCTCGGCGTTTAGTTTGGCAATTTCGCCTTCTACGGTTTGGGCTTCGTTGACGGCCTCGGAGGCTTTTTGACGAAGAGCGTTTTCGGCTTCTTGGGCGGCCTTACAAGCGTCGCTAGTACAAATAGCGTAATCAGCGAATGCGGATTTTCCTGGCATTAACACTGCGGAGAACACTAAACTTAAAACTAGAACGGGGACAAAAAATTTGAGTGTTTTTATTTTGAGAGCTTTCATACTCTCATCTTAGCATAAGCGGTAAGAAAAATCAATGGCGCTTTTTCTTTTTGACTCTCTTTGGAGTGCTGTTTAGGTATTTTCTAATAGCGAGAAGTGAAGATACGGTGCCGATAACGATACCGATTAAGATAGCGCCAAGATAGACTAGGACGAGCGAACTGGAATTTAGCAGATTAGAAATAGAAGATACGCTAATGCCGTAATTTTCTAGATGAGGAGCGAGAGCGTTAAACCCGAAGTAGCCAAGTGTGGTAGCGATAACACCAGAGATGATGCCGGAAATTTGGGCTTCAATAAGGAATGGCCCACGTATGAAATTATTATCTGCTCCAACTAGGCGCATCATATAGATTTCTTCCCTGCGGGAGAAAATTGCCATACGAATAGTATTAAAGATAACGAGAACCGATACTACTAAGAATACGACAGACAAGATAATGCCGCCATTTCTAGCAATGTTAGCCCAGCTAGTGATAGTTTCTATTTCGGCACGGTTGACGTCGTAAGTTGGTGGGTTGTTTGGATCTATATGAATGACGAAGTTGCGGTCTGTAGCAACGATATGTTTAATACTGGACAAATCGTCAATATCAACGACTTTGATGCGAATAGTGGACTGCATCTTGGAAATCATTTTGGTACGCATTTCTCCGGATTCGTCGGAAAGGGCGTTTAGCAAATCTTCGTTGTCAGAATTTTCAATGAGGAAACGCTCGTATTCCTCTTCGGAAGTGGAAACGCTAACGGAACTAACGTTATCATCAGAAGCGAGAGTGCTAGCCATGCTAGATAATGTAGTGGCGGAAGTGCCTGGGCGAAGATAGATGGTGATGTCAATTTTTTCGCGCATTGTGTCGGCGGTGGAAGCGAGAATGGCGCTGGCAATAACAGTAACAAACAAGATAATGAGCGTCATAGTCATTACGAGTGTCGCGGCGATAGAAAGCCAGATATTACGCGTAAAACTAATTGCGCCGTATTTGAATACGCGAGAGGTACTACGGAGTTTTTGGACTCCGCTGTTTTTGCTCATAGTTTTTAAATTCTTTTTAGTGGTGCCACCCTTAGTCATTAAATTACCCTCCTAGTAGTACGAACAACGCGCTGAGAAATAGGTTTCTCTAGCGGAGTTCTAGTAACGATAGGCGTAGCGTCAAGTTTATAGACGCCACGGTTTTTCTGGTCGGAAACAATTTTGCCGTTTTTTAGAGTGACGACGCGTTTTTGAAGATTGTTAACGATATTTTCGTCGTGGGTAGTAACGAGGACAGTAGTGCCAAAATCGTTGATTTTTTGGAGTAAATCAATAATTTCTCCACGAGTAATTTTGTCTAGGTTTCCGGTAGGCTCGTCGGCGATAAGGATTTTTGGTTGGCGAGCGACAGAGCGAGCGATAGAAACGCGCTGGGCCATACCGCCAGAAAGTTCACGCGGGAATTTTTTGGCGGCGTCTAAAAGTCCGACTAGTTCTAGGACTTTTGGTACGGTTTTGTCTATTTCCCTATTGCTCATACCGGCGATTTCCAGAGCGAAAGCGACGTTCTCATAAACGGTACGAGACGGAAGTAATTTAAAATCTTGATAGACTACACCGAGACGACGGCGATAATGTGGGATGTAGCGTTTTTTGACGTAATCTAGGTCAATACCACCGATAATGATTTTGCCGGAATCTGGAATTTCTTCTTTGGTAATCATTTTCATTAAGGTAGATTTGCCGGCGCCGGATTGACCAACTAAAAAGACAAACTCATTAGGCTCAATATGAAGTGAGACGTGGTCAAGTGCGGGATAGGTATCTCCGCGGTAAGTTTTGGACACTTGATCTAACAATATCATAATCCTATGATAGCATAAGCAAAAATGAAAAGCAAATGGAGTGGAGTAAAATGAGCAAGACCACTTGTTTCCAAGTGGTCTCCGCAACGGCTGGGCAAGCGGCTTGAGATGTCAATTCACCATATCTTCCTTACGGAAGACCCTAGACTTGCCGGCCACTCTCCAGTGACCGTCAGGGCCGCCGTCTTTGCTTATATTATATCACACATTTACTTCTTTACGATATACCATAACGAGTACGTATCTCCTTCACTACCGCACCCGCATCCTCGTATTGACCTAATTCGTATTGCCTTCTTGATATTGCAAGATCCTGAAGAACTTCTTCATAGCTTTTAAGCCGTAGAGGATTATATGTTTTTTTAGTAATAACTTTCTCCATTGTAGCTATCGCCATGATTGCTCCTTTCTACATATATTATACAATATTTTGTTTTTTGCGAGATTATTCTGAATGTTATAATATTATGGAATATGCATAAGTCACTAGCTAGAAACATTGCAAAACCGAGCATTGGTTTGGCGCTTGCGCCGGCGATTTTTGCTTTTTCGCAGATTATTATTCTAGGATATTACTGGATTTTTAAGGGTTATTTTGGCAATCTTACGCTAACGATTTCGCGCTATGTCGGACTAGAACTTTGGAGCTCAGTATTCTTTTGCGTTTGTAATATTCTTATCGCGACACTCCTGCTTAGATATTTTATTTTTGTTCGTAAAAAATTTTCTACGTTATGGTTTGTGCTAAGTCTAGTAGAAGTAGCGGGGTTTGTGGGGCTATCGGTTTTCCCGCATATAGAATTTGGCGAGCCAAATGTTAGAGAGATTTTTGTAAACACACATATTTTCTTTGCGAGGACAATGTTTATCGCAATGTTCTGTATGGGGTTAGAGAGATTTAGGTTATCCGCTAGAAAAGACAATCTTGCTATGACCGCTACACTGGCTTTTATGGCATATGGATTAGTATATATTACAGGCTATTCTATTAGGTGGCAGGCACTTTGGAGCACAATGTTGATTTGGGAAACGGGCTATATTTATATATTTATGGCAATGCTAGTTCTAACTAGGCGGAAAGATTCGCGTCAAGATAAGCGTTAATGAACCCATCAATTTTGCCGTCTAATACGGCGTCGGCGTCGGTTTCTTCGTATTTTGTGCGAGTGTCTTTGACTAGTTTGTATGGTTGGAGAACGTAGTTTCTGATTTGTTGTCCCCAAGATGCGGATTCGCCGGCGCGGAGTTTGTTAATGCTCTCGGCTTGTTGCTCTATTTGCATCTGGGCGAGTTTGCCACGTAAAATTTCCATAGCCTTTTCTTTGTTTTGGAGTTGGCTACGTTCGTTTTGAATGGCGACAACGGTGTTTGTTGGGATATGAGTAATGCGGACGGCAGAATTAGTCGTGTTGACGCTTTGACCGCCGTGTCCGCCGGAATGGTAAACATCAATGCGAAGATCTTTTTCGTCTATTTTTACGTCGGTATCGCCTTTTATTACGGGTAAAATTTCTACTAGCGAGAAAGAAGTTTGACGAAGATTGTCCGCGTTAAACGGACTGAGCCGGACGAGGCGGTGAGTGCCATTCTCACTTTTAAGCATCCCATAAACATCAGTGCCAGAAATTTCATAAACGGCGGTTTTTATGCCGGCTTCTTCGCCTTCGGTTTTTTCTATGAGGGTTGGCTTAAAGCCCTTTTTCTCAAAAAATCTAAGATACATTCGTTCTAACATTCCTGCCCAGTCCATTGCCTCTGTCCCGCCGGCGCCGGCTGTAATACGGATAATAGCGTCGCCGTGGTCATATGGTCCGGTAAATTTTAGAGCCTGTTTTAGTTCAGAGAAAGTCTTTTCCATTGCGGAAATTTGGTCGTCAATTTCTGCTGTTAGGTCGTCTTCGCCGAGGGCTAAGAGTTCGGAAATGTCGGTGATTTGCATTTTTAGGACTTGCCAAGTCTCTATTTTTTCTTTGAGTCTAGCGAGGACTTCGTTTTTTTCGCGAGCGTCGTCTGGGTTTTTCCAGATTTCGGGATTAGCAACCTCGCGTTCTAATTCTTCTAGTTTGGCAATCTCGTCGTCAATTTTTAGTTTTTCCCAGGTATCAAAAAAATCAGTCTTTAAGGTTTCTAGGCGTTTTTCGGTTTGCATAGGATAATTATACCATATCGCATCTGGGGCGTGTAAAACCATAAAGATTTTGTGTAAAAATTGTAAAAAAGTGCTTGCGCTTTGCAAAATGTTCGTGCTATAATGAGCGTGTGAAACCGTCGGTTGACGGCATATAGGGATATACAAAGGAGGTATAAATGACACAACATCTCGGGGGGAGAAAATTAAGCAGGAAGCGAAGGCTAGGGCTTAAGACTTCCAGGCTTTACTTAAAGGTATTTTACGGTGCTGTGCCAGTATTCTGTCTTGCGTTTATGGCAACGTTTATGGCGTCTTCTATCTACGCACCGATTAATATGTCTAATGCGGTAGAAACCCAGATTAACGCAAATATTACTCAGGGTAATTATTCTGTCTCTCTGACAGTTACCCCGCAGGTAAACCTTAACTTGATTGCGTATCCGATGGGTACAATGTCTACTGGGGTGGCTACGGTCTCTACACAGACAAATGCCCCTGGCGGATACAAAGTCTATATGGGTATGAATGACGACGAGAATTCCCTAATTCTTGACTCAAACAATAAAATCTCCTCCACAGGTTCTTTCACAAGTACTAGCCCACTAGCCAATGGTAAGTGGGGTTACGCTATCCCTAAAAATGATCCAACGGTTATCACTCCAAACGGATTTAATACTAGCTACGCACAACTTACAAATGCAGAGCCAGATAACAGTATTATGTTCGCTTCCCTACCGACTAACGAACAACCGGCTCAGTTAGTGGCTCAGACGAGTACTTCTAACTATGGTAGTCCTAACGTATTCCACGTCTGGTATGGTGTACAAGCAGACCACTCCGTAGCGGCTGGAACTTATACGAACTCCGTATTATATACGGCAGTGGCAAATGGTGGGACAACGTCCGAGATTAATCTTACTCCTAGCGAGACACCAAACCTCACTGGTTCTGGTCAGACTATCAAAGTCACCACTCCGCTTTATACGACGTCTGCTACTAACGTAGATATCTATATGCTATCGCAGAGTGACTATGAAGATCTTAGCGCTGGCACAAAGACACTAGCGGAACTTGCGTCTAGCGAGATGACGTGTACATCTACGGGCGAGGCATATCTAGAGTATAACTGTACTGCTCCTGCTAACTCTATCGGTCAATATCAGGTCTATGTCAACATCCCAGAATATTCTCAGACTTTCCATAAGCAGTTTAACTATATTGCAACATTCTTTAACATTACGACAATGCAAGAGATGACAAACTCAATTTGTAATGACTCGCGCTATATGACTACCCCAAGTCCTGACGTTATTCAGGGTCAAAACCCAGCCGGCACATCGCATACTGCTAGTAAGAATGCCAACGGCGATGGAGGCGACGGCAAAGGCGGTCCAGCTCACTATGGCGACACGAACTACGTAGCCTACAGGACCTTAACTGATAGTCGCGACGGTAATACTTATGAAGTGCGCAAACTCGCAGACGGTAACTGTTGGATGGTGAATAACCTCAACCTATCGTTCATTGAGAATCGCACACTTACTCCAGATGATACTAATATCACGAGTTCAATTACTCCAGCATCCATCAATGGTCCAGACTCAACGTCTACTGGCGGAACCTCTAACGGTAAAACCCAGACCACAGAGGATACTGCCCAATGGAAAGAAGGAAGCACGGCTGGGGCCTACTCTGACCGCTGGCTATCTCGTTCCACCAATGACGTACGCGAGACTGGCGCTGGTGGTAATATCACTGGCGAGAACCAAAAAATCGGCGTATACTACAACTGGTATGCCGCGACGGCTGGTAGCGTAAGCAAGAGCCAGGGCGCAACTACAGCGAGCCAAGACATTTGTCCAAAAGGCTGGTGGCTTCCCCGCTACACTGGTAATGGCTCCTGGATGTATCTAATTAAGGACACCTACTCTTTAATAACTTCTTCCGGCGACCAAGGCTCCACCCGCGTCAATGATATACTCCATCAATTCCCATTCTCACTGCCGTTGTCAGGCAACGTGAACAGTGCTTCTGGCGCTACCGTCGTTCAGGGTGCGGGCGGCGACTGGTGGTCGCAGGGTGCTAACTCTAATACCAACGCCCGGGCCCTGCTCATCAGCGGTAATTATACCAGCCCAGAGAATAACGACTATAAGACCTACGGCTTTTCTGTCCGCTGCGTCGCACAACTCTTCCGGCGACCAAGGCTCCACCCGCGTCAATGATATACTCCATCAATTCCCATTCTCACTGCCGTATCCAGGCTACGTGGACAGAGGATCTGGCGCTACCGTCGGTCAGGGTACGCTCGGCTACTGGTGGTCTCAGGGGGCTAGCTCCGGTACTAACGCCCGCTACCTGCTCATCAACGGTAATTATACCCGCCCAGAGAATAACTACTATAAGACCGACGGATTTTCTGTCCGTTAAATCTTTTTTGCTTCAAATAGCACAGTGGGGATGGCGGGAGGGGGAGTAAAATCCGTAGGGCGGAGCGGATAGCGAATCTTAGTCTGGTACTCTTTTATTAAAGCCTGGCCGAGCTGTGAGGTGTAGTGGCGGTCCGTGTTGAGCAATTTCAGGGCGAATTGTTTTTGTAAAATTAGATAAAAGCTTTCTGGCTGATTTTCTGCTTCTAGCAGTTTATGCACAATCTTGGACGACAAATGGAAGGGCGGGTTAGAAAACACCTTGTATGGCTCGGATGGCAAATCATATTCTAGGAAATCCTGCTCTATAACTTCTACGTTTTCTACGCCACGCTGGGCTAAATTATTGCGGAGCTTTGTTGCGGTGCCATGATCCGGCTCTATGGCAATTACCTTACGGCAACGCTTAGATAAAGCATAAGTGATAACACCAGAGCCGGCACCGATGTCAATTACTAAATCGCGCTTCTTGATATTGCTATGGCCGATCAACATTAGCGCCAGGCGTGGACTGCGCAAAAAATGTTGAGACAAATGATGATTCCTAGTGTGAGATTTCTGATCCATAAGCTAAATTTCTAGCGGAGTTTGCTCGCCGGTGGCAAAATCTTTGAGCATAAAATTGCCAGATTTGACTTCGTTTTCTCCGACGACGATGCCGGATTTTGCGATGCGGGAAGCGTGGCGCATGAGATCGCCGAGTTTTTTGTCAAACAAAATTACATCAACAGATTTGCCGGAAGCGCGAAGTTTGTCGGCAAGCTCGTAGGCAGGTTGGCGCGTGTCTCCAAGGCACATAATAGCAATATCAACAGGAGCGGAAACGGCGTTCTCTAGTAAACCGGCCTCGCCGAGCACGGCAAAGAGGCGGGTAAGACCAATAGAACCACCAACGCCCGGGAATTTTTGGTCGGTGTAGTTGCTGGCTAGATTGTCGTAACGGCCACCGGAGCAGATAGAGCCGAGTTGCTCGTAGCCTGGGATGTTAGTCTCAAAAACGGTGCCAGTATAGTAATCTAGGCCACGGACGATTTTCATATCAGCCTCGGCGATGTCAGACAGACCGAGAAGATTAAGCTCATTCATGACGAATTCTAACTCGGCAAAACCTTCAGCGATGCGAGTGTCATTAAAATCTAGAAAATCAAGTTTTTTAAGCTCGTCTGTAGAACCGTGAACGTTGATAAATGTTGTAATTTTTACAACGGTTTCTTCTGGAATAGTAAGCTCGCGGAGATTTTGGATAGTTTTCTCGGCGGGAACTTTTTCGGCGTGGTCAATAATACCCATGATATCCGTGGCATAATCTGCGACACCTAGAAAATCCAGGACGCCGGATAGGAACTTACGATTATTGACGCGAACCTTGATATCCGGAAGTTTGAATGCTTTTAGGGCGTCGACTAGGGTCGCGATAATTTCTGCGTCATAGCTTAATGGCAATTCCCCGCGCCCAATTACATCAACGTCGCACTGATAAAATTCGCGGAAGCGAGCTTTTTGGGCACGCTCACCACGAAAATTGCGACCGATTTGGCTCACACGGAACGGAAAAGCGAGATTACTCTCGTGTTCTACGATGTAGCGAGCAAGCGGAACGGTATGATCATAGCGGAGGGATTGGTCGGAATCTTCGGCGGATTCGTCGGTCTTAATCACGCGATAAATCTGTTTCTCTGTGTCTCCGCCAGCCTTGGCAAATAAGACCTCATTTCTGTCAATAGTCGGGGTTTCTATATTCTGGAAACCGTGAAGATGAAAAGCCTCGGCAATTTCTTTTTTATAGTTATTAAAAATAGCCTGCGCTGGAGGTAAAAGCTCCTGCATGCCAGAAATTGGGGAGGTGTTAATCTTTTTCATGGTTATATTATACCACATCTTGACTTTTTGACATAAGTGTGATATAATGAGAAGATAGCACATTAAAATACCATAGAAGGAGGGGTGTAATATGGATATAAAAAATTTGGAGGCTTTTCCTACAATTGAGCATGTGCACGAAATTGTGCGGGATCTCGGCAAAGGAAACATTGAAGCAGAAAAGGCGCTTGAGCCGATACTTTCCAGGATTGACGGTGTGCGAGCGATCAAAGACCTGAAGACTGAGCTTTCGCCTGACGAATGGGCAAAAGTTTATCGCCTCTGTGGAGACGATGCAGAGATGTTGATTTCTAGCGTAATCGTTATAGGGTGTTTGAATGACCCTAACCACATTCACGAGAATTTGAGCCTAAAGTATCCGGCGCCTTTTGTAGTGCAACCAATTCAGGAAGGTGAAATTCTGCTCGGAGGGTGTAAAAATTACGCAATGCGCAGGCATTTCCGCGATGAATTTCTACACCGATTGAAAGTCGCAAAGCGCAGCCAACCTTAAGCTAAAGCCTGCTATTATATTAGCAGGCTTTTTCATTTTACGACTTTAGCTTTTGATGGTGGCCTTACATCCTCAGTTGATTTGGCGGGCGGTGGTAAATATTTAGGAAACAAAAAAATAATCCCCTGCGGGGGATTGTTTTATTTTCTTGGTGGCTCCGACTGGACTTGAACCAGTGACACAAGGCTCTTCAGGCCTCTGCTCTACCAACTGAGCTACAGAGCCACAAAATAATTTGTGATATTCATATTATAACAAAAGGGTCGCGATTTCGCAACCCTTTGGCTTTGTAGATTGAACAGTCATTTTGTGCCAAAAATGCGGTCACCTGCATCGCCGAGACCCGGAACGATATAATTATTCTTGTTTAGACCGAGGTCTACCGTACCAATATAAAGACTAACCTCGGGATGCTTTTTCTGAAGCAAATCTACGCCCTGCGGAGCAGCAATTATACAGATAAAATTGATGTTTCTGCCGTCGCAACCCATACTCTTTAGCTTGGAAATAGCAGAATCAGCGCTACCACCGGTGGCGAGCATTGGGTCAAGGATAAAAATTTCGCGCTCTTCGGCGTTTTTGGGCATTTTGTAGAAATATTCTACCGGCTCAAAAGTTACCTCGTCACGGTATAATCCGATGTGTCCGGTACGACTCTGTGGAAAAACGCGTTTTACGGCTGGCTCCATGCCTAGTCCAGCACGCATAATCGGCGCTAGAACCATTTTCTTGCCGGCGATACGATGCGCAACCATCTTACAGATGGGCGTCTCAACCTCATATTCTTCCAACTTAAAATTGCGCGTAGCTTCAATAATCTCTAACTCGGTAATTTCTTCAATAATGGTCCTAAAAACCGAGCTGGGCAGGTTAGCATCACGAAGCTGGTCAATCTTATGAGTGAGCGCAGAATATTCTTTGCTAAGGACATGGGTATTATCCGCGATTTTAACCTCGGGATATGGCACGATTAAATCCCGGCAAATTTCAAGAGTTTTCTTCCTGTTCATATTTCCCCCTTTCAAGGTGCATCACAACAATTGTTACAACAGTGGTATTATAGCATAATTTCTAGGATTTTAAAGAGGCGGATTTTGTAATCTTGACGAACGTGCTATAATATAGATATGACAATACTTCATACAACAACTACGACTAGACAAACACCAGCTACAGTTGGTATGAAGGATCCTTTTTATCATTTTTCCAGTATAAGTGAACTCCTTGAAGATCTTAAAAAGGGCGAGAAAGATATAAGGCAGGGTAGATGTATAGATGGGCGTGCATCCGTGAGGGAGTTGCGTGCCAGGTTCGGTTTATAAGATCGTTGTTTCCGAAACTGCAGAGAAGAAATTTGCAGATAGTTTGGATTATATTTTATACAACTATTGCGATATTTTTGCCATCCACAGGATGATTGACGATTATGAGGAGACGTTAGAGCGACTATCATATCTTGCCGGTAGTCTTGGCCTAAGCAACAATCCTAAACTCGCCAAGAATGGTTATGGTATCATTCATTTTAAACACTATAAATACTATATGGTTTACAGGGTAAATGACAAAACTGTCGAGGTTATCGGCATTTATCATACGCTAGAAGATGCAGACTTAGGTCTATTATAGTCCAGCTTCAATGAGCTTATTGTGTTATAATAAAATTGTTCGAAGTTCTAATTTTGCAGTAAGCTACCATTGACGACGGTAAGCAAAGATTAAATCCTAGATGGAGCACTCGCTCCAGTCGGTTTAATCACTTACTGTAGAAAGTGGAACTTCGAACACTCCATAGCGAGTGTTCCATTTAGTTTTAGGGCCTCCGCTATGAATAAAATTAATAGCGGATGACGCTGGAGGTAAAATGAACGAGAAAGATAATATATCTTCTACCGTGGGCGAGTCAAATAATGAACACAGCTCACCAATCCAAGAAATTGCAAAGACGGCAACAAAAATGGATGAAATCATAGAAGATTCAAAGAAAGAAGGAAGTCACGAGACGTGGCGGACAGAGCTTATAGATAAAGTAAAAAAGCTTAAAGACCCCGATTGTAAAGATTGTGCCACGTTTTTGCTGGGTGCCACTACTGAAGGTAGCTACAGTCTATATGACGACCCATCTGAGATGGCGCAAATTTTGGATTATATTACAGACTACGAAACGGACAAAAAAGACAAGAGCCTGGTTGGATACATACATGACAGAATATGGAAATATGAATGTGAAGAAGCGGAACAGAATGAGGCTGAGGAATATATATATTGGTACACAGAAGCGAAAGAGATGCAAGAAGAAATTGGTGTACTGAAAGAAAAATATTCTAATAATAACAAAGTGAGCAAAAAAGAAATAATAGATATGGCTGCATTACAAGTGGCGATAGACTATACAAAAGATGATGCAGGAAGATTCAATAGACGCTATGTAGAGCCGGAAGAAGAGGGTACGGAGGGTACGATTTCGGCCCTAAAAATTACAAAAGATCATTTTCTTGGCGATATTGAGTATGGTCTAGCGTATGCAGCTAGAGAGTTATATGGAAGGCAAAACGGCTGGGACCAGTTTGATTCGTACGACAATCAGGCAGGAAGAAGGATTAAAGCAGTATCTCCAGAAAACTATCTCAAAATAATGGCTAGCTTGGAAGAAGACATTAATCTTTTTAAATCTTCTTATGGCTCGTATCTTGAATTATTGAAAAAAGGTGAAGAGCTACTTGATGAAACAAATACGGAAAAAGCTAACGAGGCGTAGGAGTCCAATATGAAAAATCCTAACCAGATAAATAGTAGCGCTAATCAGGATAGTGAGCTAACTCTAAGACAACAGGCTAGAGCTATTATTGAGAAAAACGTACGGTCAGAAGAATATTGTAATTTGATGAACCCGATAGTTGAAAAACTTGATGATGAAACCGTCGCATCAATTAATGAGGCGTTTTTGTTTGGTGAAGATCATATGGAGGGCTACAAAAAACTAATCCATTGTTTGTCAGACGTGCTGAATATAAAAACGCCCCGAATTCGCGGATTTATTATTTCGGAAGCTAAGTTCCAAAAGGGCCACGAGGACGGGCATTATAAATATCGGGAAAACGCCATCAATATTTATCAGACCGAACGCACGTATGATTCAATCTCTAAGGAAGGAAATATTGTTCAGCCAGTACGTGTTCTTGCCCACGAAATGTGGCATGCCTACCAAGAAGACCAGATTAAAAATAACGGTCCGAGAGCGGAATTTTACCGCGGCCAACGCAGTAAATGTTATATTGACAGCGACGGTTCCGATGGACGGTTTCTTGAATATTTAAAACAGCCTATTGAGGCGGAGGCTTTTACATTCTCGGAAAAATTTACCAATAGATTTTTTGACAAGCTAGAAGATCAGTTGTTTTATGAGACTTTAAAATATGATGGGCAAAAAAGAACTAAGGCTCTAGGAAAAGCTACGCTGTTTGGCGCGCTTTTTGGCGATAAAAAGAATGCCGAAAAAGGCCCCTATGGTCTAGAAATGGAGACAAAACCACGGCAGTTGGAAATACTGCGCAAAACTAACAAAGAGCAATTTAAATAAAGTTACTTTTTATCTATAGTGTCGTGGAAGAGTTTTTGGCCGGAGATTTCGTCGGGGAGATAACTTTTGTCCAGGTGAAAACCGGCTTCCCACTTTTGGCCCTTGCCAAAGCCTAGGTCTTCCATTAGTTTAGTTGGAGCGTTGCGAAGATGAATCGGCACAGGCAATCCCATAGAGTTATGAGCAAGAGCCTTGGCCTGAGTCCAGCCATTATACGTATCACGATTTTTCTTACATTTAGCAAGCACTACGGCGACGTGGCTTAAGATAATTCCACCCTCTGGCATACCGACGCGTTCTACGGCTTGGAAGGCTGAAACAGCAAGATTTAGTGCGCCATTTCCGGCAATACCGATATCCTCACTAGCAAAAATAACCATACGACGAGCGATAAATTTAGGGTCTTCGCCGGCCTCCACCATACGGGCGAGATAATAGAGCGTAGCGTCTACATCACTGCCACGCATAGACTTAATGAAGGCAGAGATGTTATCGTAATGATTGTCGCCCTTCTTGTCATAGCCTGGAACTTTGCGCCCGGCAGCCTCTTTGACGATATTTTCGTCAATTTTTTGAGAAAGAGATAGCGCGAGTTCTAAATCGCCGAGAGCGGAACGAGCGTCTCCACCAGACAATTCAGCAAGATAATCAATAGCTTTTTTGGTGACGCGTTTTGTGGCTTTTTCGGCTTTGATGGCGCGAGTTAGTACGGTTTTTATGTCATCTTTCTTTAATGGCGCAACTACTACAACACGAGAACGAGACAGGAGCGGAGAGATTACTTCAAAACTTGGATTTTCGGTGGTGGCACCAATTAAGGTGATGAGACCAGATTCTACGTGAGGCAAAAATGCATCCTGTTGCGCCTTGTTGAAACGGTGAATTTCATCCACAAAGAGGACGGTGCGAGTTTTTAGATTCCAGTTCTGTTTAGCGCGTTCTACTACTTTTTCCACGTCGGATTTGTGCGCCGTAACAGCAGATAGTTCAATAAAATCAGCCTTGAATTCCTGAGCCAAAATGCGAGCGAGCGTAGTCTTGCCCGTACCTGGAGGGCCCCAAAAAATCAGGTTGACCGGCTCGCCTTTTTTGACGATTTCTGTCAAAATTTTACCGTCGCCAATAATCTCAGACTGCCCAACAACTTCGTCCAAAATCTTAGGACGCATTCGCTCCGCTAGAGGAATTCTGTTCTCCTTCATAATACTATAACTATAACATAATTCCCTATTTTATGCTATAATAGACATATGCGATATCTAGCTATACTCGGACGGTTGCCAAAAATATCTTTGGCGGAACTTGAATCACTCTACAAGGGAGTGCGGTATCTTGGTGGAAATTTAGCGACGTTTGAGAGCAGCGCGAAACCTGAGATTGACCGGCTAGGTGGGACCGTAAAATTGGCAGAGCCGATAAAAGGCGGTCCAGAAAAATTCTTGATTGAGCAAAATTATACTTCTAAATATATCATCGGCGTATCGGATTATTCTAAGGGGGCGAGTGCTAGAAAAAGTCAGGCGCTAGCGCTAAAGCTAAAGCGCGTACTTAAAAAATATGGGATGTCAGCGAGAGTACTAGATAACAAATCTGCGGAATTATCAACTGCGACCGTATATCATAATCAGCTAGGCGAAAAACCTGGACACTATGAACTGATTAAAATTAACAATGATTGGTATGTAGGAATAGGGGTACAAAACATTAATGCGTATCGTGACCGTGACCAAAACCGTCCGGCTAGAGATGCGAAAAATGGAATGTTGCCACCAAAATTAGCACAAATTCTAATCAATCTCTGTGGACCGCTAAAATCTGGGGCTACGGTACTAGATCCGTTTTGCGGAACTGGGGTGGTGCTACAAGAAGCAATATTGATGGGACGTCGTGGATATGGAACGGACGCTAGCGAGCGAATTGTAGGGTTCGCAAAGAAAAACCTGGAGTGGCTAGGCAAGGGAGAATTTAAACTTGATGTGGGTGATGCGCAAGATTTTAAGTGGGAACAGCCAATAGACGCGGTGGCGTTTGAAGGATATCTTGGGCCACCAATGAGTCAACCGCCAGCAGATATTAAAATGAAATCAGTCGTGGCGGACATCTATCCCCTATATTACCATACTTTACGTAATTTGTCAAGTCAGCTAGAATCTGGGACGCCAGTAGTGATGGCTTTGCCCGCTTGGTTTCGCCCAGATGGGCATTATCGGAGGCTAAATATACTTGACGAAGTGGACAAGCTGGGGTATAATGTTATAAAGTACACAAATACGAGTCAAGAGGATTTACTCTACTTTAGAGATGGTCAGGTTGTGGCTCGGGAAATAATAGTATTAAGGAAGAAATAATATGTCACACGTAAAAGCTGGCGGTACCGCCAAGAATATCCACAACAACGCGGGTCAGCGCCTTGGCGTCAAGCGTTTTGGTGGCCAGAAAGTTAGAAATGGCGAAGTTTTAGTTCGTCAAACTGGCGCAACCAAGATTGCTGGTCCTGGCACTTATATGTCTCGTAATTTTACGATTCACGCTGCAAAAGATGGCGTTGTAACATTCGTAAAAACCAAGAAAACTCATTTCTCTGGCAAAAGTTTGCCTCGCATTCGCGTTGAAGTACGCTAAGTTTTAGAAAATAACCCCTATCGGGGTTATTTTTTGTTTCCCTAGTCAGTATCTTATGGTACAATGAAAGCATGAGTAATATTTTGATAATTGGGAATATCTTGAAAGATGTTTACCTCAGGATGGATGAGAGGCTAAACAACTTTGAGATAGACGAGCACGGGACGCCGTGGCTTGATTTCGGATTTGACGGAAGCTCGCATAAATTTTTCCGTCGGGTCAGTATTTATGGCGGAGCAGCCATCGCACTTGAAGTACTAAATAGATTTGACCACTCTGCTAGAATTGCTGGAGCAAAACTCGGATTCGCGAGTGGAGAAATAGTGCCTAATGGACAGGTTGCTAATAGTTATCGCTATATGCTATGCCACGGGAATAAAATTACTTACCTAGTTCCAAACGAAAGAACTGAGACCAAGTGGATTGTTCCGAGAGGAATGGTAGAGTGGCTATTTATTGATCGTTCTGCCGGCGTGACGGATGAATTGGTCACAGAAATTCGCAATTTCTTGTCAATGTCACAACATACACGCGTAGCAGTATTTGCGCCGAAAGATTTGAAAGAGGCGGACAAACGTTTGATTGAACTGGCAAGTATCGTGTTTACTGAAGATAAACTTGATGACGATATAAAGGTTAGTGGCTCTATTTGCTATATCAATGACAGCGAGATTTCTCTAAACGGCCATAGGCAGGCTTGGAGAATTGAGCGCACAGATTTGATGACGCATATGACCGTACATTCAATTATTGCGTCTACGGTGTTTGGTGCGTTAGTTAAGGGTGTGTCTGTAAAAGATGCTTTGCTATATGCAAAGATTAACGCAGAAAATTCTTCACTATCCGGTACAATGGCCGTAGAAAAGATTAAGGCGCTCGCAGAAAATCAGCGCGCCGAAGAATCCGATATTAGAATGATTGCGTCTAGTATGATGACGCCAGGCAAGGGTATCTTAGCTGCGGATGAATCAGGCGGAAACATCCATCAAAAATTTGAAGGCTTGATGATTCCAGATGACGAGCAACATCGTCGCGATTATCGAAATATATTACTATCTACACCAGAACTAGAACGCTATGTAAATGGTGTAATCTTGTTTGATGAAACTACTAGACAAAAGAGTGACGACGGTCGCGATTTTGTATCATATCTCACCGCCTATGGAATTATTCCAGGCGTAAAAGTTGACGAAGGACTAGAAGATTTGGGCGACCTAGGCGAAAAAATCACTAAAGGTATTGACGGGCTCAAAGAGAGGTTGCCAAAATATTACGCACAGGGACTACGTTTTTGCAAGTGGCGCGCAGCGTTTGAAATTGACCTTGGCAAGCCGAGTGAAAAAGCCGTTCTAGAAAATTGTAAATTACTCGCAAAATATGCCAAGATTTGCCAAGATTGTAATATGGTACCAATCGTAGAACCAGAAGTGGTCTATGATGGAAACTACACGATTGAACAATGTAAAGACACGACTGGCAAAATCCTAGACGTACTGTTTGATGAGCTCGCTAAGGCTGGCGTGAAGTTAGACGCAACTATCCTAAAGGTAAATATGGTACTTGCGGGCAAGAAATATCCAATTCAGTCTACGCCAGAAGAAGTTGGGCGCGCGACAGCAGAGATGCTTAAGTCTCACGTACCAGAAAATGTGGCAGGCGTAGTATTCTTATCTGGTGGACAAACGGTAGAACAAGCTACGAATAATCTACAGGCTGTAACAAATAATGGACCGTTCCCTTGGCCGGTAACGTTCTCGTTCTCTAGAGCACTTCAAACTCCAGCGTTAGAGGCTTGGAAGGGTGATAATAACAATACTGAAGCGGCACAAAATGCGTTCCGCGACAGGCTAATCGCCAATGCGGAAGCGCTGAAACGCAAATAGCAGCATTCCCATTTCGGGCGTGCCAGACAAAAATAGAATCGTTACCTATCGGCACGATTCTATTTTTGCAGGTGATAATCATACGCCCGAGAACGGGAACGCTGAACTATTTGCTTTCTTTGTTTTCGCTGTCTTCGGTGGATTCGCCTTCACCTTCTTCAGGTTTGGAACCATTCTCGGAAGGAACGTCAGCGGCATCCATAGCTTCTTCAGCGGCAGCAGCAGCCTCGGCTTCACGAGCAGCAGCTTCAGCGGCTGGGTCGTAAAGGCTGGCAACAACCTGTTCTGGGTCTAGTTCTTTGTCGGCAAGTTCTACGCCGGCTGGAAGAACGATATCAGCAATAGTAAGCTTGTCTTCAAGCTCTTTCATATTGGTGGCATCAATAGTAAGCTCTTTTGGAAGATCAGCAGGCTTAGCCTTAACATCAATTTCCTCAATACTCTGGGTAAGAGCAAAGTGGGTAAGTTTAGAAGCGTCGGACTCTTCAAAGTTAATGATAACGATTGGAGTAGTAGCTTCAACAGCTTTGTTGGCAGACACAGTCTGGAATTCAACGTTTAAAATCTTGCGAGAAACTGGATCAATACCAACATTTTTGACGATAGCCATAGATTTTTTGCCGGCTACGTCCATATCAATAGTAGAGTGATATCCTGCTCCGCGAAGAGCTTTTTCGGTTTCATTGTATGCAGATTGTGCCAAAATTGGCTCGCTACCATCTCCGTAGATAACGGATGGAATGAAGCCATCAGCGCGAAGGCCAGCTAATTTTTTGCCAGTCACAGTGCGTTTTTCTAGAGACAATTTATTGTCAGACATATTATTTCCTTTTATTTCCTAACTTCTGTATATTTTACCGCATTTTCGCAAAAAATGCAAGGGGTGGACCAGATTACTCTAGCATTTGTTTTAGATACTTTCCGGTTGGAGTCTTGGCAGATTTGGCCAAATCTTCTGGCGTACCCTCAGCAATAACAGTACCGCCGTGTTGACCACCTTCTGGGCCCATATCAATAATCCAGTCAGCGGATTTAATGACGTGGAGGTTATGTTCAATAATAATCATTGAATTACCGCCATCAACAAGTTTATTCAAAATACTAAGGAGCTTTTTTACGTCGGCAGTGTGAAGTCCAGTGGTTGGCTCATCCAAAATATAGAGAGTTTTGCCGGTACTTCTGCGTGATAACTCGGTAGCAAGTTTGATGCGCTGAGCCTCGCCACCAGAAAAAGTGGTAGCTGGCTGGCCTAGGCGAATATAGCCGAGTCCGACTTCTTGGATGGTTTTAAGTTTTGGCGCGATAGATGGGATGTTGGCAAAAAATTCTACCGCTTCGTCAATAGTCATTTCTAGGACGTCTGAAATGCTCTTACCTTTGTATTTAATTTCCAAAGCCTCGCGATTGTAGCGTTTGCCGTGGCAAGCTGGACACGTGACATAAACGTCTGGAAGAAAATGCATTTCAATTTTGTTGACACCATCACCCTGACAAGTCTCGCAACGACCACCTTTAATGTTGAAGGAGAAGCGTCCAGCTTTGTACCCACGCACTTCCGCTTCTGGCTGTTTGGCGAATAACTCGCGGATTTGATTAAAGACGCCCGTATAGGTAGCTGGGTTGGAACGTGGAGTACGACCAATTGGGCTCTGGTCTATAACAATACACTTATCAAGATTCTCAATTCCCTCAATGTTGTCGTGTGCGCCGGACACAGTTTGAGCGCGATGGAGGCGAGCCAAAAGCTCGTTAGCTAGAATGTCATTTACGAGCGTAGATTTACCAGAGCCTGAGACGCCGGAAACAACTGTCATCACGCCAAGTGGGAATTTAACATTGATGTTTTTGAGATTATTCTCGCGTGCACCAAGCACAGTTAGATATTGTGGCTCTTTTTTGCCATCCACCATCGCGGTTTTGACTTTGCGACGACGTTTCGGGACGTCAATTTTTTTCTTGCCAGAAAGATATTGACCGGTCAGCGAGTCAGGGTTTGCCATAATTTCTTTTGGCGTGCCACAAGCTACGACTTTACCACCATTGATACCTGCACCTGGACCAATATCAACAATATAGTCGGAACTTAGCATTGTGTCTTCGTCGTGTTCAACCACGAGTACGGTATTTTTAAGATCGCGTAAGTGTTTCAAAGTAGCGATGAGCTTGTCGTTGTCGCGCTGATGAAGACCAATGGATGGCTCGTCTAGGACGTACAAAACGCCCTGAAGTCCGGAACCAATTTGAGTGGCTAGACGGATGCGCTGGGCCTCGCCACCGGAAAGTGTATTGGCGGCCCGCCCAAGCTCCAAGTAGCCTAGACCGACGTCCTGCATAAATTTAACACGTTCTCTAATTTCTTTGAGAATTGGATCGGCGATTTGATGCTCGGCTTCAGTAAATTCAAGATCTTTGTTTAAGACTTCCAAAGTCGTATCAACGTCCATATTACACATATCAACAATATTCAAATCGTGAACCGTGACGGCGAGAACAACGGGTTTTAGTCTAGCACCGTGACAAGTCTGACATTCGCGCACGCGCATAAAACGTTCAATATCTTTTCTAATAAAATCAGAATCTGTTTCGCGATGGCGACGCTCCAAAGTTGGGATTACACCCTCGTAAGTAGATTCATAAACTGCGCCTTCGGAAAACTTACCGGTGCCGGCAATTTTGACTTTGTATTTCTTAGCACCAGTACCATACAAGATTTTTTGTTTTGTTTCTTCGGACAAATCGCGGATTGGGACGTGAATAGAAAAACCATTAGCCTTACCTACTGCGTCTAGGCGCTTGAGCCACCAAGAGTCCTGATTGACGCGATTGAATGGACGAATACCGCCTTCGGCGATGGTAAGATTTTCGTTAAAAACTAACTCTGGGTCAATTTCCATCCGCGTGCCAAGGCCAGTACAAGTTGGGCAAGCACCCTGTGGAGCATTAAACGAAAATAGACGTGGCTCTAATTCTGGGATAAGCTCGTCGGGATGATTTGGACAGGCATAGCGCTGAGAAAAAGTGTATATATTGGAATTTTCGTCTGTGATAGTTTTATTATCAACAGAAGTAGAATTGTCGGTAATTTTTAGGAGTTTGATAATTCCCTGACCGAGTTCCAAGGCTTGCTCAATGGAGCCAGAAATACGGCTCTCTAAATCTGGACTCAAGATAAATCGGTCAACGACGATTTCAATATCGTGACGTTCTTGTTTTTCTAGCTCTGGAAATTCATCTAAAGCATAAACTATGCCATCCACGCGAACGCGAGAAAAACCTTTTGATTGATATTGCTCTGGAATATGTTGGAATTCGCCTTTTTTCTGTTGGACGATAGGCGCGAGAAGCATTAATTTGCTTCCGAGCGGAAGTTTCATAACTTCATTTACAATATCTTCGTTAGTACGCCTGCTAACTTCGCTATGACAAATCGGACAGTGTGGCACGCCAACGCGCGCAAAGAGAAGGCGAAGATAATCAAAAACTTCCGTCACGGTCGCGACAGTAGAGCGAGGGTTTCTAGAAGTAGATTTTTGGTCAATAGAAATGGCAGGGGAAAGACCAGTGATAGTATCAACATCTGGTTTATCCATTACGCCAAGAAACATACGAGCATAAGAGGACAACGATTCAACATAGCGACGCTGACCTTCGGCATAAATCGTATCAAAAGCAAGACTGGATTTACCAGAACCGGAAAGCCCAGTTAGCACAACTAATTTGTCGCGCGGGATATCAACATCAATGTTTTTTAAGTTGTGTTGACGCGCTCCGCGAATCTTGATTGCATTTTCCATAAACGCGTATATTATACCTGATTTTCGTGAAAAAATCTAGACCCTAGCCTTGTAAATTCTGGTACCAAAGGGAAAGTTCTTCTAGGATAAAAGGGTCAATTTTTTGACCGCGCGCGGTAGTGTTGATGCCTTCTGCGAGGAGTTTTTGGAATTCTTCCATTTGTTTCACGAAACTTGGGAGCTGACGATTAAGCCTAGCGGTGCGATATTTTTCCCACTGCGGAATTTCGTCTGCAGAAAGCGAATTTGGGAAATTTTTGGCCTTGTAGTGTAAAAGTAGCGACGGGAGACGCTCGTCTGTAAACTCGGGATGGAAATCGGATAATCGGTGCTCGTCGGCGTTCCTAATGGCATTACATAGATTTTCGTCATTTCGGCTCAAGAATCCACCATATAAATTAGATTCCTGATCAAAGGCTTCTGGAAATTCTGGGCGATTTTCAAATTGAGTGCGCATACGCTCGGCAAAATCAGGATGACTTAATAAACTATCTAGATTTTTCTTGATTTGGTCTTTAGTAAGCTCAAGACGCTCCCAGCCGGTTTGCTCTAGTGGTTCCCTGCCATCCGTAAAGGTTTCTTTTGTTTTAGCATCCAAAACACTAATTGGCGAGACTGCTGGACATTTATTTAGACTCAATTCTTTTACCATTGGGAAAAATGTAGCATCTTCTTTAGCGTCTTTTAAAAGTTCATCTAAATTGTAGCGCAAATCAAAGACGATAATGTTGCCATTTCTACCAGAAGTTAGTGGGAAGGCGACGGAAGTTTTGTGATGTAAGCCAGAATAGCGACCAGTAGCATAAACAAACGGCTGTTTGTTTTCTAGATTAACTAGTTTTGCGACTTGACGCTTATCGCGCATAGTAAACAGATAATCATAAAGTTTTGGCTGTTTTTCTTTAATAAGGCGAGTAACGTCAATTAAGGCTTCAACGTCTGACAAAGCATCGTGTGCGTGTTTATGTTCTATGCCGTTGAGTTTCGTAATGAGTTCTAGACGGTTAGTTTCGGCTATAATATTTTGCTTCTCACCAGTTTCTTTATCTTCGATTTCAACTTCTTGGGTAGGCCAGAGGATGTCGTCTGGACGGAGGGCGCGGGTAAGGCGCACTACGTCTAGCATATCCCAACGGCTACGACCATCTTTCCAGCTCCAAGCGTAAGGATCGTGAAAATTGCGCCAAAAAGTATGTCGCATAAATTCATCATCAAACCGGACAGAGTTATAGCCAATCGCACAAGTGTCTTTTGTGAAAATTTCGTTGTCTATGTAGTCGCAAAATTCTGCTTCGGTTAAGCCATCTAACTGAGTTTGTTGTGGAGTAATTTTAGTAACCATAATGGCGCCGGGGCTCGGCAGAGTATCGTTTGTTAATTTTACTAGAATATTTACAGGTTCGCCAATAGGATTTAGGTCCATATCCGTACGCTGACCTGCAAATTGCATAATACGGTCTTCGCGCGGGGAGAGGCCAGAAGTTTCTAGATCATAAAAGAAAAAAGTCTGTTTCATAATTATATTATAACACCTTGAATATGAAAAATCCCCGAGAATACTCGGGGATTACTGTTACTCGTTGTCTACTTGTTCGTCGATTTTTCTAGCGTGATAATTCCACGCAATACGAGCGAAAAATTCTAAAATCAAGTAGCAACCTGTGCAGACCGTGACAATAATAAAAGCAAAACTTGCGGAATGCGCATTTGTAATTTTTTGGAAAACGTCGTCCCAGTAGAGCTGAAATAACATCAAAACGCCAAGGCAAATCGCCAAAAGGTTATTGAAGATTTTGACGGCTCTAGGGTCGTTAGTTTCGGCGATACTGTACGACAAGCCAAAGGCAGTCGGGCAATATAGTACGACAACAACAGCCAGCATTTTCCAATTAATTAACTGTAAAGATTCAATAATTACGTTCATTTTTACACCCCCGTAAATGAAACAGATTATTAGTAACAGATGAGTATTATAACAACCTCATCTGTTCTATTATATCACAGATTGCCTAAAAAGTCAATACCTAGTTGCTAGTCGTGCTAGAAGAATCATAATATTTGCCAACTAGTTCGGCATAGACGTTGTCTAGTTCGTCGTTAAGCTGGTTTAGTTTTTCATCTTCAATGGCCATAACGACGAATTTGAGTGGAGAGTTAGTCGTACCGCAAATCTCGCGGGATGAGCCATAAGCGAGTTCGCCTGGCATTTGGATTTCGCGGACGCCACCGATTTTCATGCCAACGACACCAGTGTTCCAGCCTTCAATCAGGCCTTGACCAGCGTAGATTGGGGTCTTAAGTTGGGTAGGTTTTTCAAAATCATCAAACGAAGAGTCAAAGACGGATTCGTCTGGACACCAACCAATATAGTAGGCATAGTATTCTAGATCTCCAGTGGCAAGCTCACGACCGTCACCGACCTTTAGGTCAGTAGTTTTGACGCCTGTGCTGTTGGCGGATTCGGCGTTGTAAGCTTTTACGCGAGAGCGAAACCCGGAAAAAGTGTCAAAATATTGTTTAGAAAGGGTTGCACCATAAGCATTTAGCTCGGCAAGCTTAGCAGTGTATTGATCTTCCAAATCAGAAGTGCTTTTCTTGCCGTTATTATTAGATAAAATAATGCCAATATAGGTCGCAATAGTAGAGCCAAGCAAAAGAAGTGCAATTACGATAATTATAACGCGTTGTTGCCACGTAGTTTTTAGTGCTTTTTGATCCATATTACCTCCTGGAATTAGAAAATATTATACGATTTCAGCCTTAAGACTGCTTCCCACACTCTTTGATATTTCCTCCATTATATCAGAAATCTCGGAGTTTCCCAAAGTCTTGTCGCTACTTGCGAAGCGCAAATGGAAGGAGATGTTTTTGGTGGATTTGTCGGACTGGTAGATAGACGTTGGGTCTAATTTAATGATAAGATTCTTGGCTTTAAATACGCTTAAAATCGGTTCAATTAAATCTGCGTATGGCAAATCTGCCGATACTTTTACGGTTAAATCGCGTTCTACAGATGGGAAACGGCTAATTTCTGGGGCAGATACGGCGGTAGAAGGCTGGATAGACAAGAGCTGATCCAAGTCAAGTTCAAAGGCGGAAACTGGACCAGAGATCTTGAGGCGTTTTAAGACTGGGGACTTAATCTCGCCCAGTGAAACCGTAAGCTCGGATTTACCGTCGGCAGATTTAATAATAACGGAAGCAGAGTGAAGCGGTTCAAGGTAGGCATACTCATCTTCGTATTTTTTGACTTCTACACCCTTAATGCCAAGGTCGGAAAGTAAATCAAGCAAAACGGCTTTGGCAGAATAATAATCGCCTGTCGTTACAAAGGCAAGGTGGTTTTTGAGGTGAGGGACGCCGTCCTCGTCGCGACCAAAGGAAATTTTGCTAACTTGGTTAAATTCATAGACGGAGAAATCGCGGAAGCCTGCTTTTAGATTCAACGAAACTTTCTCAAGCAAGGACGGAATGATGCTCTGGCGGAAACGCTGGAGCTCTGGAGAAATGCTGTTTACGATTTCGTAAGAATCGTCTGGGTTTTCGCCAACGGATTCTTGAAGACGACGGCTCACGAATGAATAAGTTAGAAGCTCGTGAGATGCGAAACGGTTTGAAAGCAAATCACGAATGGTAGATTTGAGAGAAATAAGTGGGTTTTTCTTGGCGCCGATGAACGGGCGGGTTGGAAAATCAAGTGCAATATTGTCGTAGCCAAGCAACCGACCCACTTCTTCAATGAGATCCTCTTTGATATGGATGTCGGTACGCCAAGCAGGGATATTATATTTATTATCAATGTAATTAATACCTACGTTCTTTAGTGTTTTTTCAATCAAATCTTGGGAGTAATCGGTGCCAAGAAGTGAATTAATCTCGTCTTTTGTGATGGAAATTTCTACTATAGCGGAATCTTGACCGGATGTTTCAAAGTCAACAATGTCAGACGGGGAGGCTAGAAGCATAGAGGCACAACGAGCAAGAGCCGGAACAACGCCGGCGACCGGCTGACCTTTGGTGAATCTAGTAATGGCTTCGGAGAAAATACCGTGAGCCATTTGAGTCTTGCGTAAATTATAAAGCGAGAAAGTAGCGGATTCTAGAATGATTTTCTTTGTATTCGCATCAATCTCCGTAGATTCGCCACCCATAGCACCAGCGAGAGCTACTGGGGTGTCGCCAGAGCAAATTACGATATCAGTCTCGTTTAATTCAATTTCGCTATCATCTAGTAATTTTAGAGTTTCGCCAGATTTGGCGGAGCGAACAGTGATTTTTGGCTCGCCACCACCACCGACAGCCTTAAACTTGTCGTAGTCAAAAGCGTGAAGAGGCTGGCCGGTAAGAAGCATTGAAATATTAGTCGCATCAACGATTTTGTTAATTGTGCGCATACCTGCTTTGGCTAAGAAAATAGCGCCTTCGGTTAGGTAGTTGGCGGAATCCGTTGCAGTACTAAGTCCGGCAGAAGAAATAGAAAAGACGGCAACAGAATAGCGTGGACAAAGTTTTTCATCTTTGACTTCAATTTTGACACGCTCAGAATCGGAGACAAATTTGCCGAATTCGCCCGCAGTAAGCGTCTGAGAAATTTTTAGATTACCAAAATCAAGTGTTGGCTCGTTAAATTTCACACCCAAAATGCCAGCGACTTCGCGCGCAAAACCAATCAAACCAAAAGTATCTGGGCGATGAGTGAGAGATTTGTTTTCTATGTCCAAAATAATATCGTTCAAATCAAATTTTTCAGCAAAACTGTCGCCAGGCTTAGCAAAATCAGGGTCAATTTCTATAATGCCGGCGTGGTCTTCGCCAAGGTCCAGTTCGTCAAGCGCAGATAACATACCGTGGCTTTCAAAACCGCGAAGTGGGCGAACGCTAAGTTTAAAATTCTCTCCACCATAAGTTTCTGGAACGATACAGCCTGGAGCAATCCAAACGGCTAGCATATCTTTGCGCACGTTTGGGGCACCACAAACAACTTGAATCAAATCTTTTTCTCCAGCATCAATTTTGCAAACGTGGAGATGAGTCTCGGGAATAGCCTCGCATTCTACGACTTTAACAATTTTGATTCCCTGGTATTTTGGAGCGAGGTCAATTTTTTCTTCAACCTCAACAAGGCGAGAACCAATCAATTTGACGAGTTCGTCGGTGCTGACTTTTTCTGCTTCGGGAACTAATTTTTTAATTTCGTTTAGACTTACGCGCATATTAAAACTCCTTTAAGAATTCAAGTTTGCCAGATTCAAAATTGCGGACGTCAGTAAGACCATATTTTAGCATTACGAGACGATCAATGCCTCCGCCCCAAGCAAAACCTTTGTAGGTGTTAGGATCAATGCCAGCCATTTTGAGAACGTTTGGATGAATCATTCCGCAACCTAGCATTTCTAGCCAACCGTCGCCTTTACCACCAAGAGATTTTGGCTTTTCAATTAGAAGCTCAACGGAAGGCTCTGTAAATGGGAAGTAGCCTGGCTGAGTTTTGATGTTTAAGTTTTGTCCGTAATAAGTTTCAAAGAAATTTTTGAGAAGGCCCATCATTTGGCCCATAGTAGTACCTTTGCTTACAAAGATGCCTTCGCATTGGTAAAAAGTATGTTCGTGTGTAGCGTCAACGTCTTCGTTTCTAAAGACACGACCTGGAATAACAACGGCAATTTTACCGCCGTTTTCAAGGTTCTTTTTGTATTTTTTGAGTGCGCGATGTTGCATAGTAGAAGTATGAGCAGGAGGAATAAAACCTTCGCTAGTTCTAAACGTGTCATAACCGTCTCTAGCAGGGTGTCCTTCTGGGAAGTTGAGCGATTCAAACATATGAAATTCATCATCTAGTTGCTGAGCCTCCATCACATCAAAACCCATACGCGAATAGATATCTACGACGCGATCAAGTTCTGTCATTAAAGGATGGCGACTACCGCGTGGGATTTCTGGAATGTTTTGATTAGGCGCAGACGGCGCTGTAATATCAATTGGCTCAATGTTTTCGCTTTCGGCGTCATCCAAAGCTTTTTGTAGCTTTGCTTGAAGCGCCTCGCGTTTTTTGTTTAGTTCCTGACCGAATGCTTTTCTATCTTCGGCGGGAATATCTTTGATTTTGGCATACTCGGCATTGAGAGCCTTAAGCTCTGCCTTAATTTCTTCTACACTCAACATAAGATAATTATATCATAATTATCAGATTAGAACGATAATTGCTAAGGCGATGAGCGCCAGGATGATGAGAACAATCCAAATCCATGTGTATTTGCCGGTTTTTTTCAAATCTTTGGCATAATCGGAATCTTCTACTAGGTCTGGGTCTTCTCCGAGGGTGGTTTTCTGTGCGCGTTCACGCAAATCAGCCGTAATGCGCTGATTTAATCTTGAGTTTTTTTCATTATTCTTTGATACTATAATTCCCATTGGTTCATTATAACATATCCATTTTAATTGCCAGAATTTTTCTAGATAGAATAAAGTGTGTTATAATCGGTTTATATACCAACTAAGGAGGAATAATGGCTACAACAAAATCCAAGAAGACGACTGCCAAGAAGTCTTCAAAGCCAGCTTCTAAGTCCACCGCAACCAAAACTACAAAGGTTGTAAAGACTGCAGAAGCTCCAGTTGCGACTCAGACGACCGGCAAGAATCCTTTCAAAGGTTTTTTTGCTCGTAAGTATGATGCCAACGAAAACATTTTAACAATCTTTAAGAGCCCACGCATCTATGGTGCAATACTCGGTGAGGTAGTAGGCACAATGCTACTTACTATTATTTTGCTCACCCTAGGCGTATACCAGCCACTATATGTGATGTTTGGTGTGGTTGCAATTACTGCATCCGTACTAGCATTCTCTGGCGCGAACCTCAACCCAATCGTAACGGTTGGTATGATGGCTAGCCGCCGTATGTCTGTGATTCGCGGTGTTGTTTACATCCTTTCTCAGATTCTTGGTGCTTGGTTCGCATATCTCATCACTAGCGCATTCCTAAATGCTGCTGATGGTGGAGCATCTGCAGAGCTTCCAACTATGACCGCTATTGAAGGCGAGCAATTCTGGGTAGTAACTATGATTGAGTTTGTAGCAGCTACCATTCTTGCATTCTTCTTTGCAAGAGCACACGCCTACAAGCGCAGCACTCTTACCTTTGCTATGATTTATGGCACTGGTATCTGTGTAGCACTTCTATTTGCGATTGTTGTCTCTTCTAGTTTCCTAGGACTTCAGAACAACTTCATCGTAAACCCAGCAGTTGCATTTATGTATCAAGTTTTGCCAACTGGCGGAGAAAACTTTGGCGCGGTACTTGGCGATATCTGCCTCGCACTTGCAACTTATGTAGTATTCCCAGTAATTGGTGGCGTAATCGGATTTGCTATTTCCGACGTTGCTACTAAACTTTCTGGCGAGTGCCAATGTGGTGCTGGCTGCAAATGTGTTGAAAAGAAATAGCACGTAAGAAAGAGCCCGCAAGGGCTCTTTTTTTGTTGGTTTTAAATAGGATTAGTTTTTTGGGAAGAGTGGAGTAGCTGGTGGAAGGATTTTTTCGGCAGTGAAAATATCCTTAATGGCGGTAGCTGTGTCTGGGATGAATGGTTCTAGAAGGTACGCTACGACAAGGAGTTTATCGGCAAGATCATTCAAAATAGCAATTAACTCGTCGTGTTTTTCTTCTATCTTGTTTAATTCCCAAGGCTTTTTCTCGTCAATTTCTTTGTTTAAATCTTGGACTTTACTCCAGACATAATCAAAGGCGCGGCTAAAATAGAATGAATCCATCAACTTGTCGTACTCAGCATCACGGCTAGGCTCAAATTTACGACCAGGTAAATCTTGTTTTTTGCAAAGATTCGCAAGGCGCTGGACCAAATTACCTAAATCATTTGCGAGCTCGCCATTATAGGCAGATTCGTATTTTTCCCAAGTAAAGTCAGAGTCGGCAAAAGTATCAACGTGGCGCAAGAAGAAATAACGGAAAGCTGGAAGTCCTTTAGCGTCTAAGACTTCTATTGGATCAACTACATTGCCAATGGATTTGCTCATTTTTTGACCATTTGATAAAACGTGGCCGTGAGATGGGATGACTTTTGGAAGTGGAAGGCCAAGGCCAAGTAACATAGCCGGCCAGATAATTGCGTGGAAGCGCAAAATGTCCTTGCCGACATATTGAGCAGAAGCTGGCCAATAATCAGAAATATCTTGGTCTGGATAACCTAAAACCGTAATATAGTTTGATAAGGCGTCAAGCCAGACATACATAACTTGACTATCGTCGCCTGGAACTGGGATGCCCCATTTAAGCTCGGATACTGGTCTAGAAATAGAAACATCTGGACTGTCGTCTAAGAGGTTCAGAATTTCTTTGGCGCGAAATTCTGGTAGAATTTCCATTGTTTTATTTGTGATAGCTTCTTTGATTTGATCTTTGAAATCAGAAATTCTAAAGTAATAGTTTTCTTCACTCAATTTCTGATATGGCTTGTTGTGGTCTGGACAAATTCCGCCGTTTTCTTCACATTCTTTTTCCGTGATATAGCGCTCACAACCTTCGCAGTACCAGCCCTCGTAGCTGTCTTTATAGATATGGCCTTCTAGCTTTTGCCAGATTTCTTGGCAACGACGAATATGGTCCGCATCCGTAGTGCGAATAAAATCAGTCGTAGAAATGCCTAGTTTCTTGATGAAATCTTGGAATTTTTTAGAATTATCATCAACATAGGACTTAACAACAATACCTAGCTCCTCAGCTTTTTTAGCGATTTTGTTGCCGTGCTCATCAGTGCCAGCCTGGAATCTTACTTCGTTCCCCTTTCCTCTTTGATAGCGGGCATAGACGTCCGCCAAAAGATAATCGCAAGCGTGCCCAATATGTGGAACACCATTGACATAAGGAATAGCAGTAGTAAGATAGATTTTTGACATATCTATATTTTATAATAGTTTAGCTATTCTTGCAAGAAGACTATTTTTCTACGCAGGTATAATCTTCGGACTCGTAGTTGTCAAGAAGAGTGTCAATGTCAGTAACCGGCTCGCCTTTGATGACATAAAAGCCTAGGATTTTAGCGTTTTTGTCGGTAATGTCTTCGCCGTCAGCTTGATGCGTGACGGTCAAAGTAGTGCCAGTGACGTCGTAGGCACTAGTGAATGGGTCTGTAGTAGTGCCGGTAGAAGCAACTTTCTGGTTGTAGATATCGCGAGCAACAATTTGGCCAGCATTGGCAGAATCTTCTGAATCATACGTCAAAGTCAAAGTAGTGCCAAAACTGGTGAGATTGTCATTGGTATACATTGCGATAACTTGCTCGGAACCTGAGGCAACATTGCCGTAGGTGCCAAATATGTCTGCGCCACCATTACGAGTACAGGTAAGGCTGGAGACAACTGAAGAGTTGTTATTACTATTATTGTTGGCTGGAGTAGTACTGGATGTACTACGATTAGATGCGCTGTTTATAATGAAGAAGATAACAACCGCTACGATTGCAACAAGTGTAACACCACCGATAATCATTACTAAGAGTTTAATATTTTCTTTAGAAAGAGGTGCTCTTTGTTTTTTAACTTTTAGGGGTTTGCCAACAGGAATAGCGTGGTCTGGGGCAGTATCAGAATAAGCTAGAGCACTACCAATGGAGCCTGGAACCGGCTCGGCTGGAACGAGAGGCTCTTCCTCTTCGTCATCCGAAGATGGGGCCGGAGTAGGGCTTGCTGGAGCGTCGTCAACAAAATTAGCGGAAGCCGGAGCTGAGGTTTCTTCTGGAGCTGGAGTATCTTCTGGAAGTGGCTCTGGGGTGATTTCTGGAGCTGGGGTCTCTTCTGGAGCGATAGGAGCCTCTGTTGAGAGAGGAGTTTCTAATGGTGCCTCGGTTGGCATTTCTGCTGGAGTCTCTGCTTGTGTTTCTAGTGTAGGTTCTGCTGGGGCAGACTCAGGCGCAGGAGTTAGCTCTGGTGCGACTGGCATCTCTGGCTCTGCAGGAGCTTCTGGAACGACAGGAGCTTCTGGTGTGGCTGGAGCTTCTGGGGATGGCTCAGCAAATGGCGCTGGTTCAGGAGTAGTTTCTGGGGCGATTGGTGCTTCTGGGGATGGCTCAGCAACAGGGGCAGAATCCGGGTTAGCCTCTGTAGCGACGGCAGCAAGGTCGGCAGCAACTTGATCCAGAGAAGCAGATTGTTCTTCGGCAGGCGCCTCCGTAGCTTCTAAAGCTTCTGGCATTTCTGGGGCGATAGGAGTGTCTGCTGGCACTTCTGGAGCAATCGCCTGTTCCAGTGGCGCAGAATCCGGAGTGGCTGGGGTTTCTGGAGCAATAGTCACTTCAGGCGCTACAGGATTATCCCCTGGCTGGTTATTATTGTTTTCGTCCGGATTCATTAAAAACCTCCCTTTTATAGATACTTTGGTTAAATTATAGCGGTTATGGTTTATTTTTGCAAGAGATTATATAAGTTTTGCCAAGTTTCGAGCGCGGGGTCAGATGGGCGCGCATCAAGGGATATTTCTAGTTTCAAGCACGTTTCCTTTAGTTTATCAACAGGGTAAAAACTACTCAAATTTTTGATAAGTTTTTTGCGCGGAGCAGAAAATGCGCATTTGATGAGCTTTAGGGCCTCATCAGAGATAGTAGGAGTAGGTTTTGGATCTAAGATTAGAACTTGGCTATCTACCCTAGGAGGTGGAGTGAATAGCTCTTTGGTTACGACAGGACCAAGAGAGGCGTTTGCTAGATTCTGGACAGAGAGAGAAAGTACAGTATGCTTCCCTGGACCAGCGACGGCGCGCTCAGCAACTTCTTTTTGGATTAGGAGCACAATACGATCTGGTTTGTTCTCTGTCTCTAGGAGTTTCATAATGATCGGAGAAGTGATGTAGTAAGGAATATTCCCAGCTACAACGTATGGCTCGTTAATAGAACTTAGATCAAATTTGAGAAAATCTTCGTTTATAACGGTCAGGTCTTTTCCTGGGAAGGATTTTGGGAGGTTCCTCGCTAGATTTTCATCGTATTCTACCGCTAAAACGCGCGGAAATAGCCTCAGAAGGCTAGATGTAAGTGTGCCTAGTCCTGGTCCTATTTCTAGGCATAAGCGGTTTTCAGGGGCTTCTAGAGGCGAATCTGGGGCATTTCCAAGCGTAAGTTCGGCAATTTCATCTAAAATCGTGCGGTCTTTTAGCCAGTGCTGACCGAGAGATTTGTTATTTTTCATTACTTAGCATACCTATTATAAATGTCATAAGCATAGCCGATACGGGTCTCTTCGCGACATATTCCGCAACGCTCAAACCGATTTTGGAAAGCACGAGTAGCGCCCTCAATAGAGGTTGATGTCAAAATAGCGTTCTTGGCCGAAGCGTATCCACCGTTTAACTCATACATTAGATAGTCTAGCTGAGTGTAAATACTGTATGGATTTTCGCGCGCAAGAAGATTATTGCGACGCCCGCCGGTCCATTGAGCAATACCAAGACCACCGGCAGTATCAGTAGTATTAAAGCGATGCTCCTGCATAAGATTGCCCATAATACCTGCGGCTTGGACGTTAGAAAAGCCATTAGACTTTAGGAAGTCCCAAGTAATTTGTTCATTCTCTCCGGCAGAAGTGGAGTTATTAGCAATACCCTTAGCGCCTTCTCTAACAATGCGTTTGACTGGCTCACGCACAATTTCGTCAGAAATTAGTTCACGTTTTACTTCGGCGCCATCCACAAAACTGACTTTGTATTTTTTAACTTGTAAACCTTCCTCGCCAATTTGCTCGGTTACGTTTTGACCGATTGGGAGATTAATATCGCGAACAATTTCTTCTTCAAACGGCAAACGAATTTCTTCAGTCAAAGTTTCGCCACCGTTTCTGATGATTTTGTAGGCGGTGGAAATACCAGCTTCTATAAAATCAGTGTTTCCGACCATAATGATTTCGTCGCCATCATAAATGGAAAAGCCTGCATCACGCGCGATAGTGGCAGGATCATAACTAGCGGTTTCAACACGTTTTTTGACCACGCCATCAGAAATAATTACAGGGCGAGCGCGATAAATATTAATATGGAAATTGCCATCATTAATTAAAGTGGTACGAGACGGCTCAACAATATCAGTGGAGGACAGCTCAACACTAGCGCGAGCGAGAGCTTCTTCTACTGTAACGGCATTAGTTTTAATGGTAAACTTCTTACCTTGATCGTAAATTGTAACGTAGTGATAATCTAAAATAGCGGGAGAACTAGGGTCGTCATCGGCGAAAGTATTAGCAGTGATATGATATGCGATAGTACCAAAAATGAAGGCAGAAAGCACTGCGCCAGAAAGAATTAGAGACATTTTAACGTGATTTTTGGGAAGTCTCATACGATACTAGTATAGCATAAGTCGGATAAAATCTGCAAAGTCGCAAAACGACAAAATCTATGTTATAATTCAGGAAGCTTCCCCGAGTGGCGGAATTGGTAGACGCGCTAGCTTCAGGTGCTAGTCTAAGCAATTAGGTACAGGTTCAAGTCCTGCCTCGGGGACCATTTTTATTGTTTACGTTTTGCGATGATTAATCTTCTAGCGCCGAAGACGATAACAGCAGAAATCGCCATACCGATAGCTAAACTAATACAAACGGCCGGTAAAGTAGCAGAGGCATTAGCTTCTGGAGCGGGCTCTTCTACTTTTGCGATAGTGTGATAGCCGGTTTCTGGCGTACCGGCAGTAGAATCTTCGTCTTCGGTAGCAGACAGTGTAACGGTAGCGGTTTTACAGTCACCGCCGTCAAAATCGGCTACACAGATTTGATATTCACCCTCTTCTAGGCCATCTACGGTGTATTCATATTCGTTATTGACAACAGCAGTAGTGCGAACGGTGATTTGGGTGGTGCCGGTTTTGTCGTAGACGGTAATACCTACGGCGAGCATACCGTCTTCGGTGGTACCACTAACGGAGATAGTGCTATTTGTAGTTGAAGTATTTAGAGTTAAAATATTCATCTTGTCCCTCCTTATTTAGTGACCAGTTCGTAATTACCATGATTGATTTTGTAGTAAGTACCCTTACCAGAGCCGGATAGCGCGCCCTTAAACGTGCTAGTAGTGCTACCACTCTCTACGGCGATATAGGAGACGCCGATTGGCGGGTTAGCGGAAGTTGGTGTAACGTCAACTTGGCTGGCGTCGGCAGATTTGAGCTGGTATGGGCGCATGACTAGGCCTTTACCGCCGTCATCGCCGATTTGCATTTCTTCCATGGTGAAGGTTTTTTCGGTGCCATCAGCCCAATAGTAAGTAGCTAGAATGTCGTACTCAGTATCATCAGTTTCCGGAACGAAGAGACCGACATTGCGTTTGTCTTGTTCAATTGGATCAAGCACGTGACCAATTACGGAGCGAGAAATCGCAACGTAGTAAGTTTTGCCACTCGTGCTCGTCACAAGAAAAGTGACATTGTCGTAATAATTAGAATTGAACTCAAGACTAAAGACTGAATCTTCTTTGGTAATAGTGACGGCAGAAGCTGGAACATTTGAAGAAGCAATCGCAATACTGGCGATTGGATCGGAAGCGGATACACTGTCATTGCTTAGATCGATTTTTGGCTCAAGCAGATATGCTTGGATGGTCATTGGCTCGTCTAAACTGGTGCCAGAAATGTCATAGGCTGGATTGAAGAAGGTCTGATCCCAGTAGGACGGATAGTAGGTGAGGTCGGCCGGGCTAGAGGCATTGGAAATGCCATAATAGTCGGATGCATCATAAATGGTAGCGCGGAATCGGCGGTCGCCGTTGGTGGAAATGATATTCGCACCACTACTTGCTCCGGTTGGATCAATAGCAAAGAGCCTAAAGGCCTCTTCTGGATCTTGCTGATTATAGATATTATTGTCTAGCCAAGTGGAAAGACCAGACCACGTAGTAACGCTAGAGATACCAGCAGCACAGGTATTAGTAATGTCGATGTTATATTCGTCCTGAATACAATCGTCATAAATAAAGAGATAAGGAGCCAAAGCGTTGCCTGGGGTGGAGGCCGCTAAATCTAGGAGCGCGTTAAGATCAAGGACCTTAGTGTTGTCATTTGCATCTTTGACATCGGTGGATTTGATGTATTTGGTGATATAGGCTAGTTCTTGAGTGAAAGGATTTTCAAATGGATGTTCTAGGTCGGTGATTTTATAGCGGCAAAGATCGCCATTACAGTTCCAGATAAACCAAGCATTGGTATCATCAGGATTGTGTGATGGGCCAGATGGCTCGCCACTATCGCTCGTATCAAATACCAGGTCAATGTTCTTGTGGACACCCACAGTTAAACTAGCTGATGTACCAAGTCCGTGTTGGTCGACTCCGTCGCTCCAAAATGAAGCAGTATAGGAAACATTGGACGGAAGTGCGGCCGCAACCGAAACGGTGCCGTTAGCATAGATGGTATTATTATCGCCAGCGTAAAGACCAGAACCAGAAAAAGTGACCGTAGCAAGTTGGTTAGTGTTGGTTGAGTCGGTGATAATGACCGTAGCAGAAGAGGCGCCATCTACACTTGGGAAGGATATTTGAAGACCTTCTATACCACTGGCGTTAAACTGGATAGAGCCGTAGTTATCATTAGCGTTTTGTGGTGTTGAAGCAAAAACGCGCGTTGCAACAATAGGCGACAAAAAACTCGCCACAGCAAACCCAATAGTGGCGAGGAGAAAAGATAACTTTTTCATTAAATATGACTCCTTTTATTTGTCTCTATTTTAGGCTTTTTTGACGAGTTTGTCAATGAAAAGAATAAGCGTAAAGCCTAAATTCTTATGTGTTATAATACCCGTATATGGATATTATTCTGTTTGTCTCCCGATATACGCTGTATTTTACGATTTTTGCGGTGATGGGCTATTTTGTAGAATTACTTAATACTTTGCCTCGGAAGAAGAAAATTAGTAATCGGGGATTTCTTTTTGGGCCGTATCTGCCGATTTATGGATTTGGCGCAATTATAATGATAATGCTATCAAAAGATATCCCAAAGGATAATCTTTTTATAGTATTTCTGGTCGCGATGGCAATTGGGGTGATACTAGAGTATAGTACGAGCTATATCCTAGAAAAAATCTTTCATCTACGCTGGTGGGACTATTCTAAGACGCATAAGTTTAATATTAATGGACGGATTTGCCTACGCAATTCCCTTTTGTTTGGTCTAGGTGGATGTATTTTTATTTCTTTCTTGGTACCTCTAGCGGATAAATGTATTGATTTTTTGCCTCAGTGGCTACAAATTACACTTGCTGGGGTGATGTTGGTGATATATACAATTGATGTAGTAGCCTCATCTTATGCCAATATGAAAGTTAAGAACATGGAAGAATTTAGCAAAGCAATTGGAGATCAGACTGCCGAAATTAAAAAAAATGCTAAAAAAGTAATTAAAGAGCTGTTTGCGACACCGGAAAAAATCGCTAAGAAAATTGAAAAAGCACGTCGCAAGGCCGAGAGAAAAGCCAAGCGACGCGCTAAGCGTGCTGAACGTAAAAAACGTTAGACTTTGTTAATTACTGGGATGACGATTGGGGTATGGCCCGTAGCGTCGTAGAGAATATGGGTAACTTCTTCTTTGATTTCTTCTTTGAGGGCCTTCATAGCATCATCTGTAGAGACAGAGCGCTCAGTTTTCATACGGAGATAGTGGCGGATTTTACCAATAAGTTCTTCGGAATTATCAAGATAGATGAAAGCGCGAGAAACAATGTCTGGGGTTTTAACTAGGCGACCAGTTTTCTTAGAAATAGTAAGCACGATTACAAAGATACCTTCGCGAGAGATGTGAATGCGATCTTTTACTACGGCTTCGTGAACAGGCTGGTCAGCATCATCATAAAGTTTGTTACCGGCAGGAATACGACCAGTTTTCTTGATGGTCTTGTCTTTCATAAATTCTACGATATCACCATCATCAGAAATGATAATGTTGTCTCTAGGGATGCCAATAACATTTTCTGCCATCTCGGCATTGTGCTGAAGCATATAGAATTCGCCGTGGTATGGCATATAATTCTTTGGATGGAGACGCGTGACGAAATCAACGTGGTCTTCGTAGTAGGCGTGGCCAGAAAGATGAAGTGGGCCAATGTTAGTGAGATGGGTTTTGCCATTTTGGATGACCTGGGCACCTTCACGAAGAAGGCCGTCAACTGTGCTGACTACGTGTGGCTCGTTACCTGGAATTGGGTTGGATGAGAACACGATAGTATCAGTGGATTTAATCTTGATGTATTTGTGAGCACCGGTAACCATACGATTAAGTACAGCATTGAGCTCGCCCTGAGAGCCGGTACAAACAATAGTGATTTTATCGTCTGGAAGCTTAACGATATCTTCCATTTTCATAATGACATCTTTTGGTACTTTAATCTGTTTGGTGCGAAGGGCAACTTCTACGTTGTTAATCATAGAAAATCCGGCAAAGGCAACCTTGCGCCCGCGTTTAGCGGCTTCGCGGAGGGTGCTTTCAATTCTAGAAACCTGGCTAGAGAAACAAGAGATAATTACACGACCATTAGCATAGTGGTCCATAACCTTACCAAGATTGTCGCCAACATCATACTCGGAGTGAGGGTGATGACCTGGGGAGTCAATGTTGGTAGACTCGTTAAGCATTAAATCAATGCCCTCGTTTTTGACGATCTCGTCAATACGCTCATAGTCAGTCTGCTTGCCATAAGGATGATCTTCGTGGCGCCAGTCACCAGAGACATAGATTACGCCATTAGGAGTACGTACCACGATAGCAGTACTACCTGGAATAGAGTGAAGTACGTGGATAAACTCCACGGAAAGATGCTCGGAGACTTGGATTTTTTCGTGTTTGAATGGATCTACTACGTTGTAGTTCAAATCTGGCTCATCTTCTAGTTCACTCATCTGTTTTTTAATCATACCAATAGTGAAATCAGTACCATAAATAGGGGTGAGTGGATTGAACTTTGGCAAAAGATGACGGCAAGCGCCGATATGGTCAAGGTGGGCGTGAGTAAAGAGCAGGGCTTTCACCTTGTCTTTGTTGTCCTCAAGATATTTGATATCTGGAATCATATAGTTAACGCCAGGGTAATCGTTGCCGGCAAAAAGTACACCCATATCTATTACGAGCATCTCGCCCTTATACTCAATGATTGTCATATTTTTGCCAATGCCAAATTCGCCGACGCCACCGATAGGAATGATGTGGACGGAGTCGTTAGACGGACGGGCGTTTTTTAGCTGGGCGTGAGTAACTTGGGCGCCATCATAACCGTTGTATCTGGACTTGTTAACAGGGATACCAATGATGTGTTGAGTAGCCTGAGCATTCACGTCTTGAGAGAGCATTCGCTGGTGGTGGACCATTTCGCCCTTACGCGTAGAAACAGACAAATTGACCTTGTTTTTGTCGGTTTTGGCCTGATTTTTGGCGTTTTTGGTGGTTTTTGAAACTGGTTTTGCCTTTTTTGGGCCTTTAGATGCGTTTTTACGGGGTTTACCTACTAAGTGGGCATCCTTCCCACCTTCTTTGAAATTGCTGTTAAAATTGCGTTTCTGGGCCTCCTCAAACTGTTCTTTGATGCTTGGAAGGCGCTTTTTAGCCGCACTCAGTAACCTAGCGCGACGTTCTTGTTCGTTTTGATTCATATAAAATAATCCCTTTTTAATGTATAACATCTCTACTACCTCTTGTAGAGAAAAGATACGAGTGATTGATTAGTAGCTTTATTATAGCAAAGATTAGGAAAAAGCGCAAGGGAGTATACGTAAGGTGGCTTGCGTACTCGGTTTTGGCGGCCAAGGCTCCACCCGCGTCAATGATACACTCCATCAATTCCCATTCTCACTGCCGTATTCAGGCAACGTGGGCAGGGCTGACGGTAAGGTTTACGGTCAGGGTACGAACGGCTACTTCTGGTCGGCAGGCTCTGACTCCGCTACCAACGCCCGCCTCCTGTACTATAACGGCAATTATGCCTACCCAGATGGTTCGGGTTATAAGACCTACGGCTACTCTGTCCGTTGCGTCGCCGAAAAAAGAGCCGTGGGTACGGCTCTAGAAGTATGTTTTTAGGCTTTGTCGTCTAGGGCGTCAATACCAGGCATATCATTGCCACAGAGAAGTTCTAGTGCAGCGCCACCACCGGTAGAAACAAGAGAATAGTGTAAATCTTTATGTTCTTTTTGTAAATTCTCGACAAAACCGCTCGTGTCGCCTCCACAGATAATGCTGGTGACGTTTTTTAGCTCGCCTAGGCACTCTGCAAGGGCGGTGCTAGAGGTGGCGTATTCTGGCTCTTCAGCCTTACCGAGTAGGCCATTCCAGAGGACGGTTTTGGCATTTTTGACAAAATCAACGATTTTTGCAGTAGAAATTGGGCCAGAATCACACTTTGAAGCGTCAGAGAAGTCCTCTACGACGTAAACATTCTTAAGTGGGCTAGTATAGCCCTCTGCAGAAATCTTGCCTCCTACGATGATTTTATCGGCAATACGGCCAAATTTATCAATAAGAGGCTGTTTGTCCTCCACCTTGGCGCCCCCAATAATTACGACGAATGGATGGGCTGGGGATTCGGAGATTTTGAGAAGTGAAGTAACTTCTTTTTCTAGTAGCAGACCCGCAACAGATGGGAGTTCTTTGGTGATAGCGTCGGTAGAAGCGTGGGCGCGATGGACTACAGCAAATCCATCTTGGACAAAAATGTCGGCGTGGGTAGCATCAACGATTTCTTTGGCAAATTCGGCAGAGTCTTTTTCTTCTCCAGGGAAGAAGCGTAAGTTTTCTAGGAGTAAAATTCCACCTACTGGTAACTTTTCTACGGCCTCCTCTACGTCTGGACCAGAAACATCTCCAACGAAGAAGACTTTTTTATCTGGTAAGAGCTCTTTTAGTCTATCGGCGACAGGTTTCAAGGATAATTCTGGCACCTTTTTCCCTTCTGGGCGACCAAGATGAGAAATGAGGACAATACGGCGAGCACCTTTTTTGGCTAGTAGTTCCAGGGTTGGAAAACTAGCGCGAATGCGCAAATCATCTGTAATAACACCATCATTGATTGGGACATTATAATCTACGCGGACCAGAACAGTCTGGCCACGAACTTTGACATTCGTGATAACTTCTTTATCAAACATATTACCTCCAAAAATTAAACTTAAATTCTGACGATTTTGATAGTGTCTGAGCCTCCGACGGCGTCTTTGTGGCCGGAAATAATGACGGCGAGGATGTCTTTCTTACCCTCTTCTATTTGTAGATAGCCGGAGTTCTTTAGTTCTACGGCTAGATCGTAGCCATAATTCTCTGAATATGGGCGGACAAAGGAAGAGTTAGCATAGGTAAGAGCGAGCTGGCCAGCAACGCGGGCGTTACTCGTAACGGAAATTAGCGGAAGACTAGGGCGCTGAGCGGCAATAGCGGCAGAGGTTGCGCCAGAGGCGGTCTGGCAGACGATAACATCTGCACCGATTTTCTCGGCAAGTTGAGTAACACCACCGGCGATAGCGTCGTAGTTTTTGAATTCACCCGTAACCTCATGGTTAATTGGGGAAACATGGGAGTGGTTCTGGGTATATAGAATAACCTTTTTCATGGCCTTGACGGTTTCTACTGGGTATTTACCGTTAGCGGTCTCATCAGATAGCATTACGGCATCAGCACCCTGGATGACAGCGTTAGCGACGTCGGAGACCTCGGCGCGAGTAGGGGCAGGATTATCTACCATAGAGCCCATCATCTGGGTAGCGACGATACAAATCTTGCCGTGTTCGCGACACATTGCGATTAGTTTTCTCTGGACAATAGGAACGACTTCGGCGCCGGCCTCAACGGCCATATCGCCACGAGCGACCATAATACCATCAGCGGCCTCGACGATAGCCTCCATAGCTTCGTCGGTTTCTATGGCTTTTTTAGTCTCAATCTTGGCAATAATCTGGGCGGTGGAACCGTGGGAAAGTAAAATCTGGCGGAGTTTATCAATATCGTCTGCGCTCTGGACAAAGGAAAGCGCAACATAGTCAAAGTCACGGGAGGCGCCAAACTCAATGTCGGCCATGTCTTTTTCTGTAATGATGTCACCACCAAAGTCGGTGTCAGGAAGGTTGAGACCCTTGTGGCTCATGATGAAACCTTCGTTCTCTATCTTAATCTTGATGGCAGTCTTGCTGACAATGTCTATGACGGTGGATTTAATCTTGCCGTCAAACATAGAGAGAGGCTCGCCGACTTTAACTTTCTCGGCTAGATTGTATTGGATAGGAATGACGTTACTGCCATCGTGCTCGGTAACAGCGTGGTCTAGAATTAGCTCGTCGCCAACGTGAACATCATAGCGGTTGTCTTTGATGTTGCCGAGACGGATTTTAGGACCCTGGAGATCCTGGAGAATAGCAACGGAACGGCCTTTTTTAGCGGCGGCTTCGCGAATCCAGGCGATTTGCTGGTCGCGCTCAATATAATCGCCGTGAGAAAAGTTCAGACGGCAACCGTTAACTCCGGCCATAATTAGTTCTTCAATTTTTTCGGCAGAAAAGGTAGCGGGGCCAATAGTGGCAAGGATTTTGGTTCTCTTAAACAATTTACTCATACCCCTATTATAGCAGAATTATGGAGTTTTATTATTTTTATGGTAAAATTTAGGTATGCGGAGGTATTATTCGTACCCATATAAAGCGGAACCGCTTCATTTTCCGATTGAACCGATTGCGCGTAAGTTTACGACGCTCGCAATTATTTTGTGTATTGGATTGGTTTTCTTTAACTTAGGGGCGCACGCGGTGTTTGATCCAAAAAAGCTCGCCGAGGACGAGCTACAGAGATTGGCCAAGGATTATTATGAGAATTATTATTATGATGTGTTTACACAAAAAATCCCAGAGAGCGACTATACACTAGCGTTTACGACGTATTCCGAATATGGGTTCCCAAAGACGTATTTGCGTGAGTTATTATTGTTTGATGATGGAAGAAATGCTAAATCTAGAGCGTATTTTGATGGGCAGTATTATTGCAATACTAACCAGACCGCTATCCAGATTATTCCATATCCGCCGTATGGGCGTACGGACTATGAGGTGAAATATACTTATGATTGCGAGTACCAATAAAAATATCCCCTATGGGGATAAGGATAAAACGTGGTGATCTCGGCGAGAGTCGAACTCGCGTTGTTGGGATGAAAACCCAATGTACTAACCGTTATACTACGAGACCGTAATATTATTTTATCAGATTTGGCATTTTTTTGCAATACTTGAAAAAGCCCCGAAAAATCGGGGCTTTTTGAGGAGTATTTGTTTATCTAAACAGCTGGAAAGCATAAAACATAGGTGCTAAGCTGTTTGAAACGGTGGACATCATCTTGATAAAAATGTCCAGGGCTACGCCAACAACATCTTTTCTGGTGTCGCCAACAGTATCACCAGTAACGGCGGCTTTGTGAGCGGGAGTACCTTTGCCGATAACAATATGATTACCATCTTTATCGGTGATAGGCTCGCCGTCTTCGCCAAGCTGATAGAGCATTCCACATTCAATGAACTTTTTGCCGTTATCAAATGCGCCACCAGAGTTGCCCATAAACAGGGCTCGTCCGATAGCATAAGCCGTAGCTCCAACTAGAAGTCCCAGAATAAATACTGGTCCAAACAAGAAACCACAGCCAACTGGAACAATCAGTGCCAGAATAGCAGGCAAGAACATATGTCTTAGCGCGTCATCTGATGCCTTACTAATAATAGACTCGTAGTCCGGACGCATTTCGCCGGTAAGAATCTTGGGATTATTATTGAGCTGTCTAGCGCCGGCGTCAGCCAAATCCTTAGCTGCGGAAATGGTGTTTCTAGTCAGGATAGAAATAAAGAATTCTATCAGAGCGCCACCAATGAAGATTCCGCCGAGTATCATAACCCAGGTCATAGCTTCGGAGAAATCCGGAAGCGGGAATGAGCCGATGAACGACATAATCAGGGCGACCGTAGCAAAAGCGGCTGCGCCGATAGCATTACCTTTACCGATAGCGGCAGTAGTGTTACCTACGGCGTCAAGTTCATCAGTAATAACTCTAACTTCGGGGTCTAAGTGACAAGATTCGGCAATACCGCCGGCGTTATCTGCAACAGGCCCAAAAGCGTCAATAGAAACAGTAGTACCAACAAAGCTAAGCATGCCAAGAGCGGCGATAGCGATACCATATGCTCCGCAAAGTGAGCATGAAATAATCATTGAAATAACGATTACAGCGGAAGGTGCAAGCACAGAAAGAGAGCCAATGGCATCACCTTCCGTGACAACAAAAGCTTCTCCCTCTAGAGACATGTAAGCCAGGCGTTTAACGTGTCTAGACTTAAGACTAGTATAGACTTCGGTCAACTTGCCGACTGCAACAGAGCTAATCATACCAAGTACTGCTGCCACGCAAGGAGAAATCCAACCAACCCTAAACGAATTCGGCAGAGCGATATCGCCAAAGACTGCTCTAGCGGAGAACAGACCGATCAAAGCAACTGCAATAGCAGAAACTATTGTAGCGCGATTAAGCTCGTCTTCGGGATCAACATCTTCGCGAGAAACTTCGGTTTCTACGCCGTCTATCACCTTAATTTGTTTACGATTCTTTAAGATGATATAGTTAACGCCGATAACACTAGCTAAAAGTCCGCCACCCGCTAAGATGAACGGATAAACGCAGGCTGCCGCTAAGAGGTCCGCTCTAGCACCAAAGTTCTGCAGGGAAACCAGGATGACCGCTACGGGAGTGGCCACAAATGATTCTAGCAAGTCAGAAACGTTGCCGGCGATGTCGTTAACACAGTCGCCAATAAAGTCAGCGATAGTGTTAGGCATACGAGAATCGTCTTCGGGAAGATTCATTACGTTTTTGCCGACGATATCTGCAGAGATGTCTGCAGCCTTGGTGTAGTTACCACCAGCAACACGGTTAAACATTGCCACAGTAGAACAGCCAAGTGAATATGTGGTCAGACGCATAGTGAGTGAGCTAGCAGAAGCTCCCAGATCAAGCCCGGTGATGATTTCTATCAAGCTCTTGCCAGCTACATTGGCGTCAAGACCGCCGGATAAAATCCAAACAATAGAGGCGCCCAAAATTCCAAAAGCTGGAACCGCAAATCCACTAATACTACCGCTCATTAGAGCGATACGGATAGTTCTACTCATGTAACCAGTAACTCTGGCGGCGTTAGTAGTACGGACGTTACCATAAGTACCACCACGCATACCAACAAGGCAAGCGCAAGAACTCATGAGTGCGCCCAATACAAATGTCAGACCAGAAGATACTTCCATGAACGTAGTATAGATTAGTGCGACAACAATTGCTGTCGGGACAATGATGCGGTATTCCCTGCTCAAGAAGGTTTTTGCACCGTCTCTGATAATCTGCGCAAGGTCTTTCATCTCCTCCGTGCCTTCATCGTGCGCTTTTAAGTCGGCGAAGTTTCTAGCCAATACTATAAGAGCCAATATTGCTATTGCGACTACTGCATAGTATACTGTCATGTTTACTACCCCCTTTAATGTTTTAATGTGCAAGTTTATAGATACAATAAAAATGCGCGCTCCTCAACGCCCATTGGTGGATATTTTACCACTGTTAGACAGATACGGCAAGCAAGAGCGGTTTGAATACGCCTAAGATTAGCAGAACTTGTATTTTGGGCGATTTTTAGTTATAATATAGAGAGTGCCCCGGTCGTTCAACGGATAGGACATATCCCCTCTAAGGATACAATGCTGGTTCGATTCCAACCCGGGGTACCAGGAACGTCCATCTCGGCGTTTTTCGCTCCTCGCTCGATGTATAATCGCGCTTCGGAGCGAGAAAACACCAATCTGAACGTCCCTACCGAGGAAGGGTGGCCGAGTGGTTGATGGCACTGGTCTTGAAAACCAGAGAGTGAAAGCTCCGCAGGTTCGAATCCTGTCCCTTCCGCCAGAAATTATGACACAAAGACGATACAGAAAAATTTGGATATTTCCCTGCCTGATTTTGGCGGGGTTTTTGAGTTTTGTGGCATTACGCATGGCGACGATGGACACAGAAATCGCACGCTATTTCACATATGTAGCGCCGACAGTAGACTATCGCGGGATAGAATACAGTCCTGGGTTTGGGCAATGGTCCGTAGCGCTAAATGGAAAAGTGGTAGCAGAAAGTAGTATGGACACAGAAATAAAACCGATTGCGAGCACGGCCAAAATGATTATGGCGCTGGCCGTGATGGAGAAAAAGCCGTTCGCGCTGGGCGAGGCTGGCGAGACGATTACTATTACACCGGAACTATATAATAATTATATATGGTACAACACGAACAATGGCTCCACCTCTAAAGTAGCACTGGGCGAGGAGATTTCTGAATATGACGCACTGACCTCGGCAATGCTTCCCTCGTCTAATAATATGGCGGACACGCTAGCAATCTGGGCGTTTGGCGACATAGATAGTTACCGCGAATATGCGACGGAAATGGTACGGAAGCTCGGTGCTAGTACTATTACGATTGGGCCGGATGCAAGCGGATTCAATACAAAAACAACGGGAACGTCAGAAGATTTGGTAATCCTAGCTAACACAGTGCTCCGGCAACCGGTATTAGCAGAAATCGTAGGAAAGGCGTCGGCGGACGTACCGGTAGCGGGGAGGATAGAAAATACTAATAAGTTACTTGGCGTGGACGGAATTATTGGCGTGAAGACCGGCTATAACGGCGACGAGTCAGGATATTGTCTAGCTTCGGGATATAAAGAGGGTGAAGAAATTGTAACAATGGCCGTGATGGGTGCGCCGGCTAGACAAACGTCGTTTACGGCGACGCAAGAATTAATGGCAAAGGCAAGAGAGCAAATAAAAACTCGCGAATTAGTACGCGAGGGAGAAGAAGTGGGATATTATGAATCTTGGTGGACCGGGAAAGTGCCAATCGTGGCGACGGAAAATGTTTCTGGAGTGGCGATTTCTAATATAAAGACAGAGATGAACGAAGATGCGAGCGCGCTAAAGTTAGCAAGTGAAGAAACGGAATACATGGCAAAGCTCATAGCAGAAGATTTTCCAAAAGAACCGACGTTCTGGGAAAGACTGTGGCACGTGTTTGGATGGGAAAAGCAATAAAAAATCGCCTAGATTGGTATTTTCTCCGAGCGAAGCGCGCCCTTATCGGCGAGCGAGCGAGGAAAAATGCCGAGATAGGTGATTTTGGTAGCAACGACTGGGATCGAACCAGTGACCTTGGGCTTATGAGTCCCACGCTCTAACCAACTGAGCTACGTTGCCACTTACCATATTATAACACATAATTCCCTCTTTGTGTTATAATTATTTTATGAGAAACAAATCTGGATTTACAATCTTAGAACTTATTATCGTAATTGCTTTTGCAAGCCTAGCCGTAGTGCTGTTCTTTTTGCAAAAAATCAACATCGACGCAATGAACCGCGACAAAGATAGAAAGATCGCGATTAATGCAATGTATTATGCGCTAGAAGAAGGGTATTATCAACAGAATGGATATTATCCAGAAACTATTTCTGAGAGCAATCTAAAAGTGATAGACCCGCAACTGTTTTCTGACCCGTCTGGAATTGTGGTCGGGGAGCCTGGATGTTCTTATACTTATGAAGCAGCCAACTGCGAAGATGGCGAGTGTAAAGAATATACGCTTCGCGCGGTACTAGAAAAAGAAGACGACTACATCAAGAAAAACCGTAACTAAAAATAACCCCCTGAAATAGGGGGTTATTTTGTGTCGGTAGACTCGGACTCGTCTTCGTCGTCGGTCTCGCGGTCTTCTTCTGGACGGCGGTGGCGACGTTTGGTCTTTTCTTTTTCCATGTGGACGAGGTGGGTAATGGTGTCTAGTTCGTCCTTTGGAGTGTTGACGTATTTGAAAATATAGGTAGTTTCGTCACCAATGGTAGACATACGAATAGTGCCGAGTTTGAAAATATGGTCGCCGATGTTTTCTTGTTGGAAGGAGACGTCTTCAATAGAAAGAAGCTCAATCACATTGACGGATTTAGAAAAAAGAGAGTTGGCCTGGTGATGAATAAGGCGTTTGTTAGTGACGTAAAGACGGTTAGCGTTATAGACCTTAGTACCAATTAAAGTAGCAATCGTAATAATGCCGAATAATACTAGGATAATTAGATAGAGATAGGATTTGGCGAAGCCGTTAAATGCGACGATTTCATCGCCACCAACACTAAACTCCAGGAATAAAATCGCAATAAAGAGGGCTAGGTAGCCAAAACCGGCGGCGCCCCACATCAAAACAACACCTAGCTTAGAGCGAGAGATAGCTAGCTCTACGAACTCGTTTTCTTCAAGTTTGAGCTCAGGAAAATCCTTGGCGCTACGCGCGTGATGAAGTTTGATTAGTTCTTTCTTCATACAAATTTCCCTTTCTTAGTCTAATTATAGCACAAAATGGCAAAAATTACTAGTGGCTATGCTTTAAGTGCTCTCTAGCCTTGGCGGTAATGCGACGGCCACGCGGAGTACGTTCAATAAAGCCGATTTGTAAGAGATATGGTTCGTTATAGTCTTCAATAGTAGTGGCTTCGTCGCCAGTGAGCGCGGCGATAGTATTAAGCCCGACGGGGCGGTCGCCGTAGTTTTCTTCCATTAGTTTTAGCATATTTCTGTCTGCTGGGTCTAGGCCGAGTTCGTCAATTTCCATTAAATCTAGGGCGGATTTGGCGATGCTGGTATCTATAATGCCGTCACCATTAACGTCAGCATAATCGCGCACGCGACGGACGAGGCGGTTAGCAATACGCGGGGTACGTCGGGAGCGAGTAGCAAGGAGCTTAACTGCGTCGTCCTCTATCCGCGTATTAAGGATGTTGGCGGTACGAGCAATAATCTGTTCAATCTCGCCCTCTTTGTAATATTCTAGGCGGTGAAGCATGCCAAAACGGTCGCGAAGCGGGCCAGCGAGGGAGCCGGTGCGAGTAGTAGCGCCAATCACGGTGAAACCTGGGAGGTCTAGCCGGACGGAGCGGGCGGCTGGACCCTTGCCGATAGTAATGTCCAGCTTAAAATCTTCCATGGCAGAATATAATACTTCTTCTACAGTGCGACGGAGACGGTGGATTTCGTCGATAAAGAGAACGTCGCCATCCTGGAGATTAGTAAGAATACTAGCGAGGTCGCCAGCGCGCTCAATGGCAGGGCCGGAAGTAATCTTGAGATTGGCGTTCATTTCGTGAGCGATGACGTTAGCCATAGTGGTCTTACCCAACCCTGGAGGACCATATAATAATATATGGTCTAATGTAGCGCCAGGAGCGTCGGTGTCGCCTTCGGCCTTACGTTTTTTGACGGCGTCAATGGCGATTTTAAGGTTAGATTTCATACGGTCTTGGCCGATGTATTCGTCAAAAGAAAGCGGGCGAAGAGATTTTTCAATTACCTCTTCTTCTTGGTCGTTTTCTGAAACGGTAGTACTGACGATGCGTTCTATTCCCATAGCTTCTCTTATTATAGCATGATATATCTTGAAATGTGCCTATGCTTGCCATTTTATATGCACACGATACAATTTGAATATGAGGATAAAGCATACTGGCAAAATAGTAATTGAGCCGGGAGTACGGAACGTGCTTCCTTTTGAAATGCATAGCGCCCTTGCGTTAAAAGAGATTGGATATACGGTTAGATTCGTACCGGCGCATAATTCTTTTTGTTCCGCAGATGCATACCTAAACGATACTCTTTTTGAGTTTAAATCCCCAGAAGGAAGCACTATTAAGTGTGTAGAAAATAATTTACAAAAAGCGCTTAGGAGACAGTCTAAAAATATTGTCATAGATTCATCCAGAGTTAAAAAATTGAGGGACTCAAGTATTAAGAACTACCTAATCGCTAGGCTAAAGAGAAAAAGTGGTATTAAGCGTTTAATTTTTGTTACCAGAGCCGGTAAGGCTATTGAAATTGATAAGTTAATTTGATATAATCAAGATACTGGAGTTCCAGAGGGCTCACCTAGAGCTAAGCCTGGAGCTTCTTTTTTATTAAAATAGCAAGCTAAACTAGTATACATTGAAAATCCCCCTACAGGAGGGGGATTTTCCGGATGCGTGTCCTAAATATAATATCGGTTAGTTTTGGTCATATAACAAATATTATAGAAAGTTTTTAAATTCGCACCCGCTCATGCGCGTGAGCTAGATTAATTAGTTGTTGCGGTATAGATAATCGTATCTCTATAGATACCAGTTGCCTGATCTGCTGCAGTGGAAACACCGTATTCAACTACGGTCTGGTCGCCTCCTGTGGTCTTAGTCCCAAGAGAGGAGATTGCGGCACCAGATGCAGTAGGAACTGCAGCCCAGGCGGCAGGAGATGGGAGGTCTGCACCATGCTGTGCTGAAACTCTGTAGCCCCAAGAATCTTGACCAGCAGTGATAGTATTATTGACGCCGGTTTCTACTTCGTATGAGCCAACAGCGCGGATGGAGTATGCTCCATTCACGAGGCTGTTGTTAGTGTCAGCATCCTTAAGAGTTAAGCTATAACCAGACGCTGCGTTCGTATAGACGGTAATCGTAGATTTAAAATCGCCGCCTTCCTTGGCCTGATTTGGAAGCATTTGCCATGCAGAAGATGAAAGAGCATTGATGGAAGTAACACCGGTAGTATAGGTATCAATCTTGCTAGATGCGGCATCAGCTGGGCTAAATGCAGCTACTGAGTTGTAGCTATTTCTAGTAATTTGTTCATAGTAGGTCGTTCCAGGCTGAACGGACGTATCTGTAGTTATAGTATATGCGCCTTCATTTTCTACGTACCAGCCTTCCTCTGAAGGATCTTCGTCACCATCCGGAGTAACAGCGGCATAGCTTACGCGCGCATCGCCAAAGGATACTACGCTGCCGTCATCGTTATTACCAACAATCGTCATAGCGATAGCTGGAAGGACTTCAACATCAACTTCTACATCGCCAGTGGTAGATTCTGCATACGTAAATGCTGGCAAGGCGGCGACGCCGAGGCCGGCGACAACACCGAGGGCTGCAATAATTTTTGTAGTTTTAGACATGTTTGTTCCTTTCTTTATGTCAGTTTTTATATTTATGACCTTTTGTATTCTCATAATACCCCCCCCCCCCAGACGCTTTTGTCAAGCATAATTTTTATGCTTTTTTCAAAAATGCAAGTTTTCCACAATTTTTGGCTGAAATTACTGGGGTGGGGGGTGGCTATGCTATAATTAGAGAACAAAAGGAGGAATATGGCTGAGTTTAAAGATTCTAAAACTTACAAAAATTTGCAAACGGCGTTTGCTGGCGAGGCGCAGGCCTATACAAAATATATGTACTATGCGAGCAAAGCCAAAAAAGACGGTTACGAACAAATGGGTGCGATTTTTGAAGAAACCGCTGGCAACGAAAAAGAGCACGCTAAAATTTGGTTCAAAATCTTACACGATAATGAGATGCCAGACACGACAGCAAACCTAGAAGACGCCATCGCGGGTGAAGATTATGAAACTAACAAAATGTACAAAGAGTTTGCCAAAGTAGCACGCGAGGAAGGGTTTGAAGAAATCGCCCAGAAATTTGAGGGCGTAGGCGCAATAGAAAAAGACCACGAAGAGCGCTATAAGAAGCTACTTAAAAACATTGATGATGATGTAGTGTTTAAGTCGCCAAAAGTGACGGTTTGGAAATGTAGAAATTGTGGCTATCTATTTACTGGCGAAAAAGCACCGGAAGTATGCCCAGTTTGCTCACATCCACAGAGTTTCTTTGAAATCCGCGCTGTGAATTATTAATCTATGCGGAGGCGACTATGGTAAAGCATAAAGCGAATTTTGTCTGTCAAAGTTGTGGAGCCAGTTTTTCCAAGTGGAACGGCAAGTGCGAAAATTGTGGCGAATGGAACACATTAGTAGAACAGGTCGGCGTGGAAGAAACTGGTAAAAACGCCGTATCGCAAGGTCGCCTTTCTGGCAAAATCCTAGAAAGTGTTTCTATAAACGACATCATTCCGTCGGATTCTTCGGCGCGACTTTTAACTGGATTCAAAGACCTAGACGCGGTGCTTGGCGGAGGATTTTTACAGGGTTCTGTTTCCCTTCTTACTGGTCAGCCGGGCATTGGCAAATCCACACTTCTGATGCAGATTTGTTCTAAAATCTCTGAGGAGCAGCCCGTGCTCTATGTTTCTGGCGAGGAGTCTGCCGGGCAAGTTAAGCTTCGCGCAGAGCGTTTAGGTGCTAGGTCGGAAATGTTAAATTTTGCGAGCAGTACTTCCGGAAATGATATTGCTAAAACCATAGAATCTGGCGAGTTTAAATTTGTGGTAGTGGATTCTATTCAGACTTTGTCGCTGGCAGAACTCACTTCTGCGCCGGGCAACGTTTCCCAAGTAACAAATTGCGGAAACCTCATTATTCGCGCGGCCAAAGCGTCTGATACGGCGGTTGTAATAGTTGGTCACGTTACAAAGGACGGTTCGCTGGCTGGTCCAAAAGTCCTAGAGCATTTAGTGGATGTAGTAATTAATTTTGAAGGCGATCGCTATGGTGGATTTAAAACTGTACGTGCCATTAAAAATCGGTTTGGCTCTACGATGGAAGTGGCAATTTTTGAAATGGGTCAGCTCGGTCTAGCCGAAGTAAAAGACCCTTCTGCCGCGCTCCTAGCCGAGCGCCAAAATACCGACGGCTCTATTATTCTTTCTACGCTTGAAGGAAACCGTCCGCTCCTCGTGGAGATTCAGGCGCTCGCTACGACATCTACTTTTGGGTATCCGAAACGCGCGTGCTCGGGGTTTGATATTAATCGTCTAAATCTACTTATTGCGGTATTAGAGCGTCGGACCAAATTAAAATTATCTGACCTAGACATTTTTATTAATGTGGTCGGCGGGATAAAAGTTCAGGATTCTGCGGCAGATTTAGCAGTGTGTCTCGCTATCGCTTCTGCTGTGGCAAAGCGAAAATTATCAGAAAAATACGTAGTATTTGGCGAGGTGGGGCTAGGCGGAGAAATTCGCTCTGCTTTCCGTCCAGACCAGCGTATTTCTGAGGCAAAGAAACTAGGATTTACGCACGCTATTGCTCCCGCCACAATAAAAGACCCGTTTGTTTTGCCGGTCAAAGATTTACGTAATACTCTAATTAAATATATGAATCACTAATACTAACGGTTTTTGAGAGCCTGTTTGATGCGTTCTTCTACAGAGAGGGACGCATCTACTTTTGATAAGGCATCCGTGGCTTCTTTTAGTGGGAAACCAAGCGCCATAAGAGCATCTAGAGCCTCGTCAGACTCGTCAGTTTTGATTGCGCCAACAACTTCTGTGGCGCCATATTTGGACGGTAATCCGACTTTGTCACGCAAGTCAACTACTACGCGTTCGGCGGATTTTTTGCCGACGCCGGATGCCTTAGAGATAAACCCGGTGTCAGCATTAGCAATCGCATTTCTGACTTCTTCTGGTGGGGCGAGCGACAAAATAGCCATGCCGGCTTTTGGTCCAACGCCGTTTACGGAAATTAAAAGTTCAAAAATTTTCTTGGCGGAAAGTGTAGAGAAGCCATAGAGTTCTTCGGCATTTTCTGATATTTTGTGGTAAGTGTAATATTTCTTCTCTTCGTCTAGTTTGGCGTCTTCATAATCTAGTGCGGACAGGGCAACTTCATAGCCAACGCCATTTACGTCTACGATGACGGACGTATTAAATTTTTCGGCAATTATTCCTTTGACGTGTGCAATCATAAGGTTATTATATCACGTGCTATAATTTAGATATGAGAATTCTAGGGATAGACCCTGGTACGGGCATTTGCGGATTCGGCGTGATTGATTTTAAACGCGGAAAGGCTTCGCTGGTAGATGCGGGCGTAATTGCTACTCCACCGCATACGCCACTGCCTGAGCGTCTAGAAGATATTTATGATTCCCTAAACGAGATTATTGATTTGAACAAGCCCGAAGTCGTTAGTATAGAAAAATTGTTTTTTATGCAAAATATTAGTACGGGTATTTCTGTAGCGGAGGCGCGCGGAGTATGTATGCTAGTCGCCAAACAAAATAAACTTCCGATTTTTGAATATAGCCCAAACGAGATTAAAAGCACGATGACGGGCTATGGACACGCAGACAAAAAGCAGATGCAGGAGGTCGTAAAAAGGCACCTAAACCTGACTCAAGTGCCTAAACCAGACGATGCGGCAGATGCCTTGGCTGCAGCTATCTGCCACTCGTTACATCATAAGTTTTAACTATTTGGTGATAACTTCGTCAATGATACCGTATTTTTTGGCTTCTTCGGCAGACATCCATTTATCACGGTCCATATCTTTTTCTACTTGCTTGACGTCTTTGCCGGTGTTTTTGGCGAGCATCTCAATCAAGAGTTTCTTAAGAAGCAAACCTTCTTTTAGCTCAATTTCTTGATCCGTAACTTTGCTTTGTGGAGAGCCGTAAGATGGCTGGTGAATCATAATGCGAGAATTCGGTAGGACAAAACGTTTGCCTTTGGTGCCAGCAGAAAGAAGCATAGCACCCATAGAGGCCTGAAGACCAATACCAATAGTCTGGACATCTGGCTGGATGTAGTTAATGGTATCAATGATAGCTAGGCCATCATAAACGGAGCCGCCTGGGGAGTTGATGTAGAGTTTGATATCTTTCTTTGGGTCTTCGTGAGCCAAGAAAAGAAGCTGGGCCACAACGAGGTTAGCTGTATGGGGGTTAACATCCTCGCCCAAGAAAACGATACGATCGTTAAGGAGGCGAGAATAAATATCGTAAGCGCGCTCGCCTTTAGCGGTTTCTTCTACGACGGTTGGGACTAAATAGTCATTTTTTGGTGATTTCATAATTTCTCCTTTACTTAATTTTTTCTTCGTATTTAGCATTGCTATTAATTACTGATTCTAGGGTCTCTCCGCGAATAACATTGGCGTTGTATTCTTCTACCAATTTATTGTAATCGTTAATCATTTTGTTTAGCTTTTCATAGGCGGATTCTATTTCGGATTCATTGGCAAGAAGTTGATTCCTACGAGCATTAAACGCGTATTCCGTAGCAAAGCAGCCAGAGGTTCTAGCGCAATTATTAAATTCGTCAATCTCGGCGGAAAGTTTTTCTGCACTTTTGTAATAGGCTGAGGTCTTTTCTTCAATTTCTTGGTTTAGTTTTTCTAGCTCCGTGGAAAGATTATCAATCTCTTCGGACAGCTCGCGGAAAGGAGTAATGTAGTTTTCGTAAAAATCTACGACTTTGTCTTGGTTTTTGAAATATTTAGCATAGTGAGATTCTAGCTCGGCTGGGAGATTAGCAATTTCTGTGCCAATGCGAGAGTGAAGTTCGTCTACGCGCTCGGCATCATCATAGGTTTCTAAATCTTCGGCAAGCTGGTCGTGATATTCTTGCTGGTTATAGACTTCGGCAAGAAGGCGAGAAATATGGTCACGTTCAGAAGATGGAGTGCGCGCCCAGACCGCGTGTAAAAGTTCGTGCGCTAAAGTTGATTCTTTGATTCCGGAAAGTTCGGATTCTTCTATATTATAGATGTAGATTTTTCGGTCTGTATAACAACCCAAAACAGAAATTTGTTCGTCGTGAGAATCACATAGAATATTAAATTCTTCGCGTGATTCTAGAGATGGATGAGAAGCGCGGAGAATTAAACCTGCAGAATCGGTTAGCTCAAGGTCATTTTCTAGGGAAGAAAGTTCTGGAGAGGCAGAATATTGAAAGCTTAGAAACAAATCTGTAAGATATACCCGGTTCTGGTAGGCGAGAAGCCCTAAAAGGCCCGTCACTACCACGATGGCAATTGGTAATATTCTTAGGATTTGTTTTTTCATATTACTCCTTTGTAATACTTAGTTTTAGCTCTTTGTTTTTGAGATCAATACTAATGATGTCGCCGGATTTGACCTTGCCAGCAATAATTGCGTCAGAGACTAATGATTCAACATTATCTTCAATAGCACGACGGAGTGGGCGAGCACCATTCTTTGGGTCGTAACCAACATCAATGAGCCAGGCCTTAGCCTTGTCAGAAATTTTAATGCCTAGGTGCTTGGTGACAAGACGTTTTCTTAAATCTTCTATGAGGTTGTCAAAGATTTGCTCAACTTGTTTCTTAGTGAGTGGATGGAAGACTAGGATGGCGTCTAAGCGGTTAATTAGTTCTGGGCGCATAGCCTTCTTCAAGGCACGTTGCGCTACGGATTTTTGGAGCTCGTACTCGGCTTCGCGAGATTTTTTGTCGGAATCGTGATGGGCAGAGAAGCCAAAATCATCATCCTGATACATACTTTCAGCGCCGAGATTAGAAGTTAGGATAATTACAGTGTTATTAAACTTAATCTTGTTGCCCTGACCATCAGTCAAGATACCATCTTCCAAAATTTGAAGAAGGAGGTTAAATACGTCTGGGTGGGCTTTTTCTATTTCGTCAAAGAGAACGACGGAATATGGGCGACGACGGACAGCTTCAGTGAGTTTACCGCCATCATCATAGCCAATATAGCCAGCCGGAGCGCCAACTAGACGAGAGACGTTGTGTTTTTCGCCGAATTCGGACATGTCAATCTTAATTAGGGCGTTTTCTCCGCCAAAAACTTCGCGCGCAATAACGCGAGCTAGCTCGGTCTTGCCAACGCCGGTAGGCCCCATAAAGAGGAAGGAGCCGATTGGACGGTTGCTGTTAGCAATACCAGAACGACCGCGACGAATGGCTTTAGCTACGGCGTGGACGGCTTCGTCTTGACCGATAATGGCCTTGTCTATGTGGTCCTCAAGTTTAAGTAGTAACTCCATCTCAGAGCCGTGAACTTTGGAAACTGGAATACCAGTCTTAAGCGAAATTGCTTTGGCCAAATGCTCTTCGGTAAGTTTTGGCGTTTTTTCTTTGCCAAAGCCTGCTTTTTCTAGCTTTTTGATTTCTTCTTTGATTTGGGCTAGACGAGTCTTATAGAGCGCGGCTTTTTCAAAATCTTCTGCTTCGGCGGAGGCTTCTATTTTTTCATTTAGGTCTTTTTCTTCAATTTTTAATTTCTTATAACGACTACCGCCTTTTTTGTCTTCGGCGACCTTAGCAATAGCAGAAGCTTCATCAATAACGTCAATAACTTTGTCTGGCATAAAACGATCATTAATATAGCGACTAGACATATTAATAGCGGTGTCTAGGATTTTGTCTGGGATTTCTACGCCGTGATGTTTTTCGTAATGAGATTTAATCCCCTTTAGAATGCGAAGAGTAACTGCGTTGCTTGGCTCCTCTACTAGTACCGTCTGAAAACGGCGAGCAAGGGCTTTGTCTTTTTCTATGTTCTTTCGGTATTCGTCTAGGGTAGTTGCACCAATAAGATGGATATTGCCACGAGCAAGGGCGGGCTTTAAGATATTGGCGGCGTCCATAGTACCTTCGCTACCGGCACCGGCGCCCGCAAGAAGATGAAGCTCGTCAATGAACAGAATGATGGACGGGTTAGAAACAGCTTCGTCTATAACACCTTTAATACGTTCCTCAAATTCACCGCGAAGCTTAGTGCCAGCAACAAGAGACGATAAATCTACTTGATAGACGTGTTTGCCGATTAGGTTTCCTGGGACGTCGTTTTTGGCGATGCGAGAAGCAAGACCTTCTACAATAGCGGTCTTCCCTACGCCAGCTTCGCCAATTAGAACTGGATTAGATTTAGTACGACGACAAAGCACGGTGACAACGCGTTCAATTTCTTTGTCACGACCAATGACCGTATCTAGTTTTCCGTCTTTGGCAAGCTCGGTTAAATCTTCGCCGTAGCGAGAAAGCCATTTGAGCTTAGGACGATTAGTGTATTTTTCTTTGGCTTTGGCTTTTTTGGCAGATTCGGCTTGGTTTGTAACTAAATCTTCAATGGTTTTGGCGACATCATCAATATCTACTTTAAGACCTTCTAGGATAAGGGCAGCGCGAGAATTAGGCTGAGTAACAAGAGCGTATAAGATATGCTCCGTACCAACTACATCTAAACCATATTCGCGAGCAAAACTATTTGCAATTCTGAGAGTAAGTACGGCAGCCTCAGACAAAGACATCATTGCCATCTGAGAACTAGGGACTTCTACGGCGGTAGCATTAATAGATTTCTCAACGTCAGAAAGTTCAATTCCCTCGTTTATTAGAATGTGGGCACCAGTAGAATTATCCATATCTAAGATGCCGAGAAGAAGGTGTTCGGTGCTCATATAGCCATTGTTATAGCGCTTACTATACATATCCGCTTTTTGGATAGCAAAACGAGCGTTTTCGGATAGATGGCTCATAATTTCGTTAAATTCATCTTGCATACTTTTATGATAGCAAATTAGCACTCTCGTGTCAAGAGTGCTAATTTTAGTCTTTCCTACAAATGGTGCGGGTACGGGGAGTCGGACCCCGATTTTATCCTTGGGAAGGATACATAATAGCCGTTATACGATACCCGCTAGTAGATATATTATAGCATATCTACTGATCATCTGACTGAATTGTCTCAACTTCGGAATTGCTATATTCGCCTATTGTGATATATTCTTCAACGCGGTTCTCTTCGCGGACGTTTTCTAGGCGTTTCCCTAGTTCCGTAAATGGAATCTTAATAGAGACATAATTCACCTTGGATTCGGCTTTTTCTTTAAGATAAATGATATAATATGCGTCTCCGTTGCTAGAGGTAAGGATATCGCTAAGTGTGCCCGGTTGCATACTATACGCAACGTCAGAACGACCACCGTCAACGTTCATTACGTCAATTAAACCGCCCGTATCTTCATATTCCAAGCCAAAGCGATCTGCTACGGATTTAAGATCGCCATTTGCGGTTTTGGCCTGAGCGAGAGCACGTTCAGCCTTAGAGGTGGCTTCGGTGTCAATTTTTTTGGAAACTTCTTCTTTGACCAGTGAGAGGTAAAGCATGCGACGATATTCTTTCTCGGAGAGATTGAAATTATCTTTAATAACCTTAAGGAAGCCCTCACGACTACGCTCGACACCACCAAGTTTGCGATGCGTATCAAAAGCCTGGTCAATCATTTCGTCGGTAACTTTAATATCCATCTGCTTGGCTAGTTTAATAGCGTAAGTATAATCCTCGGCGTCGGTCAAGGCGGTGCGCTTGTAATAATCGCGTAGAGAGTTAGCGTCGGTCTGATTGTCAGAAAATGTACCGTTCTGTTGCTCAACTGGAGTGATGCTACTTCTATAAATCATCAGATAGTCACTATAGCGGACTGGCTCGCCGTCAATTTTGGCGACTGGAAGTGGCAGAACCGTCGTAAAACGATAAAGAATATCGCTAGTGTTCTGGGTCTTGTACAGTGAAACATAGCCAAAAACGCCTACCCCAATTAGGGCGATAAATGCAATCGCAATCGTCAAAAAGACTAGGCGGTGCTTAGCGAATTGCATTGGATATTTGAACTTGCGTCCTTTGGACAAAATTTCTTCCCTGCGCTCGTCTAATTTTTCTTTCTCGGTTTTGTGCTCGGGCTTTTTTGGTAGTTTTTTCTTAATCGCGGTGGCGATTTTACTCATAATCTGCTTTCCTTGCAACATCTTGCAATTTATTATGTATTACGTTTGGCTTTGGGACTTGAGAAATGACCAAGTCGCCAACAGCGGTCTGGATTAAAATAGTACCATAGCCAAAGATTCCAGCAATGGCGCCTGGAATATTAACGGAAATGCTCTGGATTTTGTCTAGGCCAAGGTCCACTATCGTTTTTTTGAATAGGCCTTTTTGGCTAATCTGGCGGATGCGCTCATTCGTAACGATAAAAATAGAAAAATACCACAACAAGTACGCGTAGCCCGCCCCAAACAGACCAATTATGACACAGCCTAAAAAGACCCAGAACATATGAGCGTTGTTTGGCCAAAGCACCATTGGTATAATACCAAGGACTATCATAACTGCCAGAAACAGCAGACCCTTTCTAGCGGTGGCGATATGGCGACGAAAAATAAATGCGACTTTCTCGCCTTCGCGCTGACCGTCAAACGCTAATTCGCTCATATTTATATTATACACTAAAAATGGTACCCTCGGCGAGAGTCGAACTCACAACCTTTTCCTTAGGACGGAACTGCTCTATCCAATTGAGCTACGAGGGCACGTGGGGCGGCATTCGCCGCCATAACTTGTTAACGAGTGTACTTTTCGTTAAGATCTGAGTAGTCGTAGAGTTCGTCTGGCTTAAACCAGAGGGCGACTTCTTTTTTAGCTTCTTCTGGGGATCCGGAAGCGTGGACCAAGTTAGGCACACCAACCTGCTTAGCATCAGAATAACCAAAGCTCATATGCGCGTAATCTCCACGAATGGTACCCATATCTGCAGCTTTTGGCTCGGTAGAGCCGACGATTTTTCTAACTAGAGGCACGGCCTCAACACCTTCTAACACCATAGCAATAACTGGACCAGAAAGCATATAGTTAAGGTTGTAACGGAAGGCAGTTTCGCCACGACGAGTAATCATCTGGCCGATACCTTCGTAGTGCTCTTTGTATTGCTCTTCATCTGGCATAACCATCTTCATACCAACAATTTTGAGGCCAACACGCTCAAAGCGGGTGAGGATTTCGCCAACGATACCACGCTGAACAGCATCTGGTTTACAAACTACTAGACTTCTTTGGATGAGATCTTTCTCTTTTCCCATAAAAATAAAACTCCTTTTTGTTATTATAACACATTTGACGGAGTATAATAGAATTATGAAAAATGTTTATGTGATTGATCTAATTCAAGATTTTTTGCAACACGTAGAGATTGAGATGGGACGGTCGCTAAATACGGTGCGGAATTATGAATTATATCTCAACCGATTTTATGAGCTTTGTGGCGAAAGTTTAGACCACGAAATGAAACCAAGCGATATTGATGAAGAAATGCTTAGAAAGTATCGGCTAAAGCTAAACCGGTATGAAGTAGACGAAAAGGGCTCGCGACTAACAGCTCAAACTCAGGCATATTACCTAATCGCTTTGCGTGGATTTTTAAAATATCTTGCTCGACGCGGTATTAACTCATTAGACCCGGCGCTAGTGGATTTGCCCAAAACTCACCGACCACAGGTAACGTTCCTACATTTTGATGAGGTGCAGGCAATGCTAGACGAGATTGACCTAGACACGGAAACTGGACTCAGGGACAGGGCAATTATAGAGCTACTGTTTTCTGGAGGATTACGCGTGTCGGAGCTTTGTAGCCTAAACCGGGATGACATTAACCTAGAACGGAAAGAATTTGTGGTACGTGGAAAGGGCAGTAAGGACCGGCCGATATTCATCGACGACAGCGCAGCTGCCCGAGTAAAAGATTATCTCTGCGTACGACACGATAGTTTGCCGGCATTGTTCTTAAATAATAGTAAAAATTCTGGGGCGGCTTCTACGTCTGGAGACTATCGCCGGCTAACCCCGCGAAGCATCCAACGGATTATTGAAAAATATACGCGAGCGGCGGGGATTACTAAGCACGTTACACCACATACTCTGCGTCATTCGTTTGCGACAGATTTACTCATGAACGGAGCAGACCTAAGAGCAGTGCAGTCACTACTGGGCCACAGTAATATTTCTACGACACAAATTTATACACATATCACCGATACACACCTAAAAGACGTACACAAAAAATTCCATTCCGAGACAAATTAGACTATAACAATAAGTTTAAGTAGCCAAAATTGGAGCGCGTAGACGATTATAAAAGCGAAAATTAAGAACGGGCCAAATGGGATTTGGCGGGCGCCTTTTTTGACGCGCTGAAACACGCCAAAAATACTGCCGAGAAAGTTAGCGAGGAAGAGTGCGATAAGCGCTAGCCACCAATGACCGAGGATAAGGGCGATAGGGAGCGCTACGAGCCAGTCGCCAGAGCCAACAAGCTTCTCATGAGATAGAGTAGAAAGCAGAAAATATGGCGCTGGAAGAATAGCGACCGCACCTAGAGTTTTAAGAAGGGAGACGCCGATTTCTGAAATTTCGGCAGAATTAAGAATCAGGCCTACGATTTGTAGGATTAGATAGATTATAGCACTTATGTTTAGAATTGTCAAGAGGAAGGTCGGGAGCTTCTGCCATTTAGCGTCATAAATCAGCAAAATCCACATAATGCTTATGCTAACGATAAGCATAAGCGCTGTAAAAATAAGCACAGCCAGTTTAAGAAAATTGCCTTCGGCAAGCACGTCCGTGAACTGGTCGTAGAAGACATTTCCTACTGCTGGGAGCGCCAATGCAAAGGTAAATTCGGAAAGGATTTCTGAGACACCAATTTTAGCGCCACATTTCTTGCACTTGCCACGTTGGGCCAACCAAGACAAAAGTGGGATATTCTCGGAAGTCTTGAGGCGCTTACCGCAGGTAAGACAAACTGACCATTTGCCAGGAGATTTTTTGCCGAGTTCTTTTAGACGAATACGCCAAGCTTGGCAACAGGCAAAACTGCCAAGTATTGCACCAAAGAAAAACAGGATAATGAGGACGAGAATTCTATAATATGGTTCCATACGCCAATTATAGCATCGTTAACCCTAAAAGAAAAACCACTTGCTTTTTCCCTAATTTTAACCTATGATATAAATAATAAGCATAAATGCTAAAGAAAGGACAATAATGTCAACACAACATAACAAAAAAGGGTTCACGATTATTGAGGTCGTGCTTGTGCTTGCTATCGCCGGTCTTATCTTTATGATGGTATTCTTGGCGCTGCCTGCTTTGCAACGTTCTCAGCGTGATACTCAGAGGCGTGACGATATGGCGAGGTTCGCTGCGCAAATTGCACAATATCAGACGAATAACCGTGGACGCGTTCCTGACACGGATGCCACTCCAGGACTTTGGGTAACAACAAGTGACCACGCAGATTTGGGTTCAAACGTACAAAAAGACCCTGCTGATAAACTTACATTAAACAAAGACAACAAAACTGGTAGCTGGGGAGCATTCCTTGATAGCTATATGTGGGCAGCTAACGACGATTTCACTGACCCAGGTGGTACTCCGTATGCTGTCGGCGACCACGGCTTATTCTCTAAACTAAGCCCTAGTGGCGACCCAATCACACAGTCTGACGCTAGTGGTAAGCCACTTACCGAAATGGACTTTATTATCCACGTTTATCACGGTGCTATCTGTGGAACAACTGAAGGTACAGTTGAGAAATCTACTAGTGGCTCCACTAGAAAGCTTGCCTTTATCTATAAGCTTGAAGGTTCTGGCTTCTACTGTGGCGAGGTATAATACCTACGCTGTATAGCTTAACAAAATTCCCCTCCGTAGAGGGGAATTTTTATGTGGGACTTTATTACTTATCGCCTGGTTTTTCCAGCCTATAATAAATGGACGGAGCGAAACGGATAGGTGCTAAGATGTTTTGGGCGCCTTTTTCCATCTTGACCAAGTTCTTAGTGCCAAAGACTTTTTTAAGTCCGGCGGAGCGGAAGTTAGAAACGGAAAGGACTTTATCAATTCTAAAGCCGGTCTTTTTAAACAAATTCTCTATATACTTAGGGTGGTAGTTAAAGAAACCGTCTTTGTCAATCTCAGATAGGTTTGCTACGGTATGAGTAAATGGAGAGACCTTAGTTTTGCCAGTGAGATAGCGTGCGATACGAGGCAGGGTGCGCTTGTTGGCAACTTCTATAACGGCAATACCACCTGGCTCCAGGACGCGATATAATTCTTTTAGGACTTTATCTATGTCTTTAAAGTGATGTGTAGCGCGGACCATTAGAAGTGTAGACAACTCCCCATCCTTAAACGGTAAGCTATAAATATCTCCTTGGATAGTGTTTAGCTTTTTGCCATATTTCTCTTTGGCTTGGTCTAGCTCGGTCTGACTAAAATCAAAAAGAGTGGCTTTTTCTGCACGCGGAAGATATTCGTCTGCGAGACGGCCATAGCCTCCAGCGATATCAGCAAAGTTCTTCATGTGCTTCGGCAAGAGCTTTCTTACAGCCATACGGTCTGCAGAATCTTCGTATTTTCTGTCAGCATCTTCCCAAAAGATTTTTTTGTAGTCATATCCATTATAATCGGAAATGGATTTTCCTTTAATTTTTTTACTCATACCCTATATTATATCTTAAAATTAGACATTTCTAAAGAGTAACTTCTTGATTTTCTGGACAATAGGCTGAACCTCGGGGAGGTCAAGGAAATAGCCAGATATAATGTATGTAACTGTGGAAACGCCAGTAATAAGGACGAACTTTGGCAGGATTGAAAGAAGGGAGATATCGGTAGAGCGCAGTGGGAAGAACTTGGTCATAGAATAGCAAACTGCCCCCGTGATAGCAGTGGCTATAAGCATACGTGTAATGCCTCGCCAGAAAGATTTATCAAACAACCTATGACGGCTAATGCGGTTAAGTAGGCCTAATAAGATAATGATTTCTAGGACGGCGCCAATAGACTGCGCATAGCCTAAGCCTTCTGGACCAAATCCCCAAATCGTAAAGAGAACAGCAAGGATCGTAGATAGACCAACAGCGACAATACTAACAATGAACGGTGTTTTGGTGTCCTGGCGAGCATAGAATCCGCGCGAGGCAATATGGAAAACGGAACGGGCAAAAATCGCTAAGACCAATGTGCCAAGTACGGAGGCGATAAGCGGATCGCCACCATTTTTAATGAAAGAAACGACGTAGCCACGCGCAAAATAAGCAATCGCTGCGACAGGTAGAGAAATCCAGATAATTGTGCGAAGTGCAACGCGGAAGGTAGCTAAGAATTCTTCGTTTTTGCCTTCGCCGATTTTTTCGGTCATCTTTGGGAAGAAGGCGGTAGAAATTGCCACGCCGATTAAATTAACTGGCATCTGGTGGAGACTAGTCGCCTGCTGGAAGCTACGCATTGCGCCGGCACCCATACGAGAGGAAAGGTTAGTATTAACGATAGTGTTGACGTAATCAATTCCCTGATCTAGCGAGCGAGCCGGAAGAAGCGCCAAAACAGAACGAAAACCGTGATTTTTCCAATAAATCTTAAACTCATAGTCTACGCCAAGCCCGATGAGGCCGATAAGCGAAATAATAACTTGGAGTACGGCACCAAAGACTACGCCAAGAGCTACGCCCATAATACCACCATCAAAGATTTGGACACCAAAAATATTAATACCGTTAGTAAACCAAACAATACCAACTAAAATCCCAATATTGTAAACTGCTGGTGCAAGAGCATAGAAGACAAAACGACCGACGGCTTGTTGGATAGAAGATAGCACCGTAGAAATAGACATTAGGAATGGATTGATGGCGATTACGCGCATCATATTAATAGCGAGAATAGTACCCGGCTCGTCTAGACCTGGACCAACGACGTAGCGGACTAGTGGGTCGGCAAAAATCATAATGAGAATACTGGCAATAAGCGTAACTAGCGCCATTAAATTAAGCACGGAAGACGAAAGTTCCCAGGCGGATTTTTTGTTTCCGGTGACAAGACGCTGGTTAAATACCGGAATGAATGATACTGCGAGCGCACCAGAAGTTAGGATGAAGAACATAAAATCTGGGATAGTAAACGCTGCTGTATAAGCATCAATGCCGGTAGGATATGTATCCAAATAGTAGGAGTTTAGTAGGCGATCACGAAAGATGCCAAGTAGGGCCGAAACAAGCGTAGAACTCGCCAAAATAACGGCAGACGCCTTAATAGATAGGCGAGCTTGCGCAAGCGCAACAATAGACTTGAACTTTGGCGATTTCATTAGATTTATTATAACACAATGTTAGTGAAGTTTGGCGCTTGCTGGCAGGATCGCATCCTTCATAAGTGGAGCGATATCAGCTTCTTCTAGAGTCTCTTTTTCTAGTAGGGCGCTTGCGACACGATCTAGGGCTTTGCTATTGGCTTTTAATACTGCCTCGGCGCGCTTTGTAGCCTCGTCAGTTAGTTTCTTGATTTCTGCGTCAATTAGCTCGGCGGTCTTTTCTGAGTATGGCTTACCAGTAGAAATAGTGTAATAACCAGTAGATTCTTCTGGGAATACTTGGTTGCGAGTTCCGGAGCCCATACCTTCTGAAATAATCATATCTTTAGACAACTCTGCGACGTGTTTAAGGTCGGAAGATGCGCCAGTGGTAATAGCATCTTCGCCAAAGATAAGTTTTTCAGCAACGCGACCACCCATAGCACGAGCTAGTACATCCTTTAGATCGTAGATGCTCTTATAGCTTCTATCTTCTGGAGGGAGGAACCAAGTAACACCGCCAGTGCCACCACGTGGAATAATAGTAATCTTGTGAACTGGGTCGGAATCTGGGAGAACGTGTCCGACAACGGCGTGACCAGCTTCGTGATAAGCGGTGATTTTCTTTTCTTCATCACTCATAACTTTACTTTTTCTCTGTGGACCAATAGCGACGCGCTCAAAAGCTTCGGTCAGGTCATTGTTAGTGATAGCTTTGTGACCTTCACGCGCAGCGGTGATGGCAGCCTCGTTAGCAATATTGGCTAGGTCTGCACCAGAAGAGCCGGCGGTTTTCTTGGCTAGAGCGTTTAAGTCAACATCTTTTTCGGTAGGTTTATTCTTGAAATGGACCTTCAGAATTTCTAAACGATCTTTTCTTTCTGGGAGAGCAACGTTGACGTGACGATCAAAACGACCTGGACGAAGAAGGGCTTTGTCTAACATATCAACGCGGTTAGTAGCGGCCATTACGATTACGCCGGAGTCATTATCAAATCCATCCATTTCTACCAAAATTTGGTTCAATGTCTGTTCGTCTTCACGACCGGCGCCACCACGAGCGTCGCGTTTGTGCGCGACAGCATCAATTTCATCAATAAAGATAATAGATGGGGCATTTTTCTTAGCTTTGCTAAATAAGTCACGGACACGAGAAGCACCTACGCCGACAAACATTTCGGCAAATTCTGAACCGGAAATTGAGAAGAATGGAACGTTGGCTTCGCCAGCGACAGCACGGGCCATAAGAGTCTTACCTGTACCAGGGTCGCCAGCTAGAAGGACGCCTCTTGGGATTTTGGCGCCAAGTTTTTCGTATTTTTTAGGATTTTTCAAGAAATCTACAATTTCTGTCAAATCTTGTTTGGCGCTTTCGTTTCCTGCTACATCTTCAAATTTAACTTTCTTTTTGTCTGGACCGTATAGTTTAGCCTTAGCTTTACCAAAGCCCATAGACTGGCTGTTCATAGATTGAGCCTGGCGCATCATATAAATAAAGAAGCCAGCAATAATAATGATTGGTCCAACAATGAGCGCAATATCTAGGAAATTATTCCAAAAATTAGAAGGCTCGGTGTATTCGATGACAGGATATTTTTCTTGGCAGGATTTTAGCTCGTCACCGTTTTTGCCCTCGCAATAATTAATAAGTCCCTGTTCATAAAGAGTACCAGAGGAGTCTTTGCGAGATTTTTGAGTAGGTTGATCTTTATCTTTTAGCGTAATGAGAAGTTCGGAACCAGAAACGGTAATTTTCTTAATGTTGCCATTCTCGTCGTTAGCACGCGCAATAATTTCAGATAGTGGAACATCTTCAATTTTAGAGTTAGGGGATAAGAATGATACTAGCGCTAGACACGTAATAAGTAGAACAAAGAAGAATAAAACTCTGCGAATGTTATTACTTTTGGTCTGGTTTGGTTTTTTCTGATTATTAGAATTTGCCACAATAAAAAACTCCTTAGGTATTTTATATTATACCATACTAGCTGTAAATTGGACCATCATCTGGGAATGGGTCGTCGTCAAAAAATTCAGTATCGTCGTTCCACGGGTCAAAAGATTTTTTGGGAGTAGCAGGTTCCTCTGCTAAATTATCATAGTCATTAGAGCCATAGGGGTTAAAACCAAGTTCTAACAAGAACCTAGATGGCGAGGATAGGTTGCGTGAACCGAAGGTGAATCGGGATTTGGCAAAAGTAAGAAATAGTTCTTCTCTAGCACGCGTCATACCAACATAGGCAAGGCGACGCTCTTCTTCAATATCGGCAATACTATCAGAGCGATCGCTTGGAAATAGTCCATCTTCCATACCTACCATAAAGACGATTGGAAATTCCAAACCCTTAGCAGAGTGTAAGGTCATCAGCGTAACGGAATGCTTGTCTGAGGCTTCGTCAGCAGAGGACATTAACGCAGAATCGGCTAGAAAATCTTCCAAAGTTTCGTACGGAAATGCATTGCCAGCAAGAACATTTAGGTTTTCTAAGCGATCAGTACCAGCTGGGGTACCATCATCTAAAAGCGTTTGAAAATCAAAATACGACACAGCGTATTGGACAATTTCTGACGGAGTGCGGTCTTTGTCGTGGGCTGTTTTGTAAAAATTCTGCAAGCGGAGAAAAGCGGTCTTAGCGCGAGCAGTTAGCCCGTCAGCTAAATCTTCGTTTATTAGAGGATTTTCGGAAGGATGCGAGGCGACAATAGCATCTATGCGTTCAAGAATCTTTTTAAGGCTAGCGTCGCCAATGCCGGATAGAACGTTTTTTATGATACGTTCTAAACTTACGCGGTCGTGCGGATTTACTAGCGTCTTTAGAATTGCAAGGATATCTTTAACTTCTTTCCTGTCATAGAAACGTACACCACCAATGATTTTGTATGGCAGACGGTTAGCAATGAAGGCTTTTTCAAAAGCATAGGATTGAGCATTAGTGCGATAGAGGACGGCAAAATCAGAATATTCACGATGCTCCTTAGTTTTTAGGAGCATAATCTGAGTCGCAACCCAAGAGGCTTCCATATTCTCATCGGACAGGCCTTGGATAGTGATAGGGTCCCCATCACCAGCCTCCGTAAACAGGGCTTTGTCGGTGCGAGTCTGGTTATTCTTGATGATTTTTTGGGAGGCCTTCAAAATATTGCCAGTACTGCGGTAATTTTGTTCTAGTTTAATAACTTTGGCACCTGGAAAGTCTTTTTCAAAGTTCAGAATATTAGTAAAATCAGCACCGCGCCAAGAATAAATACTCTGCCAATCGTCGCCTACAACGCAAATATTTTGGTCTTTCCCTACTAGACATTTTACTAAATGATACTGGACGGAATTAGTGTCCTGATACTCGTCAATTAAAATGTACTGGAATTTATCTTGCCATTTTTTTCTAATATCAGGGTGCTCGCGGAAGAGCTTAACGGTCTCTAGTAATAAGTCGTCAAAGTCTAATGCAGAAGATTTCTTTTTTTCTTTCTCATAGATTTCATAGATTTTTGCAATTTGTTTTTGATTGGGATATGTGGCAGAAGCTAGATATTCGTCTGGCGTAATACCATTGTTTTTGGCAGTAGAAATAGCAGACTGGATAGATTTTGGCTTTAAGGATTTGCTCTCAAAGTGATGCTCTTTTATAATGCGGCGGACAAGAGAAGCCTGGTCTTCGGTATCGTAAATGACAAAGTTAGTATCAAGGCCAGCGGGGTCGTGTTCCATATGGAGAATGCGGACGCAAATACTGTGAAATGTGCCCATATACGGCATAAAACTGCGTGGAGGTTCGCCTGCCAAGTTATTCATTAATCGCCATAAACGGTCGCGCATTTCGCCGGCGGCTTTGTTTGTAAAAGTGACGGCAAGAATGTTTCGCTCGGGGACGCCACGAGAAAGCAAATTAGCAATGCGATGAGTTAAAGTCTTGGTTTTACCAGAACCGGCACCAGCCAAAATTAGAAGCGGACCGTTTGTAGTTTTGACTGCTTCTTTTTGGGCGGGGTTTAGGCCTGCCAAAATATGGGATGGAGTATCCTCAGAATTCATAAAAACTATTATAGCATTAAATACCAGCGAGAGGCGCGATGTCGGCACCAAGCTGGCGGAGACGGGCGGCAAAATCTTGGTAGCCACGATCAATCGGGTAAGTATTTCTAAGAATTGAAGCGCCTGGAGCGGCGAGCATTGCAATCAATATAACTACAGCAGGGCGAAGCGCTGGTGGAGCAACTAACTCGGCTGGGCGCCAATTAGTTGGACCTTCTACATATACACGGTGCGCGTCTAAGAGTTCTACGCGAGCGTTAAGTTTAGTGAGGTCAGTAGTATAGACGGCGCGATTTTCAAAAACCCAGTCGTGAATCAGTGTGCGTCCGCGAGCAGAAGCAGCAATGACAGAAAAGAATGGTAAGTTATCAATATTGAGACCTGGAAATGGCATTGGGTGAATTTTGTCAGTTGGAGCGACTAGGTCGGATTTTTTGATACTGAGATCTACTAGTCGGGTATGACCGTTATTAGCATAATATTCTTTACTGCGTCTAATATCAGCATTCATACTTTTTAGTATTTCTAACTCAATTTCTAGAAATTCAATCGGAGCGCGGCGAATAGTGATTTCGGAATGAGTAGTAAGCGCAGTAGCGATGAAGGACATTGCCTCAATCGGATCTTCGGACGGAGAATATTCTATGTCTTCATCAATAGACTCCTTGCCGTAAACGGTAAGAGTAGTTGTACCAATTCCGTCAATTTTAACGCCGAGAGACTGCAAAAAGAAACAGACGTCTTGGACCATATAATTAGGCGAGGCGCCAACAACAACGGTCTTGCCGGGATGGAGAGCGGCAGCCATTAGGATGTTTTCCGTAACAGTGTCGCCACGCTCGGTAAGAACAATGCGGCGAGGCTTATTGTCAGTTTTTTTGACAGTAGCAAGATAGAAACCGCTTTCTGTTCGACCATCAACTTCTAAACCGAATGAGCTAAGCGCACGCAGGTGTGGCTCTACCGTGCGAACACCAAGCGAACAACCACCAGCGTAAGGCAGTTTAAATTTCTTGTATTTATGAAGAAGAGGGCCGAGGAACATAATAATTGAGCGGGTTCTACGTGCGGCGGAAATATCTAGATTTTGTAATTTTAATTCACGTGGTGGTATAATCTCTAAATCTCTGTGACGATTAGTCCAGCGACACTTGACGCCGATAGATTCCAAAACTTCTATAATTCTAAAGACTTCTTCTATGCGGGCAAGATGTTTTAAAGTGGTTTTTCCGGAATTTAATAAACTAGCACAAAGCAAACCGACGGCGGCATTTTTAGATGTGTTAATTGTGACTTCGCCGTGGAGTTCCTTTCCACCTTCAATGTAAAGACTCTGAGAAACAGAGGTATTAACGGACAAAATCGGGCTACCTAGGGCCTTGGACAATTTTCGCACCATGTCTAGCGAGACATTCTGACGGCCACGCTCAATACGATAAATGGTAGGCTGAGATGTACCTAGTGCCTTTGCTAGTTCGGCCTGGGTCATACCTCTGTCAGTACGAAGATGGGAAACAACGCTACCAATTTCCTGTTGATAGGTCTTTTTGGACTTTTGTTTACTCATACAAAAATTATATCACAGGATGAATAATTTGTGAACGAAAGATTTGGTGATTTTAGGAGTTTTTGCAGACAACGTCGTTGGCGTGAACCCAGCCTTCTAGGGAGCCACCGTCTAGGTATTCGCCGGTAGTCGGAGCAACGCGTACGATACCGCCATTTTTTACGAAAGTTTCTAGCGGGTCAGTAGCCATATATTCTTGATCTTTAGGTCCAAAATCGTGAGAATTAACGTATTCCACCATCTCCTGGATGAGCTTAGGAGACATAATATATTTAGAGACGTGGACAAGATTAGAAGTAACATCTTTTAGCTCTGGCTTCTCTACAATCTTGGTAAGTTTGCCGTCGGAAACGTCAATCATACCGTATTTAACTACTTCCTCGCGAGGAACTTCTACGCCAAGGATGGCAGACTCGTCTTCGCTCTGAATGGAATTTAGTAGGCTTTGTGCGGAAGACTCTCCGCCTGGGTTCCAAATGAAATCGTCGCCAAAGAAAACAAAAACTGGCTCATTAATATTATATTCTTCCGCCACCATAGCGACTGGCACAGCGGTACCATATTTAGCGGATGGGTCTTGGGAGACGTAGTGAATTTTGACGTTTTCTGGCAGAGTCTTAGCAAGAGCAAGGCGGTCTAATTTGCCTCGGTCTTCTAGATATTTGTTGAGTGCGATGTTATCTTTATAAAACTCGCGAACTTGGCAAGGCTCAACATTGGAAATTACCATATAAATATCTGTAACCCCAGCTTCAATAAGTTCTTGAACGGAATAATCTACGAGTGGACGATTTCCGACTGGGAGCATAGATTTTTCAATGATTTTAGTGATTGGTAGACGGCGGGTGCCCCAGCCAGCAACTGGAATAATAGCTTTGGTGATTTTTGGCATTATTTTATCTCCTTAACTTTGAGGCTACCTGTTTTAGCCTTTTCCCATATTAATCTTATAATACTCCAAATTTCTCCTAGCGCAATATACAAAAAGAATCCAGCAATGAGAGAAAGTAAGGCGGGCAATTCTGCCTCTAGTAAATCACCAATAAAATATGATAATACGGCAAACGGAACGAGAACAAGTGCGGAAAAAATTTGGAGCTTAGCGATTTTCTTTTTGTCCATTTTGGAACGAATCATAATAGAGAAATCGCCAACTTCCTGAGGAATTTCGTGAGCAGCGGTAGCAAGCGAGGAAGTAAGGCCGGTAGGAATGCCGGAAGCAAAAGACGTGCCAATAACAATGCCGTCCATCGCAGTATGAAGACTGTCAACGATTAGCATAGCATAGGCCTGCTTTTTGTCTTTGAAAGTTTTCTCGTCGCCGTGTTTGTGAAAATGACCAACTACGAAACTAATACAGAAGCAAATCGCCGTACCAACAGTAATAAGAAGCGCGACTTGCCAAACTGGAAGTTCTTCTAGAACTTCTGGAATGATGTCGCCAAAAACAGCATAAAGTAACACTATGGCGGCAAAAATAGTCCCATATCTCTGAAAAACTTTGGCAAATTTAGAACCGCTCAGCAGAAGAAATCCGCCCGCCAGAGACAGAATCGCAGTAACGGCCGTAATAACAATAATCAATAGAACTTCTAGCATAGCGCTATTATATCATTATTCAGTAGGCTTGATAAGAGAAGGGCGCCAAGATGCAGGCAAATCATCAAAGCCTAGCAAGTTAGCAATAGTAGCGGCGACGTTAGAGAGTCCGGCATCAGGAATACTGCTGTCAAATTCGTAGAGAGATTTGTTCTCGGTGTTGTCATAAATGATGAACGGAACTGGATTAGTAGTGTGGGCGGTTTTACTGTTGCCCTCGGCATCAGTAAGCTCTTCGGCGTTGCCGTGGTCGGCGGTAATAACAAGCACGCCACCAAGACGGTCAACTTCTTTGGCAATGCGAGCAAGCTGGATATCAATAGATTCTATTGCGGTAATAGTTGGCTCTAGCTCGGCAAAATGACCTACCATATCGCCACCTGGATAATTGATGCGAATGAATTTAAAGTCCTCAATATTCTTAATGACTTCGTCGGTAGTTTCGGCGGACTTCATCCAAGGACGAGTATCAAACGGCATTGTATCAGACGGGATTTCTATATGTTCTTCCTTGTCGGCTTTTTCGTAGCTGTTACCGTTGAAATAATACGTAATATGACCGAATTTAACAGTCTCGGAAACGGCTAGCTGAGAAATATCGTGGTCAGCAAGGTAGGTGTTTAGGGTATCTTTAATTGTGATTGGAGCAACTAACTGATGTTCTGGAACGTGGGTGTCGGAATTATATTCTGTAAGGCCAGCAAAATAAACATCTGGTTTGCCAACGTGTTTGTTATCATCCTTGTCGTAATAGACGCGTTCAAAATATGGAAAATCATCATAGGTAAAGGCTTGGGCGATTTCAATCGCGCGATCGGCGCGGAAATCGTAATAAATAAAGCAGTCGCCGTCTTTTACTAAACCAACAGGTTGACCGTTTTTAAAAATTACAAATGGTGGAATGTATTGGTCCTGAATGTTTGGGTCTTTTTCGCGGAAAGTATTAATGGCAGAAGTAGCGGAACTAAATTGATGCGGAGCAACGCCGTTAACCATAGCATCCCAGCCGGCCTTCACTACATCCCAATCGCTTTCGTAGCGGTCCGCGACAAAAACCATACGTCCACCGCCAGAAGCAATACGATAATCTGGGTGATCTGGATAAGCGGAAATAAAGGATTCTAACTCTGTAATATACTGCAAAGAGGATTGTGGCGGAGTATCGCGACCGTCTAGAACTAGATGGATACGGATATGCTCAATACCTTCTTTGTGAGCCTGATCAATCATCCGCTCTAGATGATAGATGCTAGAGTGGACATTGCCATCGGAGAAAATGCCAGAAAAATGCAGAGTAGAGCCACGCTCTTTCAAACGCTCAATGATTTCTTTCCAGACGGGAGATTCCCAGATTTCACCAGAGTTAATAGCTTCGTTGATGCCAGAGACGCCCTGTTTGATAATTTGGCCGGCGCCTAGGGCGTTGTGTCCGACTTCGCTATTTCCCATACTGCCTGGGAGAATACCAACAGCTTCGCCAGAAGCAGCAAGGGCGGTAGTTTTGTAATTTCCAACTGCGAAGTTCAAAAATTCGGTGTGAGCTTGTTTTACGGCGTTGCCAGCCAAATCACGGCGCAAACCTACGCCATCTAGCACTGCCAGAACTACGGGACCGTTATAATTTAGTTTCATAAGTTGTTGCCCACTCCTTTTATTACGTAATTATTATATCACTAAAACCCTGGTTTACCAAGAAGTTGGAACATATTTTGTTTGTAGGTTTCTACACCTGGCTGATCAAAAGGATTAACACCAGAAACAGTGGCAGAAATTGCACAGGATAGTTCAAAGAAATAAATCAGTTCGCCGATAGTTTGTTCAGAGAAATCTGGAATTTCTAGTTCAAAAACTGGAATACCGCCGAGACGATGTGCGCGGACGGTAGCATCAAGCGCTTTGGCATTGATATAGTCTAGACTTTTGCCGGCGAGATAATTTAGTCCATCTAAATCGGATTTTTCTTCTGGAACGATGATAGAACGCGCATTAGGTGTTGTAATTTTTACAACAGTTTCCATAATATTGCGGCGGCCTTGTTGGATGTATTGACCCATAGAATGAAGGTCAGTCGTGTAAATCACGGAAGCTGGGAAAATGCCCTGATTGTTCTTCCCTTCGGACTCGCCAAAAAGCTGTTTCCACCATTCATTAAACGTAGCCATTCGGGGCTCAAACGAAGCCAGGATTTCCGTATCAATACCACGCTCACTTCTTAACATCTGACGCATGAGAGCATAGCGCGCGGCTTCGCGGACTGTAGAAGCAGAGGTGTCTACCGTAGCGTTGCTAACATTGATAGAAAATTCTGCATTAATGCCAATTGAAGCATTCTTGGCGCCAGTGAGGAGCGCCTCAATGTTAATACCAGCTACAGCCATCGGAAGAAGCCCAACTGGGGTAAGCACAGAGTAGCGACCGCCAATATTATTAGGAATAACAAAGCGGGTGTAGCCTTTGGCGATAGCCTCATCGTGAAGGGCGCCCTTGTCCGCGTCGGTAGTAACGTAAATGCGCTCAGCAGCACCTTTTTCGCCGTATTTGGCAATAAGGCCGGCCTTGATTAAGCGAAAAGCAATGGCTGGTTCTGTAGTGGTGCCGGATTTAGAGATGACGTTGACGGAAAAATCGCTCGTACCAATCTCGGTGAATAACTTTTCTAGTTCATAAGAGCTAATATTGTTGCCAGCATAGACAATCTTAGTCTTGCTATGATTGCCCAGCATATCAATAATGGCTTTGTGACCCAAATATGAGCCACCAATACCGATACAAATCAAATAAGCAGAATTATTACGAATTTTGGCGGCAGCAGTACGGATATTGGCAATCTCGGTAGCGTCAGATGGAACAGTTAGCCAACCAGCCATAGGGTCATTTTTGATATTATCCAGCGCACTCTTGGCTGGAGAAAAATCATCAATACGAAGTGTAGTGTCGGTAATAAATTTAATCATAAGTATATTATACACCAACCGCCGGCTCTCTTGGGCAATTTTCTAACACACCGGCAATAGCATCATGCTCTGCCTGCGTAACCCAGAGGGCGTATTTAGATTTAACAGAGATTTGGCGGGCAACGTACTGACACCGAAAGGCTTTGTTACTCGGAAGCCAAGTAGCAGCGTCGCCGTCGGATTTCTGTTGATTAGCACTGGAATCTACAGCGAGAAGATTTAGCGGGTCAGTAGCCATAGCATAGCGTTCTTCTTTAGTCTTGTACTGGGCGCCCTTTTGCCAGGCGTCGGACAAGGCAACAACGTGATCTATCTGAATATGTTTACTAAAGTCGGATTTTTGCGCGCCTGTAAAAGTCTGGCCCGTATATGGCTCTACAAAAGTTCCAGCGATAACGTCGCATCCGTCCATTTTGGCGCTGTCGCCAACTTCGCGACGAATAACAATTTGGCGGAGACTACAGCCGTTTACGTTTGGCCAAGTCTTATAAAATTCCTCGCGCGAGTAGCCGGTTTTAGGCGCGCGACCTTTAATTTCTAGAGTTTCTAGGACGTCTCTAGCAAGTTTAGTGTTAGGGTCGGATGGGGTCTCTGTTGTAACACCTAGAGGTTCAATACTCTCCGGAGCGTCGGCGGGGACTGCTTCATAGTTTGCAGGGTTAATAACTAGCCAGGTTGCTAACAGGGCTAGCGGAACAAGTGCGAAGATGATACGGCGGGTACGGTAAGTCATAGTGCGATTATAGCATATCTGTTACGGTTTTGGCGGTAAGCATATATTGCACTTTTTTCTTCAAGACTTGAATCAAAAGCACGTCATACGCTGGAAAATCCTGCGGATTTTCGTCAGGAATATACGTGTTTTGATTCAAATCTAAATAGGGTCATTCAGAAAAAAGTCAATATATGCTTCCCGCCTCTACCGCGCTCGGTAGGCCTTGAGAAATAGTGGTGGTTTAGGCTAGGAACACGGTATGGCTGACCAAAAATCCCCCAGAAATGGGGGATTTGGGATGCTAACACGAAGGTTAATGCGGGTGATTAATTAGCGTTAATACAACGTATAGTAAAGCCATACTGCTTGTACTCGTTTGGAGCAGGGGTTACTGCGGAGCTACTTAGATATAAGATGTACGCATGGCTGTTATCACTAAGATAGCCTGTACTAGACCAGTAGTAGCCGAGCTCTCCAACATAGTACATAGTGCTAGAAATACGAATTCCAGACAATTTAAGGTTGGGACCGCTAGTATTCCGCATGTTAGTGCTAGTTTCCGTTCCTGAAGTTCCTCGGTAATTATTGTATAGTGTTTGGAACTCTCCGGAATCACCGCCTTTTGGCAGTCTCCAGCCCTTAGGACAGACAGATGTGCTCGTATCGCCAGTTTGAGACTGCGTCCCAGCCCCCGCCGTTGCTGCATACCAAGAGTAGTATACACCATAATCTGTACTGCCAGAGTCAGAAACATAAGAGGTATCATATGACGTGCCAGAGGCTGCATTCGGCACTACAAATCCATCAGATGTTACGTTAGAGTCGGAAGCTTTGAGAGTATAGTTTTTGAGGCGAAGGTTCTGGGTCATCCAACAACGACCGTCATTTAGTTTTTTGACAGTGTAAGTGCTGTTGTCTCTAGTATCCTTGAGCGTCTTGGATTCGCCAATGAGGGTATTAGAGCAGATTTCGTTGGTCATGTCTTGCATATTAGAGATATCGTCGAGTGGGGTGTTGGCGACACAGCGGACAGAAGCGCCAGCGCGTCTCACCATATTATCCTGCCCATTTAAACGGATAGTGTAGTTATGCGAGGAATCTCCAAAAAAGAGAACGGTAACTGCATTAGATGTAGAAGCACCAGAGTTTGTAAAATACCAGCCAGCGGATTCAAAATATGTCGCATCTATCCGACTTGTGTTATGATTAACGTCGCCAGCCATAGCAAAGTTAAGTGGGAAACTTATCAGCTTATTATAAGCTGTAGCGCCACCACTGTTAGAAATATTATAGGCTGTGCCTAGTTGTGTATATGATTGACTCCCCGTTCCAGACTTTGGTAGATGCCATCCTCTAGGACAAATATCATATTGGGTTGTAACATTACCGCCATCCGTACCATAGCCCGCTGTGGCAGTATACCAGCTGTAATAAACATAGCCATTTGAAGTGAGGCTACGCCAGGCATTAGCCACGTTCCAATCATCAACATAGGTAGAACGGGTCGGGACAGAAACGACTTTGCTGTCGTCAGGAACATTTGTCGATGCTGAATACAGACGCTGATTGGCTGTAAATAATATCTTTAGATCCGAAGTCATCCAACAATTTCCGTCGGCTAGCTTGCGAACGATGTAGCTTTTGTTATCCCGCGTATCCGTCAACGTCATCGTCGGCACATAGTTCGTATCTCCAGAATGTATCCCCGTCGTATCTTCGTACTGTGCTGAAGCACTAGGAATCGTCGCAGAAGTACAAATAAGCCCCGTCATGTCCTGCATATTGCTCACCCGGAAGAACTCTGGCTGGACAAAATAGGTAAAGTCAGCGGTATAGGTTTTCTCGTAGCGCGGGATGTCTACATAAATTTCGTATTCTCCGGCAGGCTTTTCTGGGGTGGTACAAGTATAGGTGAGTGGAGTATAGGAAGTTCTATTGCAAGTCATTTCTGTACTACTAGCGCCTTGCTTCATATAGATATGGGCGTCGACCGCGGAGGTAGTAAACAAAGTAGTAGTAACGGTGATAGTTTCTCCGCCGATAGTAGCGCCGGAGCTAGGAGAGACGTTAGCGCTAGGGGTATCGGCAGAATCGGCTAGGGCAGTCCAAAGAACGGACCCGGTATAATTCCCTAGTGGAGTAGTGTCATCAGCATTAATACCATAATAGACAGAGATATCGTTGGCGGTGGTATTAGGACTATTGGTAGAGGTGATTAACTCTGCTGTAGCAGTAGAGATAGGTGGGGCGGCGAAGCCTTTGCTGGATGGGTAGGCGGATTCCATGATGTCGTAGGACGTATCAAAGTCAGTAGCAGAAATGTTTGGGGTAGTAGATGGGATGGCATAACCCCATTCTCCTATACCTAGGGCAGAGGAATCTGCCATAGTACCGGTAGTGGCGGAGATGGTATCTCCATCGCTACCGGTACGTCTGAGGTCATTAGACGTACCGGCCATAGATAAGTAGAGCTTGTAACCGCCTGGAGCAGTGGTAGAAGTACTGACGGTACCTACTCCTACGGTCATTAGAGGTATTTCCAAGACGCCAACGTTCAGGTTGACTACTGGAGTTGCGGAAAGACTAAGTGTATATCCAGAAGCAGAAGATGATTCTGTGACGGTTTCTGCGTTAGTGTTTCTGGCTGGAGCAAGAATAGAAGAACATAGGAAGGTAA
>JAFTBP010000006.1 GCA_017455145.1 Candidatus Saccharimonadota bacterium | reverse complement strand
GGAATTTTGAGGAGATCTACCTCTAGTACGAGAGGACCGAGGCGGACGAACCTCTAGTGTATCGGTTGTGGCCACCTGCTGCATTGCCGAGTAGCTATGTTCGGAAGGGATAAGCGCTGAAAGCATATTAAGCGCGAAGCCCACTCCAAGATAAGAATTCCCTATGACCCTCCAGAAAGAAGATCTGGTTGATAGGCGCAAGGTGGAAGCATGGTAACATGTGGAGCCGAAGCGTACTAATCTGGGCATTGCCTTTTTATGACCAAGTCATTTACGCCTATGCTTGCATTAGCGTATGTGATTTGGTAAGATTGACTTAGCTAGCAATCGGTGCTTGAAGCACCGCTAGAAGTTTACAATTTCTATTTGGTCCACGTAGTATAGGACATCAATACGCTCGTTTGCGTAGCAGACTCGCGAGTTTGGTGCCCATAGCGCTGGGGAAATACCTGTTCTCATTCCGAACACAGAAGTCAAGCCCAGTAGCGGCGATTATACTGCAATTGCGGGAAACTAGCAAGGTGCCAAATTATAAAAATCCACTCCTTAAAGGGGTGGATTTTTCTTGCCTTTTCTACCATTGTTTGCTATAATATAAACATACTTTACTTGACCGGACCGAAAGGCCCGGCTTATTTAATAAGAAGATAAGAAAGGAAAAAATGGAAGGATTAGATCTAAAACAGATGTCCGCGATGGTCAAAGTCATCGCCGAAGAAAAAGAACTCCCAGAAGATGTTGTAATTGACGTAATTGAGACCGCTATCGCCGCCGCTTGGCGTCGTGATAACGGCGACAAAGACATGAACGTCCGCGCCGAGCTTAATATGAAAACCGGCGACGCCACTGTCTATGTCGCTAAAGAAGTCATAGAAGACGGCCTAGCCTATAATCCAGCTACAGAAATCCCACAAAGCGAAGCTGGTGGCAAAGAAATCGGCGACATCGTAGAGGAAGCTCACAAAGTAGAAAGCTTTGGTCGTGTTGCCTCTCAGACTGCCAAACAAGTTGTTGTTCAGCGTCTCCGTGAAGCAGAGCGTGACGCCGTCCTTGCTAACTTTGAAGACAAAATCGGCACCGTGGTAAACGGAGTTATTACTCGCGTAGAGCCAAAGCTCGTCCGCCTAGAAATCGGCCGCGCCTCTGGTATTATGCCAAAGTCCGAGCAGATTGATGGTGAATACTACTCCGTTGGTTCCCGTATTAAGGTACTAATCAAGGAAATCGAACACGGCGAGCGTGGCGCTCAGCTTATCTTGACTCGTGGCTCCGCCGACTTTATTGAATATCTCTTCCGTCAAGAAGTCCCAGAGATAGAGAACGGCACCGTAGAGATTAAGGGCATCGCCCGTGAAGCCGGCAAGCGTACCAAGATTGCCGTTACTTCTTCTACCCCTGGTGTAGATCCAGTCGGCGCCTTTGTTGGTGGCCGTGGTGTCCGTGTCCAAGCCGTTATGAACGAAATCGGCGACAGAGAGAAGATTGACATCGTCAACTGGAGCGACAATATTTCCGAATACGTCCGCGAAGCACTTTCTCCTGCTGAGATTGTTAAGGTAGAAGTAGAAGGCAAAAAGGCCAAGGTTTACGTTACCGAAGATCAGCAGTCTATTGCTATCGGCAAACAGGGTCAGAACGTCCGCCTCGCCTCTAAGCTTACTGGCTATGATTTGGATATAGAGCTAGCCAAAGCCCCAGAAAAGAAGAAAAAGAAGAACGTAGAAGACTCTCTCCTCTCCGCCATTGAAGAATCCGGCGAAGACTCCGCCGAAGAGTAACCGCCACAAAATTCTAAAATACCCCACAGCTAAAACTCTGAGGGGTATTTTTTTGCCGTGCTTATGCTTGCAATATTTCTTAATTTTTGCAATAGTTAAAGTATATATTGGCAATTTAATAAAGTGGAGGATATAATATGGAGGGAGATCAAGAGGCTCAGGAAGCCCAAATACGTGAAGAGTTCGATAATTGGATAGAGCAAAAGAAATATTTGCACTTTAGAGATAGAAGCCCAAGAATCAGGATTGGAGAAGTCTGGTGGTGTAGTGTCGGCTATAATGTGGGGGTAGAGATAAACGGAAAAGGTAGTACCTATATTCGCCCCGTAGTCATCTATAAGGTTTTAGGGAGGTATAGTTTTCTCGGGATACCGCTTACTAGTCAGCCCAAACATGGAACTTGGTATGCAGAGTTTACGTTTAAAAACAGGGCGCAATACGCCGCGCTCTGCTCTATGAGGGCTATGAGTAAAGCGAGACTATTTAAAAAATACGGCGAATTGAGTAAAGGTGATTATCTCGGCATAATTAACGCGCTTAGAAGGCTATATATTGATGAGAATATAGAATTGATTCGGACTGAGGGCGCAGCATAATAAAATAACCCTAGTCCATGCTAGGGTAAGGTCGGGTAAATCCCGGAAAATATACCTACATTATACCCCACCCTGCCTAAAATGTCAATAATAATCTCCAACAGATACAACTGTTGTAAAAATTACAACACCACTTGCGCTTTCTATTCCGCCTATGCTACAATAGACCCATACAAAGGTCATTTTGGCTTTTTGCCAGAAGACTATAAATCGCAAATAAAGGGAAGGTCAACAATGTCAATCAGGTCAACACGGGGGGGGGTATAACAGAACTAAGAAACTAACTAGGCGCGCACGCCTCGTTGGTCTTTCTCGTTCTAACTCTCGTTGG
>JAFTBP010000005.1 GCA_017455145.1 Candidatus Saccharimonadota bacterium | reverse complement strand
TTATGTCTTTGACTCTGGCAGTACAGATTATGGTGTATACTACTCTTGGTATGCAGCAACGGCGGGGGCTGGGATGCAGTCCCAAACTGGCGATACAAGCACATCTGTCTGTCCTAAGGGCTGGAGGCTACCAAAAGGCGGCTCTTCCGGCGAGTTCCAATCCCTCTATAATAAATACAACTCCGCTTCCGCTATGATGGATACTAACGGTCCTAACTTTAAACTCGCCGGCAACCGTAGCGGTAGCTCTACGAGCAATGCCAGTACGAACGGCTACTATTGGTCTAGTACGGCGTACGATAGTTACCGCGCATACTACTTGGACTTGAATAGTTCCAGTGTCGACCCTGCGGACTACAGCACCAAGTACCACGGGTTAGCTGTGCGCTGTATAGATGTCAATTAGTCACCTCGCGTTAGCCACCCGCCCTAGCATCCCAAATCCCCCATTTTTGGGGGATTTTTGGTCAGCCATACCGTGTTCCTGGCCTAAACCACTACTGTTTCTCAAGGCCTACCGAGCGTGGTAGAGGCGGGAAGCATATATTGACTTTTTTCTGAATGACCCTATTTAGATTTGAATCAAAACACGTATATTCCTGACGAAAATCCGTAGGATTTTCCAGCGTATGACGTGCTTTTGATTCAAGTCTTGAAGAAAAAAGTGCAATATATGCTGACCGCCAAAAACCGAGCACGTTAGCCTTGAAAATAGTGGTGTTTAGGCCAAAAAACCGAGCGCTAAAGAACGAGTCACTTTGCGCCTCCACTCTTTGTGCTATAATATAACTATGAGCATTATCAAAGGCAAAAAACCCGCCATAAAACCCACCCCTCCCCCAGATGACGTCCTATTATCTCTAGACATCGGTACCGAATTTGTAAAAGCTGTGATTGCCAGACAAAAAAAGGACAATACCTTAGAAATCATCGGCGTTGGCCGTGCGCACCAAGACCCGTCTAATATGCACGCTGGCGCGATTGCGGATATCGGCGCCGTTGTCGGCGTTTGTGAAAAAGCCCTCTCCGATGCAGAAAAGCAAGCTGGTGTTACGTGCAAGCTCGTCTCTGTCGGCATCGCCGGAGAACTAGTAAAAGGAAATACTACCACTGTTCATTACCGTAGAAAAAACGGTAATCGCCCTCTCTCAGAACAAGAAATGTCCCTGATTATTAAGCGTGTCCAGGACAAAGCCGGCGAAATCGCTAGAAAAGAAGTGGCGCTTGAGACTAATAATCCCGACATAGAGGTCCGCCTAATTAACTCCGCTATCGTCAGCCTAGTTATCGACGGATACAAGGTAGCCAATCCTATTGGGTTTAAAGGCTCCGATCTCACGATTCAATTCTATACTGCCTTTGCGCCACTAGTCCATATCTCCGCCATAGAAAAAGTCTGTGCAGAGCTAAGTCTAGACCTGCTCTCTGTTGCGGTAGAGCCTTTTGCGGTCTGTCGCGCCTGCCTGGGCGACGATCCAGATTCTAACCTCTCTGCTATTGTGATGGATATCGGTGGTGGCACTACGGATATTGCTATCGTAGATGACGGTGGCGTAGACGGGACCAAGATGTTTGGCATCGGTGGCCGTAGCTTTACGCACCAGATTGCCGAGGCTCTAGGCGTAGATTACGACACTGCGGAATTTTTCAAGCTAAATCCCGAATCCGACGAACTCCCTGCCCAAGCCAAAGAACGTATGGAGGCGACTATCGCCAAAAACATTGAAGTCTGGCTCGGCGGCGTAGAGCTAGCGCTTTCTGAATTTGATCTCCTAGAAGTCTTACCACAAAAGGTCCTCCTCTGTGGCGGTGGCGCCGGCCTAATGCAAATCCAAGAGACTCTTGCTACCTCCGATTGGTACGAGGAATTACCGTTTAATCGTCGTCCAGTCATTCATATCGTAGAGTCAGAAGACATCCCTGGTATGGAGAATAAGACCGATGTTGAACTAGATCATTCGTTTATTACGGCGCTAGGCCTCCTTCGCGTCTCCCTAGATACTCTTGCCGGTTCTCCAGAAGGTGGCACGATAAGAGAACGTATTGCCAAAATCCTCCAAAACTGATATTCTGAGGCTAGTAGCAAATAACTAGTTCCTTACTAGCCAAAAGGGGGTGATGGTATGTCCAAAACTAGCAATTCTTTTCCAAGTAACAGAGATAGAGAGCCCGAGTTTAGTATCTATAATTCTTTTGACTGCGATTTTCCGACTAGTTACGACGAGGGCCTTAAGCGTCCGTATTATTTCTGTGGTAGGCGTTTTGGAGAGGATGGCTTAATCTGGCTACCACTCATCTATCACGGTGACGATTTCGGATGTAATGTTGATCCCGGCGAAACTAGGTTTGACTCTAGCTTTAAGGTAATAATCCGCCCAGACGACCGCCTAGCGGAGCGCGCAAAGAAACTCGCTAGCAAACACGCTGAGCCCGGTCTCATTATTCTCTGCAAAAATGGGGATTTTCACATCCTCTGCACTTCGTTTTATGATCCAGAGTATAATAATCTGGACTATGTTGCTCGCATTTTCAACGCTCAGATTTGTCATCTAGAAAGTCGTGTTTATTGGTCCGCGCTGATTGCCCAGATTAACGATGCGCACGTTTTAATTGGCGTTCGCTATGCTAAAGGCAAGGAACTTGACTGGGAAAAGGCTGTTGACGCCACTAAAAGCGACGGCTATTATGGTGACGATTGGGGCGGGGAAGATACTTTCTCCTTCACTCTGGATGATTCCGGTGATGACGAAGACGACGATGACGACTGCGACGAAGACACCGAATAATTTTGGCAAATAACCCCGCTACTTAGCGGGGCTATTTCATGGTTTAATTTCTACATATTTCCCAGACGCGAGCCCGTCCAGTCTATATTTCCCAAACTGTATGCGGTTTAACTTTTTCACGGTATATCCCACCGCAGAAAAAGTGCGCCGTATCTGTCGGTTCCGTCCTTCACTCATTATTACTAGCCAGCGTTTTCGTCCGTCGTCTAGATGAGACAGCCCAAGCCTAGATTTTCCGTCCGGCAAGTCCACCCCAAAATCCGCTATCATTTGCTGATGAAGTGGCGACAAATCCCGATTCAGCGTCACCTCGTACTGTTTCTCCTTGGCAAACTTTGGATGCGTGTGTTGATAAGCAAAATCCCCGTCATTAGTCAGAATTATTAACCCAGAGCTATCTTTGTCTAGGCGCCCCACAGTCTTTAAATCTTGATATTTTTTTGGCAATAATTCATAAATCGTCGGAGTTTCTCCCTGACGCTTCTTTGAACAGACATAATTTATAGGCTTATTTACCGCCAAATAAGTGTATCCCATATCAAATGGGACCATACCACCATTATAGCACACTTTTGTATTTTTGTCAATACGAGCCCCCAGTACGGCCGGCTTCCCGTCTACTAGGACCTTACCGGCATCAATGGCATTATCTGCCTCACGCCGAGACATTCCCAGTCTTTCCGCTAGGAATTTGTTTAGTCTTAGTTCATTCATAATCTAGCTGTTGGCTGTACCCGGCCACTGCTGACTATTAGTGCCAGCATCTTCATTTAGTACTGCTTCCATTTTCATCTCCGCCTCAGACGGCTGTGGCGCTACTGGCGCGGGAGCAGGAGTCTCCACCGGAGTAGGAGCAGGGGTTTCAGTAGGCATTGAGGATACCTCTGCGGAGGATGGATTCAAGGAATCAGGAGAAGCGGAGTGAGGCGTACTATCGGTACGCTGAGCGAGCATCGCATCTGATGACGCCGAAGACGCCTCCGCAGTGGTATTCTTGTCGCCCATCACTTCGTGCACTGCGTTGATAACATCTTCAATTCCAACCTGGGATTTAACGAGATATTTGTTAGCCCCCAAATTCTCGCCTCTCTGTCTTTGATCTTCAGAACTTAGTGCCGTCATCATAATCACCTTGATATCTTTGGTTTCCGGCGTAGAACGGAGGATGTCTAGCATATCAAACCCAGAAATTTTTGGCATCATTACGTCTGACAAAATCAAATCTGGCTTCTCTTGTACGGCCATCGCTAGAGCTTCTTCGCCGTCTCCGGCAGAAACTACGTCATAGCCCTCAGCCACCAAGCGGATACTGTATATCTCGCGTAAACTTTTATCATCCTCAACTAGCATTATTTTTGCCATTGTTCCTCCTATTTTCCTTATTGTATAACACTTGTGGTATTTTGACTAGGTTGAGCTGGTGCTGCAGTCGGCGCTGGTGCTACAGTCGGCGCTGGCGCTACAGTTGGTTGTGGCGCAACCATTGGCGCTGGTTGCGAAGCTACGGCTTTCATTGCCGCGCCAGACAGGGAATTAGCGGTTGTCGTTACCGGTGGTTTTATTGGCATCATCTGTGTATTACGCTGGACCGTCATCTGGCGCTCATACTCTTCCTGAGAAATCCGAGGCAAAGCCACATAGAACGTTGACCCTTCTCCGAACACGCTTTCCGCCCAAATTCGTCCACCCATCGCCTCTGTCCTGGCTTTGGCTAGATATAGTCCCAGGCCCGTTCCGCCAATAGTCCGCGTCGCGGAGTTATCCACCCGATAAAATTTCTGAAAAATATGCGACAAATTCTCTGGCGGAATCCCAATCCCGCTATCCGTGACGTTAATTAGTACGTCATCTCCGTCCGCGCGCACGCTCACCCAAATCCTACCACCCTCCTCGGTGTATTTAATCGCGTTTCCGACTAGGTTATTGATAATTTCTGTCAAGAAATCAATATCCACCATCGCGTACGTTAGCTGGTCTATCTGCATCTTGTCGCCACCCCCATCTTCTACACCAAATGTGTATTGTATATGCTTATTATTCTGCGCCGTCATCTGGCGCCCGGCGATTTCTCTCACCGTGTTCGTTACGTCTACTGGCACTAGGTTCATTCGTACGCGCTTATCATCCAATTTTGTTACGTCAAGTAGGTCCTGGAATAGCTTGCCCAGGTGTTGCGAAGCATTATGCGCCTCTGTTAGATATTGCCTAGCGCGGTCATCTATCGTCGCTGTCTGTGGATTTAGCGCCAGTCCTAGATAGCCCTCAATCGACGCCACCGGCGTACGCATCTCGTGGCTCGCCGTAGAGATAAACTCCGTCTGCTCGCCTTCCTTGGCTAATTCCTCAGCAATATTACGGAAGGTAATAATCCTATCCGCCGTCCGCCCACCCGAAGGTGTTAGCGTAATCATTACTGGCGTTTTTCCACCCTGTGGCGTAACTAGGTAATAGTTCCGCGACTCCCAAGCCTGGTTATTCACTACGGCCTTGGCTAGCGGATTCTGGCTATCTGGCACCACCATTCCTTCCCCCGTCTCAAGCTTCATCAGTGATAGATATGATAGTCCTAATGCATCAGAATAATCTGCATTCCCGGTCATCCGCGCTGCCGCCGGATTTAGCAGTTTTACTAGCCCGTTTTGGTCAATAATCACTACTCCATCGTTTATGGAGTTTAGTACAAGTTCGGCAAGAAGCAGTCGATTCGTCGTTTGCGGATCCAGCCCAGCCACCATGGGTTTCTTCTGGAAAATATTCATTAATATTATTTTAACACAAACGGAATAACTTGTGTTAAAATTGAGGTATGAATAAGGATGTTGTTTATATTGAGCCGGAAGATGATATTACCGATATCATCGCTAGAGTCAAAAACTCCAAACAAAAACTCGTTGCGCTCGTCCCACCAAAAAAGATTGGTGTTTTGCGTAGTGCCGTAAACACAAAACTTATTGCCAAGACCGCCAAGGCATCTGGCAAGGTCGTAGTCATCGTTACTACTGATAGCTCCCTAGTCAAACTCGCTGCTTCTGCCCAAATTCCCGTAGCTAAGACCCTCCAATCCCGTCCAAAACTCCCATCGGAAATTATTAAAGAAGAGCGCGCTCATGGCGAGCAATTTATTGACGAAAAAGATTTTGACGACGAAGAATTTGACCCAAATAACAGCGTCAAGTCTAACGAACCTCGCCCTGTCGCCCAGAGCGCCAAAAAACCAGACCAAGAAATCTCTTCCGACGACATCGAAAAAGACGAAGAAAAAGCCAACAAATCCGACAAAAAGCCAGGCAAAAACGGCAAAAACATCATCCCAACCTTAGAAAAATATAGAAAATGGATTATTATAGGCGCGTCAGCTTTTGTGCTTCTTGTTGTATTCCTAGTCTGGGCCTTTGCTTTCGCTCCAGCCGCAGACATTGCTGTCGCTATCCGTACTACGGCTAATAACTTCTCAGAAAATGTCTCTTTTGTCACAAAAACCGGTACCGAAAATGCCTCCGAAGGCAAATTCCTCCTAGAGCAGAAAAAGGTAGAAAAAACCAGCTCCGTAGAATTCCAGGCCACCGGCCAAAAGAACATTGGCGAAAAAGCTCATGGCGAACTATCTGTTACCGCGCATATCTCCTCTAAAGATGGCATGACTATCCCAGCCGGCTCCACCTTCACTAATAATGGTCTTGCTTTCACCTCTGATAAAGAACTCAAATTTACCGTTGGGGCCTCTGATGGCGCAGAATGTCTTGCTGCCATCCTCTTCAACAAAACCTGTGACATGACAGCCACTCTTCCAGTTACGGCCTCTGCTCCAGGCGCAGAATACAACATTTCTGCCAATGCTGGTGGCTGGACTTCTCCTGCCAACACCTCCGCTTCTAATCCTTCCGCTTTTTCTGGTGGCACTTCTAATATCGTTACCGTCGTCTCTGACGAGGACTTCAAAAAAGCCAAAGAAAAACTAGAAAACCAAGGTAGAGAAGATGGCAAATCCGAGCTCATAAAAGAGTTTGGCGACGATATGATTGTGATAGAGGCTAGCCTAGAGGTTAATACTTCCGATCCAAAGTCCTCTCCAGCCGTGAACGAAGAAGTCAAATCCGGCACCACTCCAAAAATTGAGGCTACAACTACCTTTACAATGTATGCCGTAGATAAGACCAAGGTAGAAGACTACATTAAGGAAAAAGCCTCCGCAAATCTTGCTAACGATCAGCGAATTTATGCCGTTAACAAGCCATTCTTTGAGAACTTCTCTAAGGTTTCTGACGATAATTACACCGCCAAGCTAAAAAGCTCCACCGAAACCGGTCCAAAAGTTAGCGAAGAAGACATCCTAGAAAAATCTAAGGGCAAGAAAAATGGCGAAGTCCAGTCCATTCTAAAATCTATCAATGGCGTTAGCTCCGTCAAAATCACCCCTTCCTTCCCGTGGGTTAGCTCTGTTCCAAACGATCCAAACAAAATCACAATAGAACTTAAAGTGGAGGAATAATGAAAATAATTGGCTTAGACGTTGGTACTCGTCGTATCGGTGTGGCTACCGCCGATACTAGCGTACGCATTGCCGTTCCAAATACTACGGTTATCGTAAATAACGGCTTAGAATTTACTGAAATCGCTCGCATTGCGCGCGCAAATAATACCGATTGGTTCGTACTAGGCTTACCACGCAGTAACGAAGGCAAAGAAACCGCCCAATCTGACTATGTTCGTGAATTTGCCAAAGCCCTCAAAAAATCCATTCCTAGCGCCAAAATCCGCTTCCAAGATGAGTCTTTGACCTCTGTTGAGGCAGAAAAACGCCTAAAATCACGCAAAAAAGGCTATAGAAGAGAAGAGATTGACGCCGAAGCCGCTAGTATTATCCTTCAAGATTTTATTGAATCTATGGCCACCACCACTCACGGCAATAATACTTCTGACGAGCCATATGACAGCACAGATGATATAATAATTGACGATACCAAAAAGAAAAAAGGTGACAAAAAAGGAAACCCGATGCTAAGAAAATTAGTCCTGTTTATGGTTATTGCGATTGTCGCCCTTGGCATTGGCGGTGGTATTGCTTTTGCTTGGTACAATTCCGCACTTGGTCCAGTCTATGATATTGACTGTAGCGCCAGTGGTAAAGAAGATGCGCGTTGTGAATTTATTGATTTTACCGTAGAATCTGGCGAATCTCTCCAAAAAATCAGCGACAACCTAGAAGCAGCCGGCTTAATCCGAAGTTCCTTTGTTTTTCAGATTTATATGCGCACCCAGAGTCTTTCCGAACAAATCAAAATCGGCGATTACCAATTCCGTCGCAATATGAGCGTCGCCCAAATTGGTACTCAGCTAGTTGAAGGCGCCAAGAATCCTAATGTATTCTCGTTTACCATCCTTCCGGGCGCTACCATTAAGGATATCAAAGCCGATCTTCTCAAACTCGGCTACTACACAGAAAACGAAATCAACTCCGCCTTTGCCAAAGATTACAGAGGTACTAGCCCAGCTATTGACAGTCTCCTCCAAGATTGGCCAGGAAATAGCAACCCTTACGGCGCCGAGCCTCTAGAAGGCTATATCTTTGGCGACACTTACGAGTTTTATAAAACTGACAAAGTAGAAAAAATCATCACCACCGCTATGACTGCTCTCTGGGATGTAATAGAAGGCAACGATATGGTTAGCAAATTCGCTGCTCGTGGACTTAACCTCTATCAGGGCATCACGCTTGCTTCTATTGTCCAACTAGAGTCCGGCACTACTGGTCAGGCTACCGTTGCCCAGATTTTCTACTCTCGCCTCAGCCAAAATATGTTGCTTGGTTCCGACGTCACTACTAAATACGCTGTAGATTTAGTTGATCCAAATCGCGACACGCATACTGATAATAGTATTGCTCTAGAGGTAGACAGCCCTTATAACACTCGCAAATACCAAGGTCTCCCTCCAGGACCAATCACTAACCCGGGTGTTTCTGCGCTTCTCGCCGTCGCCAACCCAGCTGATACCTCTTATCTTTACTTCTTGACAGGAGATGATGGTGTGATGTATTATAGTTACACAGAGGAAGAGCACAACCGTAATATTGTAGAGCATTGCCAGAAACTCTGTAACGTTCAATTATGACGATTAAGAAATCTAAAAAATTTCAGTTTTTAAAGAATCACTGGGCGTATCTTTTGATTGCTATCGGCGTTATTGCTGTTGCTGTTTTTGGTTCCCAAGATAAGCTTGCTATCTCTGATCAATCTATGAGTATGGCCTCTATTGCCGCCTCTAACTATCAGGTTACCACCGATCAGATTACCCAGTTTTATATGGTCGCAGAGGTGGCCGACTCTCTTGAGCTGGCTTCCGCTAACCTTGCCTCAATTAACTATTCTACTATCCAGATTCTCCAACAAAATAACCAAATCGTCAGCGACTCCGGCAAGATTCAAAAGCCTACTGTGGTCAACCCTGCCGACGTTTCCCGAGGCGTAATTAGCTACACCGTAAAAGATGGCGAATCTATGGAACAGATTGCTGCGCGCTACGGTCTTACCACCGACCAGATTCGCTGGTCTAATAACCTAAAAACCACCTCTGTTTCTGCCGGTCAGACTCTTCTTATTCCGTCTGTTGCTGGTATCGCCTACAAAGTCAAAAGTGGCGATACTGTGGACTCTCTTGCCGAAAAATACAAGTCCTCCGCCGAGCAGATTATCTCTGTTAACGACCTAGAAAAAGACCCTAGTTTGAAGCCGGATACAATTATCCTGATTCCATCCGGCGTGCTCCCAGAGACAGAACGTCCAGAATATGTTGCCCCTGTTAGAAATTACACTTCTAGTGTTGCTACCTATTCTCATTATTCTGCGGCTTACGCCTCTGGTAACAGATATGCCTATGGTTGGTGTACTTGGTATGCTTGGCAATGGCGTCACGACAATATGCCAGGGAACTATGACCTCCCATCTAATATGGGTAATGCTAACACTTGGGCTTCTGCCGCTCGGTCCGCTGGCTTTACAGTTAATCGTACCCCTGCCTATGGTGCCGTATTCCAGACTACGGCCGGTTGGGCTGGTCACGTTGGCGTGGTTGTAGGCGTGAACGCTGATGGTTCTGTTACAATCTCCGATATGAACGGTATTGCTGGTTGGGGCCGCGTCGGTACCAAAACCATTTCTGCCTCTGAAGCTGCCAGCTACAACTACATTCATGGTCGCTAGTAAAAAACGTTAAATTATGTTATAATAGGAGCATTATGTTTGTTGACACCGCAAAAGTTAGTGTAAAAGCCGGAAAAGGTGGCAATGGCGCCGTCTCTTTCCGTCACGAAATTTACATTCCAAAGGGCGGACCAGACGGCGGAGATGGCGGTCGTGGTGGCTCTGTTATTTTTCGTGCCGACAAGGATACTAATACTCTTCTAGATTTTCGTTTTACCCCTATTCTCACCGCCGAAGATGGTAAAAACGGCTCCGGCACTCGTTCTGCCGGTCGCTCTGGTCGCGACCTGATTGTTGACGTACCTATCGGTACAGTCGTCAAAAAAGAGGGTGAGATTATTGCTGATTTAACGCATGATGGTCAGCAGGCCGTTATTGCTAAAGGCGGCGACGGTGGATTTGGCAATGCGCATTTTAAGAGCAGTGTTCGCCAAACTCCAAAATTTGCCGAGCTCGGTGAACCAGGCGAAGAATTTGAAGCAGAATTAGAGCTAAAACTTCTAGCCGATGTCGGTCTAGTTGGTCTGCCAAACGCTGGCAAATCCACTTTTCTCTCTGTTGTTTCTAACGCCAAACCAGAAATTGCTGACTATCCTTTCACCACTATTACCCCTAATCTTGGCGTTGCTACTGTTGACGGCAAGGATCTTCTAATTGCTGACGTTCCAGGTCTTATTGAGGGTGCATCCGAAGGCAAGGGCCTAGGCCACGCTTTCTTGCGTCACGTTGATCGTACGGCAGTTTTGCTTCATCTAGTAGATGTCTATTCTGATGACGCCGGAAAAGCCTATCAGACTATTAGGCGCGAGCTAGAAAAATACTCTGACTTGAAAAATCGTCCAGAAATCGTCGCTCTCACTAAATGTGAAGGCCTAGACGAAGAAATTATCAAAATGCAAACGGCTAGTATTTTAGCCATCAACCCTGACGCCCGCGTCTATCACATCTCCTCCTCCGCCCACCAAGGCCTAGACGACTTGCTTAGGGCGCTTAGCGCCGAGTTGCAAAGTCCTCTGAGGAAGATTAGCGACGGGCTGGGAGGGGCAGCGCTGAGTGGCAATAGTCCTCTGAGGAAGATAAGCGACGCCACGAGGAGCGTCCCAGCGAGCGATACCCCTGTGACGACAGGGGTAGCGCGTGGCGTTTCCGAAGAGGAGCTATTGCGCGAAGCGCTCCCTGTAATAGAGTTGCCTAAAGAGGCCGTCAGCGACTCATGGACTGTCGAAGCGACGGACGACAAATATATCGTTCGTGGCGCCAAAATTGAAAAATTTGCCCGCCGCACCGACTTTTCTAATTACGCCTCCGTCAATCGCCTCCGCGACATTATGAAAAAAATGGGTATTCGCGCCGAGCTAACCACGCGTGGCGCCAAAGACGATTCTATCATCTCTATTGCCGGTCACGAATTTACTCTTGTAGAAGATTGGTAGCCCTTCACCACCTCTGTTAAGCATTGACTTTTTAGGTTTTCTGTGATATAATTGAAAAATAGGTGGGTGTTTCTTTACATTTAGGAGGTGTAATATGATTTTTGAAGTAATTTTAGCTGTTTTCCTAGCGCTTTGTACTGCAACTTGTTTTGCTATGGCTATTAGCCATAGAAGTCACCGTTTGACTAGATTTATCGTAGGCTTGTGTTTCTTAGTGTTTGCGTTTTACTTTCTATATCGTATCGGCTACAGTATTGGTTCGGGCGCTCCTAACGAGTATGCGTCCTTCGGCCCAGAAAAAGCTACGGTTGATCTAGCCTATTATATTCCAGACGACGCAAAAGATAGCACGAACTATTATGTAGAGATTACAGACAAAGGAACATATAAGTTCTGCTATTTTTCAGATGATGCAGTCACTATCAACAAGATAGAGGCCCCGACCGACAAATGTGAAATTGTCGCAGACAACGAGGATTTACCTTATCGCGTAGAAATATATCGCAAGAACAAGGAAATTTATCTCTATCGCCTGCACATTCCAGACGACGCTAATGCTATTCAGTATGATGCTGACGGCAAATAACACCCCTACAAAAAAGACCGTGAATCACGGTCTTTTCTCTTGCGCTGAAGCGCGCCCACCCATGGGGCACATTGTTTTGTTTTAATCCGCTGTGTTTGTTTTTAATGTAAGTCTCCACACTCCACTAAATGTTCAGTGGAACCCCTGTGAAGCGTTTCAGCTTATGTTTATTGTAATCTACAAATACGGCTTTGTCAAGATGGAAACCATGCCAAATCCGCCAAAAATCAACTCGTTTTCCACACCTATTGACGAATTATAAAACTATGCTATAATTAAGAAAACCAAGGGGGGGGGGTGTACATTATGAGAAAGATAGACAGATTGGTTAATTTTTTTGCCAAAAACTCTGTTCCAGCTAGTGGCAACAATCGGTTTTTGCGCTATGTTTGCCGCCAGCTTTACCAGGCAATGTCTGAGTGTTGGACTGCTACTTCTCCAGCATTCATTAACGCTCAAGAGCGCTTAGGAGCGGGAGACCTAGTAGATACTTATCCCTGGCCATACAGAGAGCACTGGTTTGCGGATTGGGAAGAAGACGAAGCTCGCGGTACTGCAGTTTTAGACGCGAATGGCTTTATTGTCAGACACGATACTAGCTACTGCGCCTGGAAGGTTTATGAAGCAGTCGGAGTATACATCTTGTGTCCAGACGGTGCGTCTGGCTCTGATGCTAGCATCTGGCGTCGCCTCTTGAGTGACGCTGGGTTCCTCTGTGTTCTAGGCCGGCCTCAGCCTGGCCGTCCACACATCGGCATATCAAACCGCCTCTCTAGAAACCCAGAGGTAATCTGGTTTGAGGGGTACGATTCTGGACTAGGTAGCATAGACCGTGAAATTGATACCGACGGCTACGTAGTTTTTACTACGTATAGAGATGGCAAATACTTCATTGGCGCCACTCCAGCAGACCGCTACACCTGGATTCAGGTTGGACGCAAAATGACCTTTCCTGTACCCTGAGACGCTAGTTCTAGCGTCTCTTTTTCTTGTAAAATAACCATAATTATGTTAAAATATACATATGCCAAAAATCAAATTCACCACTATTACACTGTTTGAAGATGCTATCCGCCCCTATTTAGAGACTTCCATGATGTGGAAGGCAAAGGAAAAGGGAATTGCCGAGTTTGATTTTGTAAACTTACGTGATTTTGGCCTCGGTCCGCACAAGAGCGTGGATGATACTCCTTATGGTGGTGGCGACGGTATGCTCCTCCGTTGCGAGCCAGTTTTTAACGCAATAGAAAGCGTAAAATCAAAAGACCCCTCCGCCAAAGTTATTTTACCAACCCCCGCCGGCGACCTCTGGACGCAGGACTGGGCTAGGAGGCTAGCAGGGCAAACAGAGTTTTGTGTGTCCTCTAGCGACAACGGGAGCGTCTCGACAAGCTCCGCCCATAACGATGGGCCGGAGCGAAGTCGGGACATGCAAAACTCCTGTTTGCCTGCTAGCCACTATATTATCTTGTGTCCACATTACGAAGGCTACGACGAGCGAATTTTGAGCATTGTTGACTACAAATTTAGCTTAGGCCACTACGTCTTGACGGGTGGCGAACTTCCTGCTCTTATTATGATTGACAGTATTGTTAGATTATTGCCTGGCGTATTAGGTGGCGAGACCTCCGCCGAAATCGAGAGCTTCTCCGACGGCGACAATATTGAATTTCCTCAATATACCAAACCAGCCGATTTTCGTGGCATGAAAGTTCCAGAAGTTCTCCTCTCTGGTCATCACGGTAAAGTGGATGAGTGGCGCAAAAGCCACGAGCGTAAAGCTAGCTACTAATCTTACTTTTAGCCGAAGTGTTATAATAGGGATATGAATTTATCCTCGGAGGTAACCGCTGTTTCTGGTATCGGTGAAAAACTCGCCGAAAAATTAAAAAAAGCCGGTATTTATACCTTGCGCGATTTTTTGTATTTTTTGCCCCGTGACTATGAAAACTTCCAGAGCACCGTCAAAATTTGCGACCTTCGCCCTGGCAAAGTAATGGTTAGAGGCAAAATTTCCGACCTAGAAACCACCGCTACGCGCCGTCGGGGACTTTCTATTACCTCTGGTACCATCTCTGATGAAACCGGCTCTCTACGGGTGGTCTGGTTTAACCAGCCCTATCGCGCCAAGCAGTTTGACGGTAACCGGGACTACTATTTTACCGGCACTTATGATTTAAAAAACGGTCGCTATCAGCTTACTTCGCCCTCTGCTACGCTCGCCAAAGACGCAGATTCCGCCGGCTCCGATCTTAACCCTATTTATCGTGCTATCTCTGGCATCCCCTCTGTTAAACTGGTCCAACTTTTTGAGAATTTTCGCGAAAATTTTGCCTTTATTCCTGATATACTCCCAGGCGCTCTAGAGGGTGACAATCTAGAAGGGCTTAATCTGCCAGATTTCGTCTATCCTGGCGCTCGTGCGGACGCCCTGTTTAAGACGCATTTTCCAGAAAATTCCGCCGAAATTGGCGAAGCTCGCCGATATTTAGCCTATGAGGAACTTTTTGAGCTACTTCTCGCCTCCAACCTATCTAAACAAGAAAATCGCAAGCTAAAGTCCGAAAAACTCCCCTTTAATGCTAATAATACTAAAAAAGTTATCAGTTCTCTCCCTTTTAAACTCACTGACGCTCAGCGCCAGGCTACCTGGGATATTTTACAAGATTTAGACAAATCTACCCCTATGAACCGCCTTCTTCAGGGGGATGTTGGCTCTGGAAAGACCGTAGTTGCCGCAATTTCGGCTATGCAGGCCATTTCTAGCGGTTTTCAGGTGGCTCTGCTTGCGCCTACGGCTATCTTGGCCCTTCAGCACGCAGAGGGCTTAGACAAGCTCCTAGGGCCTCTAGGGGTAAAAATCGCCCTGCTTGTTGGCTCTACTAAGAGAAAAGACCTCGTTAAACGCCAGATAGAGCAGGGAAACGTTGATCTTATTATTGGTACGCACGCCTTAATTACCGAAGATTTAGTCTTTAATCGGCTTGCCTACTGTATTATTGACGAACAACATCGTTTTGGCGTTAATCAGCGTCAAAAACTCCTAGGAAAAACCGCGCACAACGTTGTAAAAAATCCAGACGGTGTTATGGCTCCACACCTGTTATCTATGACTGCCACCCCTATTCCGCGTTCGCTTCAGCTTACAGTGTTCGGCGATTTGGACGTCTCTGTGATTAACCAGCTCCCTGCTGGTCGTCAGCCTATTTTTACCTCTGTTATCAAAGAAACCGACCAAAAAGAGGTGCTCTACCCCAAAATTCGCGAAGAGGTTAAAAAAGGCCACCAAGTCTATTGGATTTGTCGCAAAATTGAGGAAGGGAAGCATAACGATAGCTCCAGTGTGAAACGTCAGACCACCAAACTTCAGGGTATTTTCCCAGAACTTCGTATTGAGCATCTTCACGGCAAGATGAAACCAGAAGAAAAAGACGCTATTATGGAGCGTTTCGCTGAGGGCAAAATTGACCTTCTCGTCTCTACTACCGTAGTAGAAGTTGGGGTTAATGTCCCTAATGCTACCCTGATGGTGATTATGGATGCTGAAGGCTATGGTTTGGCTCAGCTTCATCAGCTCAGGGGTCGCGTCGGACGAGGTAGCGCCGAGAGCTTTTGCTATCTAATTTCCACCTCAGAAACTTCTAGTAAACGTCTTCAGGCTATGGAAAAAAGCACCGACGGTTTTTATCTTGCCGAGATGGACCTAAAAATCCGCGGTCCGGGCGAAATTTATGGCAGTCTTCAGCACGGCGCCCTAGATCTTCAGATTGCCTCCCTCTCTGATACTGCCCTGATTTCTCAGGCTTCTCGTCACGCCAAAGCCATCGCCAAAATTTTTGAGCAAGACCATTCTGCTATGCTAAAATATAAAGAGCTGGGAGAAAGCATCTCCCACTACCAACAATTAACTACGCTAAACTAATGTATTCAACCGTCGGATTACTCAAAAATTCTAAACATTCAGGCAAACTTATCGGCACGCACCAGCGCCTAGATAAGATTGCCCGTGCGCTTTTTGCTCGCCTCGCCCCAGAGGACGTAGATTTCCCGACGTATAAAGAAATCGTCCATTTTGAGGGCACGCGTGGCCCAGACGGCCTAAAAAGAAAATCCCCAGGGGTAGATGAGCCGATGCATTTTATTTTGCCAGATGACGATGATGGCAAATTGGTCCAGATGATAAAAAATCATCAGCATAACCTTAAAATCGCCCTAAAAGACCATAATCGCGAGCGTTCTGCTTTTGAAGCGTCCTGGCTGGCGCACGCTATTACAGACGGCCTCACTCCGGCCCATCATTTCCCCTACGAACAGGCTATTTCCGAGCTAATGAGCGACAAAGATTATGTCACGATTTTTGGCCAGCCAATTAAGGGAATTATGCGGGGCGATAGTCTAAAACAGACCGCGCACAATAACTGGCTTTACTGGGGTCCAGAAGGCTATATGACTAAACATATCGCCTATGAATACCGTGTCGCCATGATTACCAAGAGAAAAACTATGAAATCTCTCACTCCTAAGCTCTCTCGTAAGGAAATTTCCCGCCTTAAAGATTATTCTAGCCTTGATTTAACCGCCGAATTTTATAACTCCCTCAAGAAGATTCATGAGTTAAAGATGTATGACACCTTCCGCGAAGAAGGCTGGACCACTGATTTGTCTAGAGATACCGCACAAATTCTCTTACCAGAAATAGTCAAAATGATTACTATCGGTTGGTTATCCGCCCTCCCAGAGAAACCTATAACAGAGAAACCTATAACAGATAATCATATAACAGATAAGGACCAAAATGCCAAAGCCTAGAAAAACCCACAACGATATTCACGTTACCGGAGGTAGATTCAACGGTAGTCTACTTAAGTCCCCAGAGGGGAACACTACTCACCCTATGGGCTCGCGTGAGAGATTAGCCCTATTTAACGTCCTAAACAGCCTGAGAGGCCCTATGACAGGCACAGAAACTATACTCGACGCTTATTGCGGTTCGGGTGCTATCGGTATAGAGGCGCTCTCTCGTGGCGCTAGAATGGGTGTTTTTATTGATAACGACTGGGATGCTGGCGAAATTTGCGCCGACAACCTAGCCAAACTCGGCATAGAAGATATCGCCACCGTCGCCGACGGCGATATTGCCAGGGTACACGGCCTAGAATTTGACCTGATTTTTGCCGACCCTCCTTATGATAATTTCCCGTCCTCTCTAGAAAACCTAGCCGATATGCTAAACCCCGACGGAATCCTAGTCTTGTCCCACCCCGATTCAATCGACCCAGCAAAGTATTTTAAGAGCCTAAAACTCCTCACCACTAAATCCTACGCCTCCGCCCACCTCTCCTTCTATAGTCACTAGATTAGCGTGTTGACTTTATAGCGCTAGCGTGATATAATAGTGGAAATAAAGGTTATTTATTATTGGAGTTTTTATGGAAACTAATCCTTACGTTAATGATGATAAAGAACAGCGTCGTCGCATTATCATCGTTGCTACAACCATTGCTGTGATTATTCTTGGTATCGCAGTTTGGTCTATTATCGCCATTGTTGGCGGTTCAAAGAAAAACGCTACTACTGATCAGCCTGCTCAGGTTGCAAACGTAGATGATGGCAAGGGTAAATCTACCGAGATTTCTACCGTTCCTGCCGAATCTAACGCTCCTGCCACGGAAGGTGTTAGCAAAACCACTCAAAACAACTCTACTACGGCTAACAAGCCAAGCACCACCGCTACTGCTCAGGGCGCAGTCCCAGAGACCGGTCCAGAGGAAATTCTTCCTTTCGCCCTCGTCCTCGGTGGCCTTACGGCTTACGTTTCCTCAAAGAAACTTGCCACTCGCGAAGCATAAATAGTAGAAAAATAAAAAGACGGCTAGTAATGGCCGTCTTTTTGTGTTATAATAGATTTATGCCCGAGTGGTGAAATTGGTATACACGTATGCCTTAGGAGCATATGCCGCAAGGCGTGCTGGTTCAAGTCCAGTCTCGGGCACCATGACAATCTAGATATAAAATGAAAACAGGCGCCAATTCAGCTAATTTGGCGCCTGTATTTTGATTTGGGATTATTTCCCGTTTCCGTAGTTAGTGTGATCGCCGTTGTCGCGGGTTGTGTGCATATTTGTGACATTTCCGTCACTATCCTCATCCCAAGAACAGCGGTCTATGCGACCCTTATCGTTAAAATGACCGGTGTAGTGAGTACTACCGTCCTCATTCGTCTTAGACTCAATCGTTCCACCATTATTGGTAAAACTTGCTTTAAGAGCCTCAGTGTTAACCTTACCAGGGTTGTTGTAACTTGACATTTTCTTTACCTCCATAAATGTACAACTTCTTACAGTAACCGCATAATTTTATCACAGAATTTAAATAAAGTCAAGTACTGTCAAGCAAAAATTTCTAATTTTCTTTTGCATTTCCAAAATTCTTGTGCTAAAATGAAATAAGTAAGAAAGTTATAGGGTGGTTTGTGAATAAAATTGCAAAATACATTAATCAGCATATCATCGGCAATGTTTTTGATTCGCCATCTATCTTAGAAAAATACTCTACCGATCGTTCTGCGCTCAAAATCGTTCCGCGTATGGTTGCTATTCCAGAAAACACCTCTGATGTTCGTCGTATTGTGCGTTTTGTGAATCAGCTTTCCAAGAAATCCGTTCATCTCCCTATCTCTGTTAGGGGTTCCGGTCTAGACAAAACCGGCGCCGACCTCGGCACTGGACTTATTCTTTCTACTGAGCATCTAAACAAGATCCTAGAAATTGATGATCATTCTCGCCTCGTTCGTGTTCAGGCTGGCGTAACGCTCGGTCAGCTTAATTCCGCCTTGGCACTTTATGGTCTTACCGTTCCTGTTCTTGCTGACCCGCGCGAGACTATTGGCGGTCTCATCTCTAACTTTACAACTGATTTCGCCGCCGGCAAATACAACGGCATTTACTATTATGTTGACTGTCTAGAAGCTGTAATTTCTACCGGCGACGCCATCCAGACTTCTCGTATTAACCGTCGTCATCTCACTAAAAAAACCGAGCTTACTTCCTATGAGGGTGAAATTTATCGCGAAATTGACCAGCTCATAGAAGATAAATCCGAATTAGTCGCGGAGCTAGGCGACAGAAACACTGTTGACGCCGCTGGCTACCAGATGATTTCCCAGGTTATTCGCGAACCAGTAAAAAGTTTTGATCTTCTTCCGCTTTTCTACGCTGCCCAAGGTACACTTGGCGTTATTACAGAGGTTATTTTACAATGCAGCGTATTACAGCCAAAGGTCCGCCACTTTATTGCCGCTTTTGAATCTATCAGCTCTGCCGAGAGTTATATTCAGGAAATTATGCCACTTATGCCAGAAGAGCTAAATCTCTATGACGCCAGAATGTTCAAAGCTTCCGCCGATCACGGCAAAGACCCGTCTCTCTTTGCGCCAAAATTCAACAAAGGCTATTTTGTTTGGGCAGGTTTTGATGATAAATCCCGCCACATTAACAAGAAACTCAAAAAATGCCTGAAACTTTTGCCACAAAACGCCGCCGCCGTCGCCGAAACAGATGACAACACCACTGATTTTCAGCGGTTCTACTCTGCTATCGTAAGTTACCTAAATAACGACGTCCGTGGCGAGCGCACTCCTATCTGTGATGATTTTTACGTTCCAGCCGAGCATTTGTCTAACTTCCTAACCGACCTTCGTGATCTGGAAAAGACCTATGACCAAGAGCTTCCAGTCTTTGGCTCTTTCTCTACCTGTAACTACTCTATCCGCCCAGACATCCAGCTAAACACCGTTGAGGGTCGCCAATTTGTTATTAAATTCATCAATGATTTTGACTCCCTCCTTCGCGAACACGGTGGTTCTATCACTGGTGGCGCTCCCGAAGGCCGTCTGAAGGCCATTGTCGCCGAAAAGCATTTCACCGACGAAGAAGTCGCTCTCTATACCAAGATTAAAAACATCTTTGATCCAGAAGAAATTTTTGCGCCAGATATTAAACTCGGCGCTACCACCAATACTACCGTCCGTCATCTCCGCACTTCTTACCTAAACGATGTAATATCTTAAAAAATGTGTTATAATTAACAACTATGAAAACAGTTGTTAAAAAAATCTCAGATACCCGGGTGGAAATCAAAGTCACTCTAGACAAAAAAGAACTAGCCGACGCCAAGAAAAAAGCCATTGAGCGTCTTTCAAAAGAAGTTAAAATCCCAGGCTTTAGAAAAGGCAAAGTTCCTGCTGATATGGCAGAGAAGCACTTAAATCCTAACGACGTTTCTCAGGTTGCCCTAGATATCGCCGTTCGTACTGCCGTTCCACAGGCCTTCATCTCTAATAAACAGAATCCTCTCGTTATCCCAGAAGTTTCTGTTAATAAATACGTTCCAGACGAATCCGCTGAATTTACCGCTACTGCCGACATTCTCCCAGACGTAAAATTAGGCGACTTTAAGAAACTCGGCGTCAAAAAACCTGATGCCAAGGTTGCCGAAAAAGACATCAAAGACGTCCTAGACAATATCGCCTCCGCTTATGCCGAGAAAAAGGTAGTTAAGCGCGCCGCTAAACTCGGCGACGAAGTCATTATTGATTTTACCGGCAAAAAAGACGGCAAGCCTTTTGATGGTGGCTCCGCCCACGATTACAAACTAGCTCTTGGCTCCAAATCCTTCATTCCAGGCTTTGAAGAGGGAATTGTCGGTCATTCCGTTGGCGACAAATTTGATTTGGATCTTACTTTCCCTAAGGATTACCACGCCGAAAATCTCGCCGGAAAGAAAGTTGTCTTTGAAGTGCTCCTAAAACAGATTTCCGAAGTAGTAAAACCAAAGCTAGACGACGAACTTGCCAAAAAATGTGGCCCATTCAAGACTATTGATGATTTGAAGGCTGACATTAAGAAGAACCTCTCTGCCCAGAACGAGCACAAAGTCGCCGAGAAATACAAAGACGACCTCGTAGAAGCCCTAGTCAAGAAGTCCAAAGTTTCTGCCCCAGAAATCCTCATTTCCGACCAGATGAGATTCATAAAAGACGACATCAGCCGTAATGCTGCCGCTCAGGGTCTTAAATTTGAAGATTTCTTAAAACAGGTTGGTAAGACCGAAGAAGAATGGGAAAAAGAAGCTAGAAAGGTTGCCGAAGCCCGCGTTAAGGCTTCTCTCGTCCTCCAGATTCTCGCTCGTGACCAAAAGATTACCGTAGCTGACGACGATGTCTCCGCCAAGATTGCCGAGCTTCGTGACGTTTACAAGAAATCCCCAGAAGCTCTAAAGAATCTCAAGGACCCTCGCGTCCGTCAAGATGTCAAAAATCGTATGACGATAGAAAAGACACTAGAATTCCTAGTAAACGCCCAATAAAAAATAACCCCCTTAAAGGGGGTTATTTTTTGTTTAACTATTTTTTAGCAGATTTTTTAGCAGGTTCTTTCTTTTCTTTTATAGATATGAGGTATTCCACCCCAGTTTTTACCAGCGCCCAGGTAACGATATTCATTACGCCAGCAATTAGGGCGATTAGCGGAATTATTAGCACGCTCACACCGAGAGACTGAGAAAACAGCGCAATAATTCCGGCCACGATAAAAGAAAGAATCGTCATAAAGAAATAAGCAATTTCAACGAGCTTTAACTCGTTCTTGTTCTTGTATAACTTGATAATATCATTTACCATACTTCAATTATACCACGAATAATGTCAAAAGTCAAGTAAAACATCTACCTTCACGCTATTTTGCTTGACATATAAGCATAAGCGATTTACAATAAGGGTAAAATAACAGCATAAAAGGAGTAAAAATGCTAACTTCATCAACAGAAACCCTTACAACCGCCGAAGCCGCAACTGCGGGCGCACTTATGGGCGGAATGCTCGGCACGGTCGTCGTCGCCAGTATCGCTATCGCGATTATTATGATTATCGCAAGCTGGAAGATATTTACCAAAGCTGGCGAAAAAGGCTGGAAATCTCTTATCCCTATCTACAATGTTTATATCTTGTTCAAGATTTCCGGATTTAAGAGTGGCTTCTGGACGCTTGTTTGCGTAGAGATTGCAGCTTTCCTAGTTACCTTTATTGCTGTCGCTGCAGGCCAGGCTACGGTTACTGACGGCCAAATCACTGAATTTAGCAACCCGATTTATCCTATCCTCTTATTCTGCGCCGCGGGTATAGAAATAGTTATCGGAATTATGGCTTACTACAAGCTCGCTAAGGCCTTTAAGCGTGGCATTGGCACAACTATTGGCCTTATCTTCCTACCATTTATCTTTACCCTCATCCTCGCCTTCGGCTCCGCCAAGTACGACAAAAAGGTTTTGAAGAAATAATGCAAGAGGATTGCGTCGCATAAAAGAGCGCAACCCAAGAAGCAAAAAACTTGCTACAGTGTTTGTGTAAGCGTCCCATCCGCGTCACAAACCTGCCTAGCAAGTTTTTTGCTTCCTGGCGTGAGCGACCAAAGCTGAGCTCGGCTATTGCTATTATTTTCTTTTTGTGCTATTATTATTGTAAGAGTTTCAAGCTTGTCCGCATTGCTGTAAACGGACAGGCATCAGCAATATAATCTAAAGGGAATATTTTAATGCCAACTATTAATCAGTTGATTCGCAAGCCTAGAAAAAAGGCTATCAAAAAATCCAAGGCACCAGCCCTCGGTTCCATTGTAAATACGCTTAAAACCCGTTATTACAACCAGCCATCTCCATTAAAGCGCGGTGTCTGTATTAAGGTCACTACTAAGACTCCAAAGAAACCTAACTCCGCTCTCCGTAAGGTTGCCCGTGTGCGCCTAACAAACGGTCAGGAAGTTTGGGCCTATATCGGTGGCGAAGGCCACAACCTCCAGGAACACGCTGTTGTGCTAGTTCGTGGCGGTCGTGTCCCAGATCTCCCAGGTGTTCGTTATCACATTGTCCGTGGTACTTTGGACCTCCAAGGTGTCCAGGGTCGTAAACAAGGCCGTTCCAAATACGGCGCTAAGAAGGAGGACAAGTAATGCCACGTAAAACTACTACTTCTCTAGTTAGAAAAGTTTCCCAAGATCGTAAATACCAGAGCATCTTAGTCCAGCGCCTTATTAACAAATCTATGTTAGACGGCAAAAAACAGGCCGCCGAGCGCGCTGTCTATGAGGCCCTAGAGGGCGCCGCTAAGAAATTAAAGAGCGAAGACCCAGTCGCCGTCTTTGAGAAAGCTCTTGCTAACATTAGTCCAGATTTTGAAGTTAAATCCCGCCGTGTCGGTGGCGCTAACTACCAGATTCCATTCCCAATTTCTGGCCACCGTCAGCAACATTTTGCCTTCTCTTGGCTAGTCCAGTCTGCTCGCGCTCGCAAGGGTATGCCTTATGCCAAGCGCCTAGAAGCCGAAATTGTCGACGCCTACAACGAAACCGGTGCTGCCTTTAAGAAGAAGGAAGATTGTCACCGTATGGCCGAGGCTAACCGCGCCTTCGCACACTTTGCTCGCGCCTAAGCACAAAAACACAAAAAAGAGCTCCGAACTTAATCGGAGCCTTTTTTGTGGGTTTTTTAAAAGGCTTGTGCTATAATGATACTATAATAAAACAGGAAATACGTAGAGTGCGAAAAATGACAATTCAAAAGGGCAAACGCTTATTAAATGGCTTATTTGTCGCTTCTGTTTCTGCTTTTTTGTTCTCTTTTATGCATTTTGCGACCTTGCCAATTAAGAACGTTAGCGCGGAAGAGATTGAAGGAGACCAAACAGTTATGGTTCAAGTTGAACGACCAACTTCTATCGTTGCGATTTCTGTCCCAGAGATAGTCCCACTTGAACTTACCCCAGACACTAACGGTCTCATGACGGTGGTCTCATCAAATATTCATGTCGGCACCACCTCGGCTACCGGATATCAACTATATCTAGAAATGACTGGCAGTAATGGCACGACCAACTCTCTGCTTAATAACGCAGATGACGATAAAGCAATCACGTCCACCGGGACTTTCACTAATCCAGTACCCCTCACAAACGGTAGGTGGGGATACGCTTTCTCTAGTTCCGAAGATGCACTCGTTGACTCAAATGGCTTTGATGCGAACTATGACACTATGCAAAGTGGAACACCAAATGATAACAAATTCGCTGCCATACCTGAAAGCGACCAGCCTGCTCAAAAAATCGCCGAAACCGATAGCTTTGGCGAAGATACCTTGACCGTTTATTATGGGCTTCGAGCCGGCTACGAAACTGCTGCTGGGACCTACTCAAACAAGGTGCTCTATACGGCAATTGCCGATGACGCGACTAGCCCAGACCTATACTTTACTCCGGCCGCAATTTTTGAACGCGGTGGCGAAACTTTGCAGATCACTACATCACTCTATTCAACGACTCCAGAAATTGAAACTCACGTCTATCTTCTAACCGCCACAGAGTATGAAGATGTAACGAACAATGGCACGCCAGTATCAACTTATTCTAATAAGGAGCTAGAATGCAGTAGAACAAAACAAGTCGCTCTACAACTAAATTGCACTACCATTGAAACGTCGCTTGGCGAGAATCATATTTATATAGACATTCCACGCTATGGTCAGGTCTATTCAGAAATCATCCCAATCAAGGATACCACACCAGACAATATCTGGACCCTAAAAACCTTACAAGGCTTCGCTGACTGGCCAGAGTTTTGCGACAACCTAGTTACTCCGTCCGCCTCTGCTACTAGAGATGTAACGTCATGGGCTGAATATTCTGCCGTGGATGACAAAACCACCGTCGTCCCGACCCATACCATGATTGACGTGCGCGATGGTAAGGCTTACCAAGTCAAGAAATTGGCTGATGGTAGATGCTGGATGACAGAAAACCTCCGCCTAGAAGACATTACTATCACTAGCGCCGACTCAAACCTTCCGTCGGGCAAAACCGTTACAATTCCATCTTCGCGCAATAGTGTGAATAGATGGTGCAACGGTAACAGCGCCGGATGTTATGAACGCCTTATCACTATGAACTATATTGATGCTGGTAACTCCGGCCACCCAGAATATGGCAACTACTATAACTGGTATACTGCTACCGCAACTTATGGCAAACGTAGTACAAATACTGATACAGAGTATTCTATCTGCCCAGCCGGCTGGAGACTACCGAAAGGCGGTCCAAATGGCGAGTTCCAAGCGCTCTATGATGCTGGCTATAACACTCCAGCCCTCATGCTGAAAGATGCTGGTGGCCCACACTTTGTCCTGTCTGGCGCTCGCGAGGCTGGAGACACGCAGGCTTCCGGAGAGATTGGCCGCTATTGGTCTAGCACGCCAGTAGCTAACGAACAGAAACGCGCCTACCGTTTTTATGTCAGTAATTCCAAAGTTGAACCATCCGAGCCTAACATTTACGGCAAACACCGTGGTCTTAGCGTCCGTTGTATTAATGCCAACTAATAATCGCTCGCGCCTAGCGTGGACGCGCTACCACGCAAGGAAAAAGACCGCAAATCACTTGCGGTCTTTTTGCGTGTAGCTACAGAACTTTAGTCAGAGATTTTCAAGAGCTCTCTCATTCTACCGATGACATAGCCATAGTCATCTTTAAGAAAACTTCCAGCCGAGTCATTTTCTGCCACAGCCTGACAGAGCACGACCAAATCGTCATAGACTCCGCGAAGTCTCCCATATCTTAGCCTAATAAACTGAGTCAACGTCGACTCCAGTCCTCTTTCTCTATGTCTGAGATATTCTAATGTGATTAGATATCCAGAGAAGAGTGCCCGGCTATAGATTTTTTGAGCAGGAATCATACTGTCTAGGAATAGTCTTACTTTTCCGTTACCGTCGGCCCTATCGTCTAGATAGTTGTTTGCAACCAGGTCTGTTGCTAGTGTATAAACCATATTTTTGGCTTTGTGATCAAACACCGCGTCGGCTTCGTCAAGCCAACTCTGATAAGCCGTTCCGTTCCAGGCTTCTTTTGATGCCTGATGTGAGATATGGTCCATCTCTCTCTCGGAAACTCCGAGGTAGGTGTATAAATCTACCTTGGTCGGATATTTTCCGATGGTCGCGGTCATAACGGCCGCTCCTACTGCATAGTCCAGACTATTTCCAGTCAGTCCCGTGAGTTGTTGGACGCGTTCCACAACTCTGTTGTCATAGCTACTTTCTCGCATAAAGGTGCACCTCCTTTGTTAGTTACCCCCGTCGCTAAACAGGGAGGAATTCCAGGGCCTCCGCCCATTTTTCCATTATATCACACTTACGCTAAAAAGTCAAGATGATATTAATATTGCATTGGCATTCCGCCTATGCTACAATAGACCCATACAAAGGTCATTTTGGCTCTTTTGCCAGAAGACTATAAATCGCAAATAAAGGGAAGGTCAACAATGTCAATCAGGTCAACACGGGGGGGGGTATAACAGAACTAAGAAACTAACTAGGCGCGCACGCCTCGTTGGTCTTTCTCGTTCTAACTCTCGTTGG